>JAEUSX010000227.1 GCA_016788405.1 Flavobacteriales bacterium
GTGATGATCTCGCCGACGCGCTCCTTGTACTTGTTGTAGAGGTGGTCCTTCTCCAGCTCCACGATCCTGCTCTGCAGGTTCTGTTTCAGCGCAAGGATGTTGCGGCGGCCGAAGTCCTCGATCTTCACTTCCTGGCTCACCTCTTCGCCCACCTCGAAGTCGGGGTCGATCTTGCGCGCTTCGCTGAGCTCGATGTCGAGGTTGTCATCCTCGCTGAAGCCGTCCTCCACGATCACGCGGTTCAGCCATACCTCCAGATCGCCCTTATCGGGGTTGATGATGATGTCGACCTTGGCCTCCTCGCCGAAGCGTTTCAGCACCACGCTGCGGAAGACATCCTCCATGATGCCCATCATGGTGACGCGGTCGATGTTCTTGATGTCCTTGAATTCGCCGAAGGACTCGAGGAGGTTCACAGTGGCCATGGCCAGATTCTAGTTGAACGTGATGGTTGCTTTGGTGCTCTTGATGTCGGCGAGGGGCACGGTGGTGGTCTCCTCGTCCAGTTTCGGTAGGCGGCCCTTCACCTTGCTGGGGTGCTGTATGCGAAGGCCCAGGGTGCTGCCGTTGAGGGTGGTGAGCTGCCCGTGCAGCGCGCGCCCGTCGTGCAGGGTGACGTCGACGATGCGGCCGATGTGCTTCTGGTACTGGCGCATCACTTTGAACGGGCGGCCCATGCCGGGGCTGCTGAAGGACAATTCATAGTCATCCGCCTCCGGTCCGAGCGATTCGCGCACGGCCTTGTTCAGCGAGGCCAGCTCGTTCAGCGTGATGGCGCGATCGTCATCGACCTCCACCACCAGCTTGTTGCCAGGGCGTAGTTCCACAGCCACCAGGAAGTGCGTGGTGCCTTCCAAGTGCCGTTCGACCAATTGCTTCACGAGCGCTTCAGTGATCATGAACTCCTGTTCCTCAGTAGGCTGCAACAAAAAAGAGGGGCGGCCCCCTCTTCCTCTTCCGCCGACTTTCGGGGGCGAATGTAGGGTGGCAGCTTGGAAGTTGAATCGACGGGCCTCACGGATCGCTCATCCGCGCTCATGGAGACGACCTGCGCGGCACGCGCGTTTATTCACTTTCTGCTCCCCGGCACGCCTCCTCCTCGCTGCTGCGGCTGTCCCTTCGGCGGTTCAGTCTTCTTGACCTGCCCCTCTTCGTACTCCACGGTCCGCACGGGCTTTCCATTGCGGTCGTAGGTGGTCATGGTGCCGTGCAGGCGGCCTTCCTTGTAGTGCATCTCCTGCACCACGCGGCCGCGCTGGTCGTACACTTTGCATGAGCCGTGCGGGTCGCCGTTGAGGAGTTCCTGCTCGCGCATCTTCACACCGGCATCGTCGAAGTAGACCCAGGCGCCGGTGGGCATGCCGTTGACGTAGAGCCCTTCACTGATCGGCGTGCCGTTCACGCTGTAGGCGATCCACCGTCCGCTCTTTTTTCCTTGGTCGTAGCTGCCCTCTTCGCGCAGGCGGCCGCCGGTGATCTTGCCTTCGCCGGGATCGAAATAGAGCTTCCACGCCCCGTGCTTCAGGTCGTCCTGGAACCAGCCTTCGTAGTCGGGGCTGCCATCCGGGAAGAAGCCCCTCCATAGTCCGCTCATGCGGCCTTCCTTGAACGTGCCCTCGGTCTTCAGCCTGCCGTTCTCGAACCAGTTCTGCCATTGCCCATTCTCTTTCCCATCCACGTAGGGCCCTTCCTGCAGTTTCTGCCCGCTCTCGTAGCGCGTGGTCCAGGTGCCGGTCTTCTGTCCTTGCTCGAAGGCGCCCTTCTTCCAGAGCTGACCGCCCTCGTAGTAGTAGACCCATTCGCCTTGCTCCTTGTCTGACGCGAATGCGCCGGTGCTCTGCAACTGGCCGTTGGGATGCCAGTGCTTCCATACGCCGTCGCGCAGGTCGCCCTTGAACGGGCCGCTCATCTCCGGTTTGCCCTTCGCATTGTACCAGGTCCAGAGGCTGTCCTTCCGATCGGCCTTGTGCCAGCCGGTCACATCCACTGATCCATCGGGGCGGTAGGCGGTGTAGGTGCCATGCAGTTTCCCTGCGATGTAGGCTGCTTCCTTCTCCGGCTTGCCGTTGCTGCCGTACCATTTCCACAATCCGTTGCGCAGGCCTCCCGTGCAGGGCCCTTGTGATTTGATGTTGCCTGCCGGCCAGTACTCCGTTTGCTCGCCATCGGCCACGCCGGCCTTGTAGCGCTTCTCCTCGCTGATGGCCCCACTGGGGAAGAAGATGCGGACGATGCCGTCGCCCTTGGTCACGGTCTGCGCGCCATCCTTGTCCCAGGCATCGAGCACCACGGCGATGCCCGTGCTCCAGTGTTCCTTCAGCATCGGCTTGCCATCCGGATAGGAGTATTCCCAGGCGCCTTCCTTCACGCCTTTCTTGTACGCGCCGCGCTCCATCACCTTCCCGCTGATGTAGTAACTGGTGATGGTGCTGTCCTGCACACCGTGGCGCATGAAGCCATCGTGCTGCAGCTGCTTGCCGTCGTAATAGATGCGCACGCGCCCATCGCGCTCTCCGGCCCTGAACTCGCTCTGCTCGATGAGATGGCCCTGGCGGTCATAGAACTTCCACTCGCCCCATTCGCGGCCGTTCACCATGAGGCCCTCGCTCTTCTTGATGGTCTGTTTCGCGTCCCAGTAGTCCACGAAAGGCTCGGCCCCTTGCCCGAAGGCGAGGAGCGAAGCAGAGATGAAGAGGAGCAGGAGCAACGAACGCATGGTCGGCGCCTGTGCGCTGTTGCGCTTCGGCGATCGAGGGCGAAGGTACCCGGCTGGCGAAGCGGGCTTGGGGGAGCGAGCGCCAACTTCCCACAACGGCTGGCTGATGCCGTGCCAGGCGTTTCAGCACTTTCAGCATGGCGGCGAATAGGACCTGTTCCGGCCGGGAGCACCGTCTACCTTGCGCCGCATGCGGAAGAAGTTGGTGGTGCTCGGCGCGGCGGCCGGGTTCGTGCTGCTGCTCTCGGCGTGGGATTTCGCGGTGCGGCCCATCTCGGGGCCGCATGGCCGGTTGGAACTGGCCCTGATGCGGAGCCAGGACAGCCTCACGGTGTACTTCGGCACCTGGTTCACCACGGCAGGGCGCTGCGCCGGCTGCCACGGCCGCGATCTCCTGGGCGTGGCCAGCATCGATGACCAGGGCCGTGACGTGAACGTGGTGAACGATTGGCGCAGCAGCATGATGGCCAACAGCGCGCGCGATCCGTTCTTCCGCGCCAAGGTGCGCCACGAGTCCTTGGTGAATCCCGCGCACGCTGATTCGCTGCAGAACAAATGCCTGGGCTGCCACGCGCCATTGGGCATGCACGAGGAACGCCTGCTCGGGAATCCGTTGTTCACGCTCGCGCACCTCGACACCAGCCGGCTGGGCCTGGATGGCGTGAGCTGCCTGAGCTGCCATGGGCAGCGCGAGGCCACGGCGGGGAGCTTCTTCAGCGGTGAGCTCGAATTCGATTCGGCACGCGTGTACGGACCCTACAGCGATGACCAGATCAACCCGGCGATCATGGAGTTCTTCGTGCGCTTCACGCCGGGCTTCGGCAGCCACATCGTGAACAGCAAGGTGTGCGCGGGCTGCCACACCCTCATCACCGAGACGGTGGACCTCAATGGCGAATTCACCGGCGATGAGTTCGTGGAGCAGGCCACCTACCACGAATGGCTGAACAGCGTGTACAGCGCGAATGGCACGATGTGCAACACCTGCCACCTGCCGCGGATCAACGACGGCATCATCCTCGCGGCGGAGTATCCCTTCCTGAACGAGCAGAGCCCCTTCGGCCTGCATCATCTGGTGGGCGGCAACGCGCACATGCTGCGCCTCTTGAAGCAGTTCAAGGACACGCTCGATATCCCGGCCACCGACGTGCAGTTCGACAGCACGATCACGCGCACGGAGCGCATGCTGCGCGATCGCACGCTCGATGCCTCGCTAACGCTGCTCGACCGCACCACCGACACCGCGTACTTCTCGCTGCGTTTGGAGAACAAGGCCGGGCACCGATTCCCCAGCGGCTACCCTTCACGGCGCGCATTCGTGGAGTTCATCGTGCTCACCACGGAAGGCGATACGGTGTTCAAGAGCGGGCGCTTGAACAGCGGCGATGAGGTGGAGGGGCACGACATGCCCTACGAGCCGCACCATGACGTGATCACGTCCGGCGATCAGGTGCAGATCTATGAGCTGGTGATGGGCGATGTGAACGGCGACGTGACCACCGTGCTCGAACGCGCGAAGGAACCCATCAAGGACAACCGCCTGGTGCCGCTGGGCTTCACCAGCACCCACTACGCTTACGACACCACGCGCGTGGCCGGCGTGCCGGTGAGCGATGCCGATTTCAACCTCAACACTTTCGGCGATGAAGGCACTGGCGCCGACATCGTGCGCTACCATGTGCCGGTCACGGGCGTGAGCGGCGGCCTGCGCGCGTACGCACGGGTATGGTACCAGCCCGTGCCTCCCGGCTGGAACGCGGAGCTGTTCAGCGTATCGCATCCCGAGATCCAGGCCTTCGCGGACATGCTCGCGGCGAGCGATCGGTCACCATCGCTGGTCGCCACGGATTCGCTCCTGCTTGGACCGGTAGGCATCGCTGAGGAGCGCAGGAGCGCGATGCGCATCGCGCCGAACCCGACGCTCGATGGCTGGATCACGATCAGCGCCAGCGGGAGCACCAGCCTCGGATTCGTGGCGGTGCACGATGCGCGCGGAGTCACCGCCACGGTGCGCGCCGAGCGCATGGGCGCCATGTGGCGCATCCTGCTGCCTGACGCGCCAGGAGTATACTTCCTCCGAATGCGCGTGGAGGGTGAGGAGGTGGTGAAGCGGGTGCTGCGCCCATGAGCCTCTCGCTCTCCTCCATCCGCATCTATCCGATCAAATCCCTCGGTGGCTTCGCGGTGGAGGAGGCGCGCACGACTGACCGCGGTTTCGAGCATGATCGGCGGTGGATGCTGGTGGACGAGGAAGGCCGGTTCATCACGCAACGAGAGCAGCCAACGATGGCGCTGCTGCGTTGCACGGCATCCGCAACAGGATTCCGCGTCACGGATGCACGGACCGGCGACACGCTCGACCTGCCCTGGTGGCTCGATGGATCACGGACCGTGGATGCCGCCGTGTTCGATGACACGGTGCGCGTGCTGGAAGGTGAACCGGCCTGGAGCGCGTGGTTCACCGATCGCTTGGGCGCCTCGGCCCGGCTCGTGTTCATGCCCGATTCCTCGCAGCGTTCAGTGGACGCGCGTTACGCGGACGGCCTCACCTCGCTGAGCGATGGCTTCCCGTACCTGGTGCTTTCGCAGGCGTCCTTGGACGACCTGAATGCACGGATGGAAGTGGCCTTGCCCATGGATCGCTTCCGCCCGAACCTGGTGATCACCGGGGGCACGGCATACCAGGAGGATGCATGGCGGGAGGTCCGCATCGGCACGGTCCGATTCACGCCGGTGAAGCCCTGCGGCCGCTGCGCCATCACCACCACCGACCAGCGCACCGGCGAGCGCGGGAAGGAACCGCTGCGCACGCTCGCCACCTATCGCGCCTGGAATGGCAAGGTGCTCTTCGGCATGAACGCCATGGCGGAGCAGGGCGGTGTGGTGCGGGTGGGCGATCTTGTGGCCCCGTGATCCACTCCATCCTCTCCGACAAGGCCACGCGGCTCTTCCTCGTGCTCGCTGGCTTCTTCGCGGCCAACGCGCTGCTGGCGGAGATGATCGGCGTGAAGCTCTTCCAACTGGAGACCGCCCTCGGCCTCGCCACGGCCGATTTCGCGCTGCTCGGACAGGAGCACTTGAGCTTCGTGCTCAGCGTGGGCGTGCTGCCCTGGCCCATCGTCTTCATCATGACCGATGTGGTGAACGACTACTACGGCGTTCGCGGGGTTCGTTTCCTCACGCTCCTCACCACCGGGCTCATCGCTTTCGCGTTCATCGTGATGGGCTTTGCCATCGGCATGCCTCCGGCCGATTTCTGGGTCGGCATGAACGCCGGACAAGGCGTGCCCGACATGCAAGCGGCCTTCGCAGGCATCTTCGGACAAGGCATGAACATCATACTCGGCTCCTTGAGCGCCTTCGTGGTGGGGCAGCTGGTGGATGCCTTCGCCTTCCGCGCGATCAAGCGCGCCACCGGCGACCGTCGCATCTGGCTCCGCGCCACGGGCAGCACGCTGGTGAGCCAGCTCATCGACAGCGTGGTGGTGACCTACGTGGCGTTCTGGGTGATGCGCGACGACTTCAGCTTCGCGCGCTGCACGGCGATGGTGCTCACGGCCTATGCTTACAAGTTCGTCGTGGCGGTGCTGAGCACACCGCTCGTGTACCTCGCGCACGCCGGGGTGGAGCGGTACCTTGGCCGCGAGCGCGCCGCTGCCATGCGCGAGGCGGCGCTGCGCATGCGCGACGAGCAATGAGCGACTCGGTCATCATCGAGCCCATCGAGAAGGACGATCACGTCGGCCTCTTCAAGCTCGTGGAGCGCGAGCGCGCGCGGCTGCAACCGTACTTCCCGGTGACCTGCGCGCATTGCAGCGACCCGCGCTCCACGCGGTCGTACATCAAGGACATGATCGCCAAGTCGAAGCGCCGCGAGTTCTTCTGCTTCGCCATGCGCGATTATGAGGGCGGCGAGCCCATCGGCCTGGTCTTCCTCAAGGAATTCGACTGGACCGTGCCGCGCTGCGAGGCGGCGTACTTCATCAGCAGCATCTACGAGGCCAAGGGCATCACCACCATGGGCGTGATGTGGGCGGTCGACTTCGCCTTCTCGCGGCTGGGCATGGAGAAGGTCGTTGCGCGCGTCGACCCGGAGAACATCGGCAGCTGCAAGGTGCTGGAACGATGCGGCTTCGAGCGCGAGGGCATCATGCGGCGCGATTACCGCACCGCCGATGGCCGTCTGCTGGACCTCGCCATGTACAGCGTGCTGAAGTGAAGCCGCGATGGCTGCGAAGAAGCGCATCACCAAACGAGAGCTCGACGCGATCGAGCGCGCCGCCAAGCGCGAGGCGCAGAAGGCCGCTGGCGCGTTGGATTCGCGTTACCGCACGCGCGTGGTGAAGAGCAAGAAACGCTTCGCGCGGAAGCCGAAGCATCCGCCCCCCGAGGAAGCCTGATCAGTTGTCGCCGTCGAGCAAGCGGCCCAAGCCGCCGAGCAAGCTGCCTTCCTCCTTGCCGCGGCCACCCGCGCGCGGCGCGGCGGCGATGATGTTGTCGGCGAGCCTGCTGAAGGGCAGCGATTGGATCCACACGTGGCCCGGCCCGCGCAGCTGCACGAAGAAGAGGCCCTCGCCGCCGAAGAGCGTGTTCTTGATGCCGCCGACGAATTGGATGTCGTAATCCACGGTCTGCGTCATGGCCACGAGGCAGCCGGTGTCCACGCGGAGCATCTCGCCGGGCGCCAATTCGCGCTGCACCGTGGTGCCGCCGGCGTGGATGTACACCTGACCGTCGCCCTCGAGCTTCTGCATGATGAAGCCCTCGCCACCGAAGAGGCCCGCGCCCAAGCGTTTCTGGAATTCGATGCCGATGCTCACGCCCTTGGCCGCGCACAGGAAGCTGTCCTTCTGGCATACCAGCTTGCCTTGGTAATCGCGCAGGTCCAACGGCATGATCTTGCCCGGATACGATGCCGCGAACCACGCCGTGCGGCGCACGTTGCTCTGGTTGGTGTAGGTGGTCATGAAGAGGCTCTCGCCAGTGAGCAGGCGCTTGCCAGCGCCGAGCATCTTGTCCAGGAAGCCTTGGCTTTGCCCGCGGCCATCGCCGAAGATGGTCTGCATGGCGATGCCCTCATCCATCATCATCATGGTGCCGGCCTCGGCCACCACGGTCTCTCCGGGGTCCAGGGTGATCTCTACGCATTGCATGTCGTCACCGACGATGCGGTGATCGAGCTCGTGGGCTTGGCGGGTCATGGCTTGCTTGATTGTTGGGGCGAAACTACCGGCGGGCAGGAAGGGCGCTGCACCGGCCATCCGCTACTTTAGCCGCTCACCTCATCGCATGGCTTTCACCGCCACCAAGAAACTCGCGAAGAAGACCGGCGCTCCTGATCAGGACACGCTCCTGCGCGCTTGGGAGCTGATGTGCACGGCTAAGGCCATGACCGAGCTGTACGAGGAGCACTTCAAGCTCACGAGCAAGTACGTGCATGCCACCAGCCGGGGGCACGAGGCCATCCAGCTCGCCCTCGGTTTGCAGTTGAAGGCGCAGGATTTCGTGGCGCCCTACTACCGCGACGACAGCATCCTGCTCGGCATCGGCATGGAGCCGTACGAGTTGATGCTGCAGTTGCTGGGCAAGCGGGATGACCCCTTCAGCGGAGGGCGCACCTATTACGGCCATCCGAGCCTTCGGCGCGCAGGCGTGCCGCGCATCCCGCACCAGAGCAGCGCCACCGGCATGCAGGCCATCCCCACCACGGGCATCGCCATGGGGATGTGGTACAAGGAGCAGGCAGGCATCGCGCACGACTTCAACGGCAGCGCGGATCAGGAGGCGCCCGTCGTGGTGTGCTCCATCGGCGATGCGGCCATCACCGAGGGCGAAGTGGCAGAGGCTTTCCAGATGGCCGTGCTTAAAAAGCTGCCCATCATCTACCTGGTGCAGGACAATGAATGGGACATCAGCGCCAGCGCCGACGAGATCCGCGTGGCCGATGCGAGCGAATACGCGAAGGGCTTCCCCGGCCTCGAGGTGCGCCAAGTGGATGGCGCCGACTTCATCGCGAGCTACGCCACGCTGAATGAGGTGATCGACCTCGTGCGCAAGGAGCGTCGTCCGTTCCTCGTGCATGCCAAGGTGCCGCTGCTCAACCACCACACCAGCGGGGTGCGCATGGAGTTCTATCGCAGCGAAGAGAACCTCGCTGAGCACCGCAAGCGCGACCCCTTCCCGCGCTTCTTCCAGCAATGCCTAGATAGCCGCTTGCAGCTCGAAGGCCTGAAGCAGATCGAGCAGAAGGCCATCGCCCGCGTGAAGGCCGACTTCGATCGCGCGCGCGCTGCCGATGACCCGACGCCCGCCGACCTCACCACGCACGACTTCGCGCCGACGCCGGTGACCGAAGAGAAAGGCGATCGCGCGCCGAAGGACCGTCAGCCCACGGTGATGGTGGACAGCGCGCTCTTCGCCATCCGCGAGCTGATGCAGGATGATCCGCGCTGTTTGCTCTACGGGCAGGACGTTGGCGCGCGCTTGGGCGGCGTGTTCCGCGAGGCGGCCACGCTCGCGCGCGATTTCGGCGGGCACCGCGTGTTCAATACGCCGATCCAGGAAGCCTTCATCATCGGCAGCACTGTGGGCATGAGCGCCGCTGGGCTGAAGCCGATCGTCGAGGTCCAGTTCGCCGATTACATCTGGCCAGCGCTCAACCAGCTCTTCACCGAGGTGGCGCGCTCGTGCTACCTCACGGTGGGCAAGTGGCCGGTGAGCTGCATCCTGCGCGTGCCCATCGGCGCGTACGGAAGCGGCGGCCCTTACCACAGCAGCAGCGTGGAGAGCGTGCTGTGCAACATCAAGGGCATCAAGGTGGCCTACCCCAGCACGGGCGCTGATCTGAAAGGATTGATGAAAGCCGCTTACCACGATCCGAATCCCGTGGTGATGCTGGAGCACAAGGGCCTTTACTGGAGCAAGATCAAAGGCACCGAGGAAGCCAGGACCGTGGAGCCGAGCGCCGATTACGTCATCCCATTCGGCAAGGCGCGCGTGGTGCTTGAAGCGGATGCGCGCGCTGTCGCGAAGGGCGAGGCGGCCGTGGTGGTGACCTATGGCATGGGCGTGTACTGGGCGAAGGCCGCTGCGAAGGACCTTCCCGGCCGCATCACCATCATCGACCTGCGCACCCTGGTCCCCGTGGACGAAGAGACCGTGATGAACGCGGTGCGCTCGCATGGCCGTTGCATCGTGGTCACGGAGGAGCAGATCACCAACTCCTTCGCACAGGCGCTGGCCGCGCGCATCGGCGACGCGTGCTTCGAGCAGCTCGACGCGCCCGTGCGCACGCTCGGCAGCGTGGACATGCCTGCGATCCCGTTGAACAGCACCTTGGAGGCTGCCATGATCCCGAGCGCGGAGAAAGTTTCGGCGGCACTGAAGGACCTCTTGGCCTATTGACCGTGGAAGAGCGGCACATCCTGGCGCAGCGCACGGCTCGATACCACGTGCTGGGCACGCTCGAGGCAGCCCCGCAGATTTGGATCGCGCTTCACGGCTATGGCCAGCTCGCGCGTTATTTCCTGAACAGCTTCAAGGGACTGGAGCAGGGTCGGTGCATCGTGGCGCCGGAAGGACTCAGCCGATTCTACCTCGATGCGGAGCACACCCGGGTGGGCGCCACGTGGATGACGCGCGAGGACCGGCTTCACGAGATCGACGATCATGTGGCCTACCTTGATGCGCTCTGCGATGAATTGCGCCGAAGCGCCATGCCTGGTGCACGGATCAGGGCGCTCGGATTCTCCCAGGGCGTGGCCACGCTGATGCGATGGGCCGTACGGGGCCGAACCGATCTTGATGAAGTGGTGGCGTGGGGCGGCAATCTGCCACCGGACCTGGACCCGTCCCGAGTACGCGCACGGCTTTCCAATGCCACGGTCCATCTGGTGCATGGCGAAGCGGACGCGTTGGTGGGTCCTGAAGTGGTGGAGCGTGACGCTGCCACCTTGCGAGCCTGCGGGCTGGGTGTCGAACTGGTGCTGCACGCCGGTGGTCATGCTTTAGATCGTACCACCCTCGCGCGCGTGCTGAATGGTGAGTCGTAGGATCCCCCGCCTCCGCTTCATTCGAAGAGCCTGGTGATGCGCCCAAGGACCGCTGAGATGCATCTTGGTGCAAACCTCCAGACACTCATGAAGCGAATCCTACTCTCGATGCTCGGCAGCGCAACGGCCATGCTGGCGCTCGCGCAAGCGAACAATTACCCCAACGGCTCGCTCGTGGCCGACTTCACAGTGACCGATACGCACGGCAACACGCACAACCTGTACACCTACACGTCGCAGGGCAAGCACGTGATCCTCGATTTCTTCTTCGACACCTGCCCGCCGTGCCAGGCCACCTCGCATTACTTCAGCGAACTATACCAGACCTATGGCTGCAATGGCGGAGACATCATCTGCATCGCCATGAACAATGGGACGGATACGAACGCGGAGGTGGATGCCTATGAGGCCACGTACGGCGGCAACTTCTCCCACCCGCCGGCCATCGGCATCGAGGGCGGCTGCACGGCCGTGGACAACGCGTTCGGCGTGAACGCGTACCCCACCTACTGCCTCATCGGCCCGGACAACCTGATGAAGAACCAGGACATCTGGCCCATCAACGACATGAGCACCTTCGTGCAGGCCTTCCCCACAGAAAGCGGCATCGACGCCATGGCCTGCCTCGTGGGCGTGAGCGAGGCGGCCCTTACGACCTTCAGTCTGGCGCCAAGCCTGACCAACGGCATCGTGGAGGTGCGCTTCGCCGAGCCCACCACGACCGCGACCGTGAATGTGACCGACCTGCTCGGCCATACAGTGCAAAGCACTTCCGTGAACGGTGCGAGCCGCATGAGCGTCGACCTCAGCGCCTTCGCCGACGGCGCGTACTTGATCAGTCTCGTTGAGAACGGGCAGGCGAGCGCTCCGCAGCGCGTGGTGCTGGCCCGCTGATCTGATCCCTACGAAGCAAGAAGGCCCGCTGCGATCGCAGCGGGCCTTCTTGCTTCGGACCGAACCGCTCAGAAGCTCGCCGGCGGGCGGTTGTCCTTCCAAGCCAGCAGGTCATCGAGGCTGCGAACGGATACGCTGTGGTAGTTGGGCCGAGCGGCAGCGTAGATGCTCTGAGCCATCACGCGGCCCTTCTCCGTCTTGTAGAGCTCCGTGTAGAGCGGCATCAGGAACTTGCGGCGTCCCACTGTCGTGAGGAACTGATCGAGCCGCTCGAAAGCAGGATCGTGGTCGTTCCGGATGCAGACCTCCAGCCAGGCGCTGAGCACCTCGGCGTTCCCGTTCGCCGTGAACGCGAAGGCGTCGTCCAGCTCTTTCATCTGATTCGGGTTCATGCTGGCTGGCAGATGCCGTAGGAAGTGCATCCAGTGGAAGGTGGTCCAGCCCTGCGTGGCGAGTTCCTTGGCCGGGGCACCGGCCACCCATCGCGCGATCTCCTGTTCCACCTTCACGAAGCTGTCGCTCTGCGGCTCGATGGCATTGGCGGGCAGGCCGGCTCCATCCACCCATTCGGCGATGTTCAAGTCGATCGACTCTGGTTTGAGGAGCTTCTCCTCCAGGTACGCCAGGAAGTCATCGGTGGTCATGCTTCGGAAGGCGTGCGCATCGAAGTAGCCGCGAAGGAAGGCATCGAACTTCTCACGCCCGGCCTTCTCCTCGAGCAGCTTCAGCAGCGCGAAGCCCTTTTCATACGCGATGTCGTTCATGCCCTCGTCCGGATCGCGGCCTTCGAGGTGGAGCCGCAGGTGCGTATCCGCGTGGTGGCCGCTGGCTTCGAGCTTCGTGATCGTTGACTTCAGATCCTGCCGGCCCAGCAGCTGGAGCATGCGGGCGTACTCGTCGCCGTAGACCGCTTCGCAGATGCGGTTCTCGAAGTAAACGGTGAAGCCCTCATTCAGCCAGAAGTCGTTCCAGGTGGCGTTGGTCACCAGGTTGCCGCTCCAGCTATGCGCGAGTTCATGCGCCACCAAGGAGGTGAGGGAGCGGTCGCCGGCGAGGATGGTGGGGGTGGCGAAGGTGAGCCGTGGATTCTCCATGCCGCCGAAGGGGAAGCTGGGCGGCAGCACGATCACATCGTAACGGCCCCAGCGGTAGGCGCCGTAGAGCTTCTCAGCCGATTCGAGCATGCGCTCCATGTCGGCGAATTCCCACGCGGCCTTCTCCACCATGCCGGGTTCCGCATACACCCCGGTGCGCGCCCCGATGGGCAGGAAAGCCAGATCGCCCACGGCCAACGCGATGAGGTAGGCCGGAATGGGCTGCTCCATCTTGAAGGTGTAGCTGCCATCGGCGCTCACGGTGGTGGGGTTCTCGGCGCTCATCACCGCCATGAGGCCTTGCGGGGCCTTCACGCGAGCTTCGTAGGTGAAGCGGATCCCGGGGCTGTCCTGGATGGGGATCCAGGTGCGCGTGAGGATGGCCTGGCCCTGGGTGAAGAGGAACGGATGCTGCTTGCCCGCGGTCTGCTGTGGCGCGAGCCATTGCAAGGCGCTCGCTCCGGGCCCGGTGCGATAGGCGATGGTGACGGTGCGCGCATCGGGCGGCAGCTTCACTTCGAGGGCGCGGCCCAGGAAGCTCGTGTCGCCGAGGCTGTACTCAGCGGCCAAGCCATCGCCCGTGGTCACGCCTTCGATGGTGAGGCCGTGGGTGTCGAAGATGATCCGCCCGGCATCCTTGGCCGTGGCAATGTCGTAGCGCGCGGTGCCGCTGACCTCCTGCTTGTCCATGTCCACGCTGAGATCGAGGGCCAAATGGGTGATGCGGGCCTCCTGCGGTC
This sequence comes from Flavobacteriales bacterium, assembly GCA_016788405.1. Classification (GTDB taxonomy): domain Bacteria; phylum Bacteroidota; class Bacteroidia; order Flavobacteriales_F; family PHOS-HE28; genus PHOS-HE28. Next base: position 13,496 of record JAEUSX010000227.1, read on the forward strand.
GGGCGTGGCTGTGCGGATCCATGGTGAAGATGGGCTGAGGGGCCTCGGCGGCTTGTTCCGGCGGATTGGCGCATCCCGCGACCAAGAAGAGCATGGCTGCGGATGGAGCCAGTGGTGTGAAGCGCATGTGTTCTGGAAGGCGCCAAATGTAGAGGGACGCATCGGGGCGGATGGAGCACCGATGCCCTGGGTGTTCGCACAATGCTACATTCGCCGCCCCAACGGGGTGTAGCGCAGCCCGGTAGCGCACTTGCATGGGGTGCAAGTGGTCGCTGGTTCGAATCCAGTCACCCCGACTGGCGAGGCCCTCGGTGTTTCCGGGGGCCTCTTTCATTTGGTCGGAATGGCCTTTTTCGTGAGCGGTCAAGCGAACAACGATGAGCGAGCGCTGTTTGACGGGCGGTCCTGTCCAAGTACCGGTGGAGTCCTGCGCCTTCATCGCCCGATAGCTTTGCCGCCCGCTATGAATTCACTTCCACGGCTTCTGCTCTTCCTGGCCTTCGCGCTCCCCTCCAGCCTCTTCGCTCAGAAGCAGGTCACCATCAGCGGCTACGTGAAGGATGCCAGCAGCGGCGAGGCGCTGATCGGCGCCAGCGTTTATGTGAAGGAGACGATGCGGGGCACGTCCACCAACGTGTACGGCTACTACGTGCTCAACGTGGAGCCCGGCACGCACACCGTGGCCGTGAGCTACATCGGCTATGAGGACTACGCGAAGAGCGTGACGCTGAGCGCCGACCTCAAGCTCAACATCAGCGCGAAGCCCAAATCCATCCTGGCCCAGGAGGTGGAGGTGATCGGTGAGCGGAAGAAGGAGAACACCGAGGACACCCGCATGGGCACGGTGGACCTGGACGTGCAGAAGCTGCAGACCCTGCCGGCGCTGCTGGGCGAGGTGGATATCCTGAAGACCATCCAATTCCTCCCCGGGGTGAAGAGCAATGGCGAGGGGAACGCGGGCTTCTACGTGCGCGGCGGCGGGCCCGATCAGAACCTGATCCTTCTCGACAACGCCATCGTGTACAACGCCAGCCACCTGTTCGGCTTCTTCAGCGTGTTCAATGCCGATGCGGTGAAGAACATCGAGTTGATCAAGGGCGGCATGCCCGCGAACTATGGCGGTCGCATCAGCTCGGTGCTCGACATCAACATGAAGGAGGGCAACGAGAAGACCTATCACGCGCAGGGCGGCATCGGCCTCATCGCCAGCCGGCTCACCGTCGAAGGCCCCATCGTGAAGGACAAGAGCGCCTTCATCATCAGCGGCCGGCGCACCTACATCGATGTGCTCACGAAGCCGTTCATCCCCGACACCAGCAACTTCGCAGGAACAGGCTACTACTTCTACGACCTGAATGCCAAGGCCAATTACACGATCAGCGACAAGGACCGCGTGTTCGTGAGCGGCTATTTCGGCCGCGACGTGTTCACCTTCAAAGGGCAGGGCGATAACGGCACCAGCTTCCGCATCCCCTGGGGCAACACCACCGTGAGCGCCCGTTGGAACCACGTGTTCGGCCCCAAGCTGTTCCTGAACACCACCGCCACCTTCAGCGACTACACCTTCCAGTTCGCCGCGCAACAGGACCAATTCCGCTTCAAGCTCTACAGCGGCATCAAGGACTACGGGATGAAGCTCGATTTCGGCCACTATCCCAGCGCGCGCCATCGCCTCAAGTACGGCGCGCAGTACACCTACCACATCTACACCACGAGCACCGTCGATGTGGCCAGCGGCGACGTGGACTTCGACATCGACACGCCGCCCAAGCTGCACGCGCATGAAAGCGCCATCTACGTGCTCGATGAATACGACATCACCGATGCGCTGCGCGTGAACGCTGGGCTTCGCCTCTCGCGCTTCGATCATGTGGGGCCGTACGTCAAGTACAACATCGATGAGCGCGGCCGTTCGGTGGGCTCGGAGAGGATCTCGCCCGGCAAGCCGATCTCAAGCTACATGGGCCTTGAGCCGCGCTTGAGCCTGCGGTACACCACCGGTCCCAACAGCAGCGTGAAGGCGTCCTTCAGCCGGGCGCAGCAATACGTCCACCTGGCCAGCTTCGGCAGCTCGTCGCTGCCCACCGATGTGTGGGTGCCCAGCAGCACGCGCGTGAAACCGCAGATCGGCACGCAGTACAGCGCTGGCTACTTCCGCAATTTCCTCGACGATGTGATCGAGGCCAGCGTGGAGGGCTACTACAAGGACCTGCGCAACCAGATCGAGTACGGCGAGGGCGCGAATCCGCAGCAGAACGGGAATACCAACTACGATTACCAGCTGGTGTTCGGCAAGGGCTACAGCTACGGCCTCGAACTGTTCGTGAAGAAGCGCACCGGCAAGGTCACTGGCTGGGTGGGCTACACCTGGAGCCGCACCATGCGGCAGTTCCCCGACATCAATCAGGGCCGGGAGTTCCCCAGCCGATGGGACCGCCGCCACGACTTGAGCGTGGTGGCCAGCTACGAGCGCAGCAAGCGCTGGAACTTCGGCGCCGCGTTCGTGTACGCCACCGGACAGGCCGTGACCATTCCGGTGAACCGCTACTTCATCGAGGGCCAGCTGGTGAGCGAGTACACCGAGCGCAATGGATACCGTATGGCGCCTTACCACCGCCTTGACCTGAGCGCCACGCTGAACGGGCGTGAGACCAAGGAGCTGAAGGACCCCGCGACCGGTGAAGTGCAGCTGGTGAAACGGAAATTCGTGAGCGGATGGACCTTCGGCGTGTACAATGCCTACAACCGCCGCAATCCTTACTACATCTACTTCGATCCTTCGGGCAACCCCGCCGCCGGCGATTTCCGGATCGTGGCCAAGCAGGTCTCGCTCTTCTCCATTCTTCCCTCCATCACATGGAACTTCAAGTTCTGATCCCGCGCTTCACGCTCATCGCATCGGCGGTGGCGCTGCTCAGCGGTTGCTCCAAGGAGATCACCGTTGAATTGCCTGAGACGGACCCGAAGATCGTCGTGGAGGGCAGCATCGAGACCGGCCAGCCGCCCATCGTCTTCCTCACCCGGACGCAGAGCTTCTTCGCGCCCACGAGCGTCTCGAGCATCGCCTCCACCTTCATCAGCGATGCGGTGGTCACTGTGGAGGACGGCACCAGCACCTTCATCCTCACCCGGATCTGCAGCGAGCTGATCCCCGATTCGCTCATTGATGATGCGGCTGCTGCGACGGGCATCGACGCCGACCTGTTGCGCGCGGCGAACATCTGCGCCTGGACCTTCCTGAACAACGAGCTGCTGGGGGAGGAGGGAAGGACCTACCGCCTGCGGGTGCAGGCCGATGGCCAGGAGTTGCGCAGCGTGACCACCATCCCGAATGGCGCGCCGCTCGACAGTTCCTGGTTCCGTCTGGCCAATCAGCGCCCGAATGACGACAGCCTCGGGTTCATCTGGGGACGGCTTAGCGATCCCGACTCCATCGGGAATGCCTACCGCTGGCATGCGCGACGCATCAACCGAGGTGCTGACGGCGAGCCGAAGGACTCGCGCTTCATCGCCCCCTTCTTCAGCGTCTTCGAGGACCGCTACATCAACGGCCTCACGTTCGACTTCGCATACAACCGCGGGCAAGTGCCGTACAGCAGCGCCGTCGATGACCTGAACGAGGAGGGCGGCTTCTTCAAGCGGGGCGATACCGTGGTGGTGAAATTCTCCAGCATCGGGCTGAAGGAGTTCAACTTCTTCGATTCGTTCTACAGCAACGCCTCCTCGCAAGGCGATGTGTTCAGCAACCCGGCCAATATCGTGAGCAACATCGACGGCGGATTGGGCGCCTGGGTGGGCTATGCCCCGCGCTTCGATACCGTGGTGTGCGTGCCGTGACAACGATCACCGGGTGGTGCGCCGACGCGGCTAGTTTTGCCGCCCCAACATGAGCACCTCTCCCGAGCATGTCCATTGCCTGATCATCGGATCAGGCCCCGCAGGATACTCCGCCGCCATCTACGCTGCCCGCGCCGATCTGAAGCCCGTGCTGTACGAAGGCCCCTTGCCCGGTGGACAGCTCACGCAGACCACGGAAGTCGAGAACTACCCCGGCTACCCGGACGGCCGGACCGGTCCTGACCTGATGGAGGACCTGAAGAAACAGGCCCTTCGCTTCAAGACCGATGTGCGACACGGATGGGTCACCAAGGTGGATTTCACCGGTCCGGTGCACAAGGTGTGGGTGGACGAGACGAAGGAACTCCATGCCGACACGGTGATCATCAGCACCGGCGCCAACGCCAAATGGCTCGGCCTGCCCAACGAGCTGCGCCTGCGCGACCTCGGTGGCGGAGTGACGGCCTGCGCCGTGTGCGACGGCTTCTTCTACCGCGGCCAGACCGTGGCCCTCGTAGGCGCCGGCGACAGCGCGTGCGAAGAGGCCACTTATCTCGCCAAGCTCTGCCCGCGCGTGCACATGCTCGTGCGCAAGAACGAGTTCCGTGCGAGCAAGGCCATGGTGCACCGCGTGGAGAGCACGCCCAACATCACAGTGCACTTCAGCACGGAGGTGAAGGATGTGCTCGGCGACGACAAGGTCGAGGGGATCATCGTGGTGAACAACGCCACGGGCGAGGAGAACAGGCTCGATGTCAGCGGTCTTTTCCTGGCCATCGGTCACGAGCCTGCGACGGCCATCTTCAAGGGCTGGCTCGACATGGATGAGGTGGGCTACATCAAGCATCAGCCTGACAGCACGCGGACCAACGTGCCCGGCGTTTTCGTTGCGGGAGATGCAGCGGACAGGATCTATCGACAGGCCATCACCAGCGCTGGTACGGGTTGCATGGCGGCGCTGGACGCCGAGCGCTACCTGGCGGCGCGCGGTCACTGATACCCGCACGCGGGCTTCTTCTCCGGGGATCGAGGGCGGCTATGTTTGCCGGACATCGACCATGCGTTACCGTGCCGTTATCCTCTTCATGCTCGCCAGCGCCTGCGTGCATGCCCAGTGCTGCAGCTATTTCCTGGTGATGCACGATTCATTCGGCGATGGCTGGAACGGCGGGCAGCTCACCGTGCAGGTGAATGGAGCCATGGTGGGTGTTTTCGCAGCGAGCGGCCAGGGAAGCACCATCGAATTCCCGGTGTGCGAAGGCGATGCCATCCAGCTCAGTTATGCGGCTGCCGATTGGGAGCAGGAGAACACCTATCAGATCTTCAATGAGTTCGGCAGCCCCGTTTTCGCCGATGGCCCCAATCCCGCGACCGGGGTCGTCTTTACCGGAACGGGCGATTGCACGGCCTCGCCGCTACCCGGGATGACGCCGTGCAGCGCGCTGCCGATCGATACGGTGGATTGCGTGATTGCGAACAATGCCGGCGCGCTTGGCACAGGCACCGATCCCGGCTGCGCGAACTATCAGGGCGGTGACATCTGGTACATGATGCCCGTGCCCGGATCAGGGAACGTTTCGGTGAGCACCAACAGCACCGGTGGCCTCAATGACACGGGGGTGGCGCTTTGGACCGGACCGGATTGCTTCAACCTCACCTTGCGCGCCTGCGACGATGACGCGGGCCCGGACTACTTCTCCATCGCCAGCGGCTACGAGCTTCCTGCAGGCGAATTGCTCTTCATCGAGGTCTTCGG
>JAEUSX010000038.1 GCA_016788405.1 Flavobacteriales bacterium
CTTGCTGTCAAGGGCGAAGAGGTAGCTGTTCCCGTTCACGTCCTCCTGGATGAGGCGCGCGGGCACCACCAGGGCACTGTCCATCACCTGGTCGCGCACATGGATCACGCTGAGCAGGTTGGGGTGCAGCGCGATGTCGCCGGCCGGCACGCGCACGCTCACCTTGAAGGTGCGGTTGGCCCGGTCGATGAAGCTGCTCACGTTGGCGAGCTCAGCCATGAGCGTGTCGCCAGTGCCGGGGAATTCCACCTTCACCGGATCGCCGCGCTTCACGCGCTTCACATAGGTCTCGGGCACATCGGCCTCCAGCGTGGCGCCGCTGGCATCCACCACGCGGGCCACCGGGGCCAGGGGGCTGGTCATGTCGCCCTCGCTCACCATGATCTCGTCCACCACGCCGCTGAATGGCGCGGTGACATTGCTGAGGCGCACTTGCTCGCGCAGCGCGGCCAGGCCGGCCTCGGCCTGCTCCATCTGGCTCTTGGCCTGAAGGAATTGGATCTCGCTGCCGATCTTCTGTTCCCAGAGCTTGCTCTGCTTTTCGTAGACATCACGAGCGAGCTTGGCGCCAGCCTCCGCGGCCGCGGCCTGCTTGGCAAACGCGTCGTTGTCCAGGTCGATCAGCAACTGGCCGGCACTCACGCGCTGGCCCTCCTGCACCAGGATGCGGCGCACGCGCCCACCCATGGTGTACAGGTCGGCGCTCTTGTCGGCGCGCACCGTGCCATGCACCTGGATGAAGTGCTCGAAGCGCGTGGGCAGCAGCTCGAAGGCTGTCACGGCAGGGATGTTCTTCTTCACCGTGCTGTCATGCTCGGCGATCCAGGCGTCCACCTGCTTGATGAGCTCGGCGGTGGCGGCGTAGTTGGCCTTGAGGCTGTCGAGTTCGGCGCGTTTCTTCCCGAGGTCGTCGGTGGGCGTGGCGGCGCTGCATGCGGCGAGCAGCGCGGCGATGGCCAGGTATGCGGTCGTGTTCTTCATCACGGTGAGGTCTTGGAGCTTGGTCCTGGTGTCGGGTGACGTGATTCTTGTGTCTTGGAGCTTCAATAGAGGTCGAGCGCCTTGCGCAGGTCGGCGCGGGCCATGAGCAGCTCCACCATGCGCTGGATGTACGCCTGCTGGGCCAGCAGGTAGTTGCCCTGCTCCTGCGTGAGCTCGAAGCTGGCGGCGCTGCCGTTGGTGAACTTGATGCTGGTGCGGTCGAAGATGCCCTTGGCCAGCTGCATGCTGCGCTCGCTCGTGCGCATGTTGTCGGCCGCGGTGCGGGCGTTGGAGCGGGCCTGCTCCGATTGGGTGAGGAGGCGCTGCTCGGTCGCCGTGCGGTTCACCTCCACCTGCTCCATAGCGTGCTTGGCCTGCTTCACCTTATGGTAGCGGCTGCCGCTGCTGAAGATGGGCACGGTGAGCTTCAGCCCCCATTGCGTGGTGGGGTAGAAGCTGTACACGCCGCCGGGATCGAAGTCCGGCCCGTTCCACACCTGCTGGTGCACGAAGTAGCCGCCGAGCGAGGGCGCCTGCTTCATCTTCTCATTCCGCATGTTGAGGCGCTGGAGGTGCAGCAGCGTGCTGGCCAGCTTCATCTCCACGTGCGAGGCGGCGTCGAAGCCCATCTCGCTCAGCGCGGTCTCGTTGGGGTCGTTGAGGATGCTCTCCAGCTTGTCGGTGAGCGTGATCGGCGTGCCCTGCGGAATGCCCAGGGTGAGGGCCAGCAGCATGCGGGCCACATCGGCCTGCTGCGAGAAGCTGCGCTGCTGCGCCTGCGCCTGCTCCAGCTGGATCTGGATGCGGTCCACATCGGTCTGTTCGATGAAGCCCGCCGCCTTCATGGCCTCCGCCTCGCGCAGCGTGCGATCCAGCAAGGGCACCCCTTCCGCCGCGAGGCGCGCGCCTTCGGCAGCGGCCAGGGCTCCGAAGTAGGCCTTCGCCGCCTGGTTGCGCGCATCGGCACGGCTCTTCTCCAGCTCGATGCGGCTCTGCTCGGCCAGACCCTTGGTGGCCTGCAGGCCCACGAGGTAGCTGCCGTCGAAGAGCAGCTGAGAGAGCGTGACGCCGCCGGTGACGTTCCACGGCACCGCGAAGCGCGCGGGGAAGTACTCCGGCACCCCGGGGCCGGGAGGCGTGAAGAAGTTGGGCACCAGGCTCGTGGGCACGTCGATGAACTGGCTCATGCCGCCCTCGCCGTTGATCTGCGGCAGGCCGATGGCGGTGATCTCCTTCACGCGGTGCCGCATCTTCTCGGCTTCCAGCGCGCTGGCCTGCACGGCGTAGCTCTGCTGCGCGGCCATGTCCAATGCCTGCTGCAGGCTCAAGCTCACGGGGCCCTGCGCGTGCGCGCCCGCGCTGAGCGCCAGGCCGCAGATGGCGATGATGGTCTTCTTCATGCGTTGCGCTCTTTCTTCGCTTTCTTCTCCAGATAGGCCACGCCTTTCTTGCTGGCGATGCCGCGGATGTGGTACTCGAAGTGCTTCCACAGCACGTCACTGAGGTTGAACTGGTCGGGGGGGAACACCCGGCCGTCCCAGGTGGAATCGATTCGGGCGATGTACAGCCGTGTGATCACCTCCACGTCCAGGTCATCCCGGTAGAGCTCCTGCTCGATGCCTTTGCGCAGGTTCTTGGTCACGCAGGCGTAGATGTCCTCGCGCTCGCGCTGCTCCATGATCGTCCACGCCTTGGGGTGGTACTTCTGCAGATCGAACTGCACGCTGGGGTGCATGTTGCCGATCTGGCCCACGATGAACCGGGTGATCTCCTCGTTCTCGTCGATGGCGTTGAGGCCGCGCGCGCAGATGGCGTTGATGGTATCGCGGTGATACCCGCATACGCTGGCCACCACCTGCTCCACCAGGTCGTTCTTGTCGCTGAAGTGCTCGTAGAGCGTCTTCTTGCTGATGCGCAGGTGCGTGGCCACGTCGTCCATGGTCATGCTCTTGACGCCCAGTCGCATGAAGAGCTTCAGGGCCTGCTCCAGGATCTCTTTCTTCTTGATGTCCATCGGCTTCTCGGGGCGGCGTTCGGCGAACGGGGCGCAAGAGTAGGACAGGAAAGTCCCACAGGAAACGTTTTGTGACATATTTTGTTTCCAGCGGTTCGCAGGAGGGGATGAGCGGCCACGCGCGGACGGTGCCGCAGTGCCTGGCGCCGCGCATCTTTGCTTGGCATGAAGAACCTGCTCGACGACATCCTCGCCGCCCCGGGCTACTTCAAGCAGCTGCGGTGCGCGGATGAGCTCGTCACGGAGTACAACTGCCCCATCAAGGAGCAGATGCTGGAGCTCTGGAGCCACCAGAGCTACTTCGTCTTCGTGCTCGAGGGAAGGAAGATCTGGCACACGGCCGATGGCGCGGTGGA
>JAEUSX010000093.1 GCA_016788405.1 Flavobacteriales bacterium
TCGACGCTCGCTGTATCAGAGGGGCACACCCCACCGCCGACCACCACGTAGTAATAGGTCCCGCTTCCACTCGAGGGTTGGAAGTTGGCGCCTACCGGCACCCAACTCTCATTGAACCATTGTCCTCCAGCATCGGGTCCGCCCGAGAGACCGGTCCCGAGGTTTATCGGCGCCGAATTCGAGCAGACGGTGAGGTCGCCTGAATTGCCTGCGAATGGACCGTTGATCACCTCGACGCTGACGGTGGCCGTGTCGCCAGGACAGTCGGCCAAGGAGGGCAGCACGTAATCGAAGGCCCAGGTCGTTCCAGCGGCGACCTGCTGGGTCTGGAAGTAGCCGCCAGCGAGGAAGCCCGCAGCGCCATCCACATTGATCCAGAATCCGCCCGCCTGCGGAGCGCTGCCAAGGCTCGCCAGCAGGTCAACGAGGTCGCCACGGCAAGCCTGCATCGTGCTGTCCTCGCCCGCATCCAACGCGCCCACGATGGATACGATGACCGTAGCGCTCGTCGCAGGGCAGGGTCCGTTCGCCGCATGGGCATAGTTGAATTCGCAGCTCTCTCCCACGGCAAGCGCGCTCGCATCATAGATGCCGCCGTTCAGCACGCCACTGCCGCAGCCATTGGACCAAGTACCCCCGGGAGTGATCGTACCGCCCAAGCCATCCACCAATTCAATCTCATCCGCGCCCTCGCACGCAGTGATGTCGCCATCCTCTCCGGCGAGCGCCTGCGTGATGATGGTGATGATCACGGCGGCGCTATCGGCCGGGCATGGCGCAATGCCAGCAACCCTGTACCGGTAAACACCGGAAGGATCCACCGCTGGGTCGATCTCAGGATCGACGTCAGCTCCATTGTAGGTCCACTGTCCACCAAGATCAGGCGTACCGCCAAGGAGCGTGATCAGGTCCACTTCATCCTGGCTGCTGCACAAGGCCGCGTTGGTGCCGATGCCTGCATCCGAAGCCTCGCTCTGGAAAACGGTGACCGTGGCGCTGTCGTCGGCGCAGGGCGCCGTTCCGTACAACTTGTACTTGTAAACGCCGGGCTCAGAGACTCCCGGGGTGTAAATGCCATTGGAGAACCCGCCGGATGGATCGAACCAATCGCCGCCGGTTTGCGGTGTTCCTTGAAGATGGCTGAACAGGTTGAACTGCGGACCACTGCTGCACACTTGAACCTGCCCTGGGCCGCCAGCATCCACAGCCTGGTACTCGATCACAGTGACATAGGTGGAATCGGGGCCGCACCCTGCGTTCCCCGGAACCCGGTACTTGTATGCGCCCCCCGCATCGATCGCAGCATCATAGATGCCTGTGTGCGGCTGTCCCGTAGGGTCGAACCAAGCACCTCCTGTGCTCGGAGCGCACCCGATGGAATTGAAGAGCAGGAAGGGCGGCGTGGTGCTGCATGCCTCGATGAGGCTTCCGCATCCCGCTTCCGGCTGATCGTAGATCACCACGCTGACGATCGCGGAGTCCGCGGCACAAGGACCATTCGCGGCATGTCGGTACACGTAGTTGCCGCTCTGGTCGATGGAGGGGAGCAAGATGCCCGAATGCGGAGTGACGCTATTGAAGAACCACAATCCGCCTGATTGCGCCGTGGGCCCGAGCAATGGGAAGAGCGGCGTTGCGCCTGCCGAGCGGCAGATGGAAAGGCTGTTGTTGTTTCCAGCCTCCCGGAACGCGGTCACCGTTACCGTCAACGTCGCCGTGGCCACAGGGCAGCTGCCCGTGCTTGGCACCGAATACCGATAGGTGCCGGGCACAGTAACGCCTGGCGTGAAGACAGGGCTCACAGCCGTGGTGGCCGGCAACGGACCTGACCAATTGCCATTCGTGGCCGGCGCGCAACCGAGGTGATCGCGCATGTCGAACGCCGGGTTGTTCGAGCACTTCTGCACTGATGCGTTACAGCCGGCATTCCCGGGCGTCCCTACCGCAACAGTGACCGTGCTGCTGGCCGAGCCACAGCCATTGGTCACCGTGTAGGTGTAAACCCCGGGAGTGCCCGTGACCGGGTTGAAGAAGCCGGGTGGATTGAGCGGACCAGGCCCGGTCCACGTGCCCACAGGGTTCGGGGAACAGCCCAAGTAGCTCAGCAGATTCACCGCAGGCGCACCAACGCTGGCGCAGAGCGATGCGCTGCCCGGACAGCCAGCGTTGGGCGCGCCGTTCACGAACACGCTCACGATGGCGGTATCGTTCGCGCAGGGCGAGGCACCCGTGACCACGTACTTGTAATCGCCCGGCGCGCTCACGCCCGGCGTGAAGGTGCCGGACGGCAATGCGGCCCACGTCGGCGTGAACCAGTTGCCGTTGTTATCCGGATTGCAGGTGAGCGCCGAGTAGAGCAGGAACGGATTCGCATTGGTGCAGGTGTTCACCGTGGCGTTGCAACCGGCATTCGCGCGGGTGGTCACGCTTACGGTGAGGAAGGCGATGTCCTCCGTGCACGGGAACTGGCCCGGGACACGGTACTCGTACACGCCCTGCGCATCGAGTCCGGGAACGAAGAGCGCACCGTGCGCGATGTTGTTGAAGTACCACTGCCCGCCTGCATCCGGATTCCCGCCCAACGAGGCCGTCATGCTGAAGGGGGAATCGTTGGAGCAGACCTGCACGGATGCCGGGTCACCAGCTTCCGGTCCGACAACCTCGCTCACGGTCACCGAGGCGTACACCTGCGAGCATGGCGGCCCTTGATTGAAGACATAGTAGAAGGTCCCGGGATCATCGTTCGTGGGCGTGTAAAGACCGCTGAACATCGTTCCATTGGGTGTGTCCCGACGCCATTGTCCGCCAATCTCCGGGGAGCATCCCAGGAAGCCGATCAGCGAGATGTTCGTGGCATTCGTGCTGCAGAAGCTGGCCGTGCCATTGCAACCGGGATTCGCCGCTCGGGTCACATTCACGGTCACCGTGGCCGAGTCGGAAGCGCAGCCCAAGGAGCCGATGAGCCGATAACGGAACTGGTACGAGCCAGGCGCGGCCACCTGCGTCGCATTGAAGAACTGGCCGTTCAACGCGCCTGTCGCATTCAGGTCCACCCACTGCCCACCGGTCTGCGGATTGCCGCCGAGGCCATTGAAGAGGTCCACTTGCGAATTGCTGCTGCAAGCGGGCAACGTGCCATTGGTGCCTGCATCGAAGAGTCCCACGATGATCACTTCCACATGCGCGTGATCCTCCTGACAGGAACCGATTCCGGGCACCTCGTAGCGGAATTCATAGGTGCCCGGTGGAAGGCTGCCGCAATTGAAGAAGTTGTTGTTGAGCTGACCCGTAGGCGTTCCTTGCTCTTCCCAAGTGCCCGTCATGTCGAACGTGCCGGTCAGCACCGTGAAGAGATCGACCGATGCCGTCCCTTGGCAAACCGTGATGGATCCATCACCGCCCGCGTTCGGAGCTTGATTGATGGTCACATTGATCGTGGCGCTCGCATCTGAGCAGGGCGGCGTGCCGGTCACGGTATAGACGTAGTTGCCCGATGGATCCGTGGCAGGGTTCAAGAATCCAGAGTGCGGGCCGCCTGGTCCGGTCCAGCTGCCGCCATTGTCCGGATCACCATCCAGTTGCGTGAAGAGGTTCACGATGCTCTGGTTGCTGCACCTCGTGAGGGTCTCATCCTCTCCAGCGTCAGGAGCCTGCACTACGCTGACGGTAACCACCGCACTCGCGGCGAGGCAGGGCGTCTGCCCCGGCACGGTGTAGGTGTAGCCACCCGGTTGAGATGTGCCCGGTGTGAACACGCCCGAATGCGCAGTGCCATTGGGCCGTGTCCAGCTGCCTCCTGCATCAGGGCTGCCACCAAGGATCGTGATCAGGTTGAACGGCGCCGCATTGCTGCACACCACCGTCGAGGCATTCGTACCAGCGCTCGGCGCCTGATTCACATTCACCGTAACGAAACCCGTGTCATTCACGCAAGGTGATGTGCCAGCCACTACGTACGCATAGGTTCCAGCAACGCTGGTTCCCGGGGTGAAGGTGCCCGGGACCGGTTGGTTCAGGCCATTCAGCCAGAAACCCGTGCCATTCGGCGAACCGCCCAGCACCGTGATCATGTCGAACGGCGCGTTGGTGCTGCATACGGTGATGGTGCCGTTCACGCCTGCATTCGGCGCGATCACCCGATTCACCTGCACCGTCGCGCTCAGCGGCCCGCAAGGACCTGTGCCAGGAACCGTGTACGTGTAATTGCCCCCGATTTGCGAACCGGGCAGATAGGTGCCGCTGTGCGCGCCACCACCGGGGTCCGTCCAAGATCCACCCGATTGCGGAGTTCCGCCAAGCAGCGTGAGAAGATCAACAGGCGCCGCATTGCTGCAAACTGTGACACTGCCATTGGAGCCGGGATCCGGTGGCGGCGTCACGCTCACGGTCACCGTGGAGCTCGCCGGCAAGCAGGGCGCAAGGCCCGTTACGGTGTACGTGTAAACGCCAGCGGCGCTCGTTCCGGGCGTGAAGGTGCCGTTCATGGCCCCACCGGGACCGCTCCAGGAGCCTGTGCCATCCGGGCTGCCCGTGAGTATCCCGAACAGGTTGAACGGCGCATCGTTCGCGCACACAGCGATGTCGTTTCCGATGCCCGCATTCGGAGCAGGATTCACCGCGACATTGATGGTGGCGGTCGCATTCGCGCAGGGGGCAAGGCCAGGCACCGTGTAGACGTATGCGCCGGGTGGGTCAGCAGCAGGATTGAATGACCCGCTGTGAGCGCCTGCCGGACCGCTCCATGCCCCTCCTGGATCCGGATTGCCGGTGAGCAATGCGAAGAGGTTGAATGGCGCGTCGTTCGAACAGCGCGTGATGCTGGTTCCATTGCCCGCATTGGGCGCTGTATTCACGCTCACGTTCACCGTTGCGCTGCTGGGCGCGCATGGCGCCAAGCCGGTCACGGTGTAGGTATAGTTGCCTGGTTGGCTGGTGCCCGGCGTGAAGCTCCCGGAGTGCGCGTTGCCTTGCGGGTCCTGCCAAGTGCCGCTCACGCTTGGGCTGCCGCCCAAGGAGTTGAAGAGGTTGTAGACGCCGTCCGTGGAGCACAAGGTGATCGCGCCATTCGTTCCGGCATTCGGCCGCTGATTGATCGTGATCGTCAAGGTGGCTGAAGCATTCGCGCACGGCGCCGAGCCCGCAACGGTGTAGACGTATGCCCCTGACAGGTCACTCGCCGGATTGAACAGGTCGCCATGCGCCCCGACGGGGCCAACCCAACTGCCACCCGCATCTGGTGTGCCTAGCAACTGAGCCACCATGCTGAACGGAGCATCGTCGCTGCACACGGTGATGCTGCGCGATTGGCCGGCGTTCGGCGCAGTGGTCTGCAGCACGGTCACGGTGCTCACCGCCGCAGGACAAGGCGGCGCGCCCGGAACAGTGTAGGTGTACACCCCCGGGGTCGACGATCCAGGCGTGTATGTGGCGATCACCGGCGTCCCCCCAGGTCCGGTCCACGAGCCAGTGAGCTGCGGGCTTCCCGTGAGCACACTGATGAGCGGGAACGCCGCTCCATTGCTGCAAACGGTCGTGCTCCCGCTATTCCCGGCGTTCGCTGGCGGATTCACGGCCACCGTTACGGTTGCAGAGGCGCTCGTACAGGGAGCGGACCCTGTGACCGTGTAGGTATAGGTGCCCGGTGGGTCGGTGGCTGGATTGAAGGTGCCTCCGTGCGGGCCACCGGGTCCGGTCCACGAGCCCCCCGCATCAGGACCTCCCCCCAGGAAATTGATGAGCGCAGCGGGTGCACTGGTGGCGCAGAACGCAGCAGTGCCATTGGTCCCTGGGTTCGGCGCTTGCACCTTGGTGATCACCACCGTCGCACTCGCGTCAGCGCACGGAGCCGCGCCGGCATGCGTGTAGGTGTATGAGCCAGCGGGGTCCGAGGCCGGATTCAGCGTGCCGCTGTTCGGTGCACCGCCCGGAGCGGTCCAACTGCCGCCAGCGTCGGGGTTCCCGCCCAACTGGGCGAAGAGATCGAGCGGCGCGCCCGTGGAACAAACCGTCGCTGCGCCATCCGATCCGGGCCAGAGCGTTGTGACGATGCGCGCGAACCACCCTGCTGCCGTGCCCCCCATATCGCTGGTCCAATGGAAGGTGAGGCAGCCGGAAGCATCCGTGCTCGTGAAGGTGCTCCCCGCGAGCGAATTGGTTGATGAGCCGACGGCCAACAAAGAGCCGAGGATGCTGGTGCCGTCGAAGATCTCCAACTGATCGCCCGGTAGCGGACCTCCGGCCACGCTCCAGGAGATGAAGCGCACGGACGTGAATGGTCCAGAGCCCGAGCCACCGGTCGGGCAGATGGTCACCGTGACGTCCTCGTTGTTCTGATAATTCGCGCCCGGACCTCCCGAGTCATAGAACTCACCGGTGCAGGAATCGAACTGCTGATTGCTACCGGCGGTGATGACCTGGCCGCACAGCTGTATCTGTCCAAAGAGCAGCAGCGCGAGGGTCAGTGCCTTGCTGAGGAAGAGGCGGTTAGCGCGTTGGCCCAAAGGAGGTCCGGACAGGTCCGGCGAAAGGGGCTGCAAAGTACGCCGGGGAAGCCGGGCGGGGTCAAGGCAAAGGCCCGTCGCTGTAAGGAATATCGACCACTCTTTCATCCGCTTCGACGAACTTCGAGGGCATTGTCGCCCATGACACGCGCCGAGAACGGCGCTTCGGCTACGGAGACGTCACGGGGGCCACAGTCTGTTGCTTCTGGATCGTGACGGCGAGGGTGACCTCGTGGGTGCCTGTGCTGTAATTGCGCAGGTTGCTGGTGATCACGTCGTAGCTGTACCCGAATTGGAACTGCTTCTTGTGCCAGTACCCGATCATGGCGCACCAGGCATCGTTCGTCCGGAATCCGGCGCCGATCCACACCACTTCCTTGTAGCGCGCGGTGAGGTTCACGTCCAGTTTCATCGGCACCGGCGCCACGTATTTCAGCATGAACGAAGGCTCCAATCGGAAGTCCTCGCCCAGGGGCAGCCTGTACCCGCCCATGGCGTAGTAGTGCCGTTCCATGCGGCTCAAGGTGCCGGTGTTCTCATGCAGGAAGACCACCTCGTTGTTGAGCAGTTGCGGAGCGGCCGCGCCGAACCAGAATCGCGGGTGATGGAGCAGCATGGAGAAGGTGGCATCGGGCTTCAACTCGCCGCGCAGCTGGTTGTCCATAGTGGGATCACCTTGGTCGTGGAAGGTGATCTTGGAACCATCGATCAGAAACTGCAGCATGCCGAATCCGAGCCCGAAGCCCAGCTTCAGGTCTTCCGTGAGGCGGAGGTGATACGCGTAGCTCAGCTGGAAGCCCGTGCGCCGCGTGGGGCCCACGTGATCGGTGAAGAGGTAGCCGCCCACGCCCATCTTCTTCCCGAGCGCGGAATGCCCGCTGAGGGTGAAGGTGCGCGGCGCATCCTGAACCCCCACCCATTGGTAGCGGTGGCCGCTGCGCAGCTCGAAGGCCTGTCGGCTGCCGGCGACCGCTTGGTTGAAGATGTAGTCGTTGTGCATGTACTGCGTGAGCTGCGGCAGTTGCTGCGCGAGCGCTGGCAGCGCGGCCATGAGCACCACGGCGAACGGGAGGAGGCGGCGGAGGTTCTTCATGGCGTCAGCGGATCACGGTTAGCGGACCGGTGTATGCATCCGGGAAGCGCGGATCATTCAGCTTGATCACGTAGTAGTACGTGCCCACCGGAACGAAGCCGCCGGAATAGCGGCCATCCCACGGCGTCTTGTATCCCACGCTGCGGAAGAGCAGCTCGCCCCAGCGATTGTAGATCTCCACCTCGCACTCGGGGAATAGGTCGATGTAGTCGATCACCCAGGTGTCGTTCCATCCATCGCCGTTGGGCGTGACGCCATTGGGGATCACGATCTCCGGTACCACCGTGATCAGTACCGAATCGAGCGCCAAACAGCCGTTGGGCGCGGTGACGAAGACCTGGAACCATGTGGTCACCGTGGGTTCGGCGACCGGATTCGACGCGCTGCCATCGGTCAGCAAAGTGTCGGGCTGCCAGATGAAGCTGGATCCCGCTGGTCCTGTAGGCGCACCGCCCAAGGTGACCACATCTCCGAGGAAGATGGCCTGATCCGGGCCTGCGTTGGCGATCGGCAGGTCGAGGACCGTGACCGTGACCTGGTCGGTCGAAGAGCACGGTCCATCAGTCACGATGAGCGTGAAGGTGTACGTGCCGGCCGGCAGTCCAGTGAGCGTGATCAAGGGATCACTGCCGATCACATTGCCCTGCGCGTCGAGCCATTGGTAGGTGACGGCTCCGGTGCTCTGCGATCCATCGAGCACGATGTCCACGCCAGCGCATTCGGTGATGTCGTCTCCAGCATCAGCCACTACGGTCACGAGTGCATCCACGGTGATCGTCTGCGTGATGATGCATCCATTGTCATCCGTCACCGTGATGGTGTAATCGCCCGGCGCGAGCCCGACGATGTCCTCATTGACGGACTGGAATCCGGCCGGGCCGCTCCATGCGAAGTCGTAGTTCGGCGTGCCGCCGCTGGCCGTGATGCTGATGGATCCATCGCTCGCGTCAGCACAGCTGGCGGGCACCACCTGATCCACGACAAGGACCAACGGTGTCGGCTCTGTGATGGCATAGCTGAAGATCGCCGTGCAGCCCGCAGCATCGGTGATGGTCACTGTGTAGGTGTTGGGGCAGAGCGAAGTCGCGGATGCGTTGCCCTGACCGTTGGGTGGCACAGGATCCCAGGAGTAACTCAGGTTCCCGATGCCGCCCGTCGCGTTCAGCACGATGCTGCCATCGCACGCACCGTTGCATTGAACGTTCGTGACAATGGCTCCATCGCTGATCACGGTATAAGGGAGCACCGTGAACGTATAGGTGGAATCGCAGCCCACCGCGTCGGTGATCGTCACGGTATTGGTTCCTGCGCACAGCCCGGTGATGCTCGTGACATCCTGCGCGATCAAGGCGCCCGAGGGATCGCGCCAATCAATCGCGTATGGTCCGGTGCCTCCGCTCGGAGTCACGGAAGCCGTGCCGTCGCATGGACCGAAGCAGGTCTCATTCGTCCACAGCAGGTCCGCTTCGATGGCCGTGCCTTGCGTGATGGTGAAGGGCAC
>JAEUSX010000151.1 GCA_016788405.1 Flavobacteriales bacterium
TGCATCGGCGATGTGCGCGGCCTCGGCGCCATGATGGCCATGGAGTTCGTGAAGAACGGCGACCCGCTCCAACCCGACGCCGACACCTGCAACGCGCTGATGATGGCCTGCGCCAAGCGCGACCTCGTGGTGATCAACGCAGGCACGGAGAAGAACATCATCCGCATCCTCAGCCCGCTCGTGATCAGCGATGAATTGCTGAACAAGGGCCTGGATATCATGGAGGAGGAGCTGGATAAGATCTGTGGGTAAGGTTCACCACAGAGGCACAGAGATATTCAAATGAAAGGCCGCATGCTGGAAGATTTGGTAGCGAATGCACCCGGCATTCCCGCGCTACCCCGAGAGTTCACCACAGAGGCACGGAGGTCACATAGAAATCAAATGAACATGGCCACAGGACGTACGACCACATCGTTGAATGCCTTCCGCATTCCCTCTGTGCTCTCCGTGCCTCTGTGGTGAAGCACTCATCATGAAACCATTCTCCATCGCCGGCATCCAGATGCGCACCTCCTCCGCGGTGCCGAACGTGGAGGCCATGAAGACCAAGCTCGACCTGCTCATGGCCATCTATCCTTGGGTCGACATGGTGATGTTCAGCGAGCTCTGCGCCTTTGGGCCGCACATCGTGCACGCCCAATCGGTGCCTGGTGAATTCGAGCAGGAGATGTGCGCGATGGCCGCCAAGCACGGCATCTGGCTGCTGCCGGGCAGCATCTTCGAGAAGAGGGAAGGGCACATCTACAACACCGCGTCGGTCATCGATCCTGAAGGCAGCGTGGTGACGCGCTACCGCAAGATGTTCCCCTTTTATCCGTACGAAGTGGGCGTCACCGGTGGCAATGAGTTCTGCGTGTTCGACATCCCTGACGTGGGCCGCTTCGGGGTGAGCATCTGCTACGACATGTGGATCCCCGAGACCACGCGCACCCTGGCGGTGATGGGCGCCGAGGTGATCCTGCACCCCACGCTCACCGGCACCATCGACCGTGAGATCGAGCTGAGCATCGCACGCGCCAGCGCGGCCACGAACCAGTGCTACTTCTTCGACATCAATGGCCTCGATGCCGGCGGCAGCGGTCGCAGCATCGTTTGCGGTCCGGAAGGCCGCGTCATCTACCAGGCCGATGTGAACGAGGAATTCATCCCCATCGAGATCAACCTGGAGAAGGTGCGCCGCAGCCGCGAGCTGGGCGTGCTGCGCCTGGGCCAGCCGCTGAAGAGCTTCCGGGACCGACCGGTGGACTTCGGCATCTATGCGCCGGGCGTGAAGCACCCCCACCTGGAGAGCCTCGGGCCATTGATCAAGCCGCAGCGCGTGCAGGAGCTCACGGAGCTGGAGGTGAAGGATGAGACGCGCGCGCACGAACTGCCGAAGCACATCATCAGCGCCTATCGCCCACCAACCGAGAATCCTGAATAACCATGGGAAGCCTTGCCGGTCGTCACCACATCAAACTGAAGGATTTCGTCAGCTGGTTCGAGATCCCCGTGTTCGACATCCATCGAGCCGCGCGGTTCTACAACACCATTTACAACATGGAGATGGAGGTGGTGTTGAATGGGGAGTTCGCCATGGCCTATTTCCCGGCGGATAAGGGCATCGGCGGCGCGCTCATCTACGGCCCCGGCTGCCTGCCCAGTGACACGGGCTCGCTCATCTACCTGAACGCCGGCAACGATATGGAGAGCATCCTGGCGCGCATCGAGTTCGCAGGAGGCCGCGTGATCATGCCGAAGACCTTGATCAGCGAGAGCGCGGGATCGTTCGCGCTGTTCATCGATAGCGAAGGCAATCGGGTGGCGCTGCATGAAGGGCCGCCCCGTGGAGTCCCCGCCACGAGGACGGCCGCCGCCTCTGCGAAGCAAGCCAAGCGGAAATTGGCCACGGCCCGGAAGTCGGCTGCTAAGAAGGCGGTGGCGAAGAAGAAGCGCTGAGCGCCCCCGCCTATCTTTCCGGGCACTGATATTCACGATGCCCACCACCACAGAGACCAGCACCCGCTCGCATTACAACGCTGCGCGGCTGCGCTCCCACACCTGGGACCAGCTGAAGCTGGCGGTGATGGACCTGGACGAAGGGCGTGGCGCGCCGGAAGAGGTGGACGGGGTCTTCCGGGAGTTGCTGGCCATCGAGTCTTACTGGGCGTATCCTGGACGCGAGACCGTGCGTCAGCTCCAGAGCATGCTAAGGAGCCGGGATCATCACGGGCTGCACCATGCTGTGAATCACGTTGTGCGCACGCTTAGCAGCGGCGCTTTCCGTAGTGACCCGGTGGCGATGCTCGACCCGGAAGCCGGTCGCAACGAACTGTTGGCTGAAGGGGCGGAGAAGCCGCGCCCCAACTACTTCGAGGTGCTCTTCGTGGACGACATCGACGATCTGGAGGAGGCCGCGCTGAAGGAGAAGCTGAAGAAGGCGCGCGACAAAAGCGACGAGTTCGTGTACGACACCGTGGTGGTGCGCACCGTACAGGATGCCCTGCTCGCATTGCTCTTCAACCACAACATCCAAGCTGTCGTGGTTCGATTCGGCGTGCCATACCCCAGGGCGAACCGAAACGAGTCGTTGCGCGAATACGCGCGCGCCATCGAAGAGCTCGACCCCGGCGAGATCGGACGCGCCAACATGGGCCCCTACCTGGGCCGCATCTGCCGCTGGTTCCGACCGGAAGTGGACCGTTACTATGTGACAGACACACCGGTGGATGGGCTGAAGGACAGCACGCTCGCCACCTTCAAGCGGATCTTCTACCGCACCGAGGACCTCACCGAGCTGCACCTCACCATCCTGCGCGGCACGATGGAGAAGTTCCAGACGCCCTTCTTCACTGCGCTGAAAGATTACAGCCGCAAGCCCATGGGCGTGTTCCACGCCATGCCCATCAGCCGCGGCAACAGCGTCTTCAAGAGCCGCTGGATTCAGGATTTCGGTGATTTCTACGGCCGCAATCTCTTCCTGGCAGAGACCAGCGCCACCACGGGCGGGCTCGACTCGCTGCTGCAGCCCACGGGTCCGCTGAAGAGAGCCCAGGAGCTGGCGGCGCGGGCGTTCGGCGCCAAGCGAACCTACTTCGCCACCAATGGCACCAGCACCACCAACAAGATCGTGGTGCAGGCGCTGGTGCAGCCCGGCGACATCGTCCTCATCGACCGCGACTGCCACAAGAGCCACCATTACGGCATGGTGCTCAGCGGCGCCTACCCTGTGTACCTGCACAGCTACCCGCTGGAGAAGTACAGCATGTACGGCGCGGTGCCCTTATCCCATATCCGCGAGCAGCTCTTCAGGCTGCGGGACGGCGGGCGGCTGGACAAGGTGAAGATGCTGCTGCTCACCAACAGCACCTTCGATGGCGTGGTGTACAACGTGGAGCGCGTGATGGAGGAGGTGCTGGCCATCAAGCCGGACATCGTATTCCTGTGGGACGAGGCCTGGTGGGCCTTCGCACGCTTCAGCTATGTGCTGCGTCAGCGAACGGCGATGCACGTGGCACAGAAGCTCGCCCGCAAGTACCGGACACCGGAGTACCGCGCGCATTACGAGGCGCACATCGCATCGCTTGGTCCGGGCGAGGCGCCGCGCATGCCGGACCCGGATAAAGTGCGCATCCGCGTGTTCGCGACGCAGAGCACGCACAAAACGCTCACCAGCCTGCGGCAGGGCAGCATGATCCATGTGTGGGACGAGGATTTCGAGAAGAAGACCGAAGCGAGCTTCGACGAGGCGTACATGACGCACACCAGCACCAGCGCCAACTACCAGATCCTCGCGAGCATGGACGTCGGTCGGCGCCAGGTGGAGTTCGAAGGATATGAACTCGTGGAGAAAGCGATCGAGCTCGGCCTTCAGCTGCGCCGAACGGTGCGTGAGCATCCGAGGCTGGGCCGGTGGTTCGACATCATCACCATCGGAGAGCTGATCCCCGCCGAATTCCGCCAGAGCGGATTGGACAGCTATTACCGCCGCGACCACGGCTGGAACGCCATTGAGCGCGCGTGGGCGGAGGATGAGTTCGCCGTGGACCCCACGAAGATCAATCTCTACACGGGCAAGACCGGCATCGATGGCGACACCTTCAAGAACAAGTTCTTGATGGACAAGCACCAGATCCAGATCAACAAAACCTCGCGGAACTCGGTGCTCTTCATGACCAACATCGGCAC
Organism: Flavobacteriales bacterium; assembly: GCA_016788405.1. Taxonomy (GTDB): domain Bacteria; phylum Bacteroidota; class Bacteroidia; order Flavobacteriales_F; family PHOS-HE28; genus PHOS-HE28. Next base: position 4,171 of record JAEUSX010000151.1, read on the forward strand.
GACGCGCGGCTCATTAGCGTACCTGACCAAGGTGCTGCTCAGCATCGCGGATGAATTGGAGGCGCGCAATGCGGGCATGGAGCAGGATGACAAGCGCGCCCACCTCGGCGTGCTCCGCGACCTGAAGGAGGAGAAGGTCCCGCTTCCGCATTTCACCAATTTCCACCGCAGTTTCCAAGGCCAGCCCGGCGTGCCCGGCGGAGACCTTCGCGCAGCCTACTTCCTCGCATACAAGGAGGAGCGCTGCAGGCACGTGAAGCTGGAGGCGGCGCTGAAGGAGATGCGCGACGGCGCTGAACTTGTATCGGCATCATTCGTGATCCCCTATCCGCCGGGCTTCCCGGTTCTTGTGCCCGGCCAGGTCATCAATCAGGAGATCATCGACTTCCTCATCGCCATCGATGTGAAGGAGATCCATGGTTATCGTCCCGAGCTGGGCCTTCGTGTGTTCGCCGACGCCGCGCTGGGCCGACAGAGGACCGTGACAGCCATGCGCGGCATGCGCTGAGTCATTCCGCGCGCGCAGCAATGGGCCACCTTTGAACCCATGGGCAAAGCACTTCCCTGGATGTCCGCCACTGAGGCCGTGCGCTTGGTGAAGAACGGCGACCGAGTCTTCATTCAAGGAAGCGCGGCCACGCCCGAACGCCTTGTGCGAGCCCTGCTCGACCGCCATGCCGAGCTGCACGATGTGGAGCTCACCGCCATCAGCACCTTCGGCGACCTTGGCTTCGACCGGCCCGAGGTGCAGGGACCGTTCCATCTGAATGCGCTCTTCGTCTCGGCCAACATGCGCAGCATGGTCGATGGGCCGCATGGCGACTATGTGCCCGTCTTCCTGAGTGAGATACCGCGCCTCTTTGAGAAAGGCATGCTTCCGCTCGATGTGGCGCTGGTGCATGTGTCGCCGCCGGACAGGCATGGCTGGTGCTCGTTGGGGGTGAGCGTTGATGTGTCCCGCAGCGCGGTGCGCAACGCCCGCGTTGTCATCGCCCAAGTGAACCCGAACATGCCCCGCACCCTCGGCGACGGTCATGTCCATGTCTCCCGTTTCGCCGCGTTGGTGGAAGTGAGCGACCCGCTGCCCGAGGTGGACTATGCCGCGCAGATCGGCCCTAAGGAGCGGCGCGTGGCAGAGTTGGTGAGCGCCATGGTGGAGGACGGCAGCACCCTTCAGCTGGGCATCGGAGCCATCCCCGATGCCATCCTGGGCGCGCTGGGCGGGCACAAGGATCTCGGAATCCACACCGAGATGTGCTCCAATGGCGTCATCGAACTGGTGGAGCGCGGCGTGGTCACCAACAAGTACAAGAAGAAGCACCGCGGGAAGGTTGCCACAGCATTCGCCTTTGGCACCCGCAGGTTGTACGATCTGGTGGACGACAACCCGTTCTTCGCCTTCCTCGACGCGCAATACGTGAACGACACCAAGGTGATCCGCGAGAATCCCAAGGTGGTGGCCGTCAATAGCGCCATCGAAGTGGACCTCACCGGCCAGGTGTGCGCCGACAGCATCGGCACCTACCAGTTCAGTGGCGTGGGCGGGCAGATGGACTTCATGCGCGGCGCGGCGCTCAGTGAGGGGGGCAAGCCCATCATTGCGCTGTGCAGCACCACGGGCAGGGGAGACAGCAAGATCGTCCCATTCCTCAAGCAAGGAGCCGGCGTGGTCACCACGCGTGCCCACATGCACTACGTGGTCACGGAACACGGGGTGGCCTACCTCTACGGGAAGAACCTGCAGCAGCGCGCCAGGGCGCTGATCGGCATAGCGGCGCCGGAGCATCGGGAGGAGTTGGAGCGTGCATACCAGGAGCGGTTCGAGCGGAATTGACGCCCGCCTGCCGCAATACATGCGCGCAGCACCCGTTCGCGCAGCACAGCCCCCGAACTTTCAGTCGGTTACCTTTGTTCACCTTGCCGTTAAGCGCGCCAATGCCCAACAGCAACTCGTACCCGCTCCTGGAGCGCATCCAGTTCCCAGCCGACCTGCGCTCACTCCCCGAGGAGCAGCTGCAGCAGATATGCACCGAACTGCGCGATTTCATCATCGACGTGGTGAGCGTGAAGGGCGGCCACTTCGGCGCCAGCCTGGGCGTCGTGGAGCTCACCGTGGCCTTGCACTACGTGTTCAACACGCCCTACGACCAGCTCGTGTGGGATGTGGGGCACCAGGCCTACGGGCACAAGATCCTTACCGGCCGGCGCGAGGCGTTCCACACCAACCGCATCTACAAGGGGCTCAGCGGCTTCCCCAAGCGCAGCGAGAGCGAGTACGACACCTTCGGCGTGGGGCATAGCAGCACCAGCATCGGCGGGGCCTTGGGCATGGCCGTGGCCAGCAAGCTGAAGGGCGAGAAGGACCGCCAGATGGTGGCCGTGATCGGTGATGGCGCCATGACCGCTGGCCAGGCCTTCGAGGCGCTGAATCACGCGGGCGGCGCCGGTACCGACATGCTCGTGGTGCTCAACGACAATTGCATGAGCATCGACCCCAACGTCGGTGCGCTGAAGGAGTACCTCACCGACATCACCACCAGCCACACCTACAACAAGGTGAAGGATGAAGTGTGGAAGGCGCTGGGCAAACTGAGCAAGTTCGGGCCGAACGCGCAGGCCATCGTGCAGAAGGTGGAAGGCGCCGTGAAGAGCGCGCTGCTGAAGCAGAGCAATCTGTTCGAGAGCCTCAACTTCCGCTACTTCGGTCCGGTGGACGGCCACGATGTGGACCACCTTGTGAAAGTGCTCAAGGATCTGCGCGACATCCCCGGCCCGAAGATCCTGCATACGATCACGAAGAAGGGCAAGGGCTACGCGCCGGCCGAGGCGGGGAGCGCCACGGTGTGGCACGCGCCCGGTCTTTTCAACAAGGAGACCGGCGAGATCATCAAAGTGGTGCCCAAGAGCCCGCAGCCGCCGAAGTACCAGGACGTTTTCGGCCACAGCATCGTGGAGCTGGCCGAGAAGAACCCGAGGATCGTGGGCGTCACGCCGGCCATGCCCACGGGCTGCTCATTGAACATCATGATGAAAGCCATGCCCGACCGA
>JAEUSX010000162.1 GCA_016788405.1 Flavobacteriales bacterium
CGCATCATATCGCTTGCGCTGTGCATCAAGGACTGCAAGGCGAAGGACGCTACTGCTACCGGGGTGGATGGAACGCTCACGCCGTTCATGCGGAAGATGATCGCGAACCTGCCTCCAGGCACGCCTTTCATGATCAAGGCCGTGGTGAAGGACGCCAAGGGCATGACTTGGGACGTGCCCGAGGCGCATTTCGTGTGGAGGGGATGATCGCCAACGATCGTGAAAAGGGCCACGGGAATTGAACCCGTGCGCGCGACCGTGGTCACACGCGCAAACCACGGGATCCATGAAGACGACCATCGCTATCGCCGCCCTGATGCTCATCGCTGCTTCAGCGGGCGCCCAGGACCAGAAGACGCCCCAGCAGCGCGCGAAAGCACGCACCGAACGGCTCACCACCGTGCTTGAGCTCACGCCTGAACAGGCCGCCAAGGTGGAGGCGCTGAACCTGAAGCAGGCGCAGGAGATGGAGGCGCGGCGCAAGGAGCACGAGGCCCGACGGGACGCCATGCGCAGCGATATGAAATCCAAGCGCGAGCAGCATGATGCGGAGATGAAGGCCATCCTCAATGCCGAGCAGTACACGAAGTGGAAGGCGCTCACCGATCAGCAGCATGACCGCGCGCGGGAACGTCGGCAGATGAAGCAGGAGCGCAAGCATTGATCGCGCTTGTCTTGGGACGCGAGCCCGGTCCTGTCGCTTACTTCGCGGCATGCTCGGCCTTCAACTCCCCACCGACCCGCGCTGGGCGGAGCTCGTGAAGCAGGATCTGCGCGCGCTGCTCATCGATCACGCCTGGTGCGAGCAGAAGGCGGCGAGCAATGCGATCAGCATGATCACCCGCTACCCGGAGAACGGCGAGCTGGTGGCTGAGCTGATGCGGATCGCGCAGGAGGAGTTGGACCACTTCCGCCAGGTCGTGGAGCGCATACATGCCCGTGGCTGGGCGCTTGGCCCCGAGCGGAAGGACGATTACGTGAACGAGTTGATGGGTTTCGTCCGCAAGGATGGCACGCGCGAGGAACGGCTGGTGGACAGGCTGCTCTTCAGCGCGATGATCGAGGCGCGCAGCTGCGAGCGCTTCAAGCTGCTCACCGAGGAATGCCCGGATGAGGAGCTGCGCGTGTTCTACCGGGAGCTCATGGAGAGCGAGGCCGGGCACTACGCCACCTTCATTGGTTTCGCGAGGAAGCATGGAGGCCGCGTGGATGTGGACCGTCGCTGGAAGGAGTTCCTGGCTTACGAGGCCGAGGTGGTGAGCCGGTACGGCACTGCGCCCACCATGCACGGCTGAGCGCTCGGTCAGCTGGTCGCGAATGCGCATCTTCACGGCCCATTCAACACCACGATGCGCCTGCGCACCATCCTTCCGATCCTCCTGCTACCGCTCGCCGTCATCGGGCAGAAGCGAGAACCATACTCTTATCTATCGGTGGAGGGCGACCCCCTCGAGGCGCGCATCTACACCCTGGCGAACGGCTTGCAGGTTTGGCTGAGCCGCAACCCCGACGCGCCACGCGTGCAGACCAACATCGCGGTGCGCGCCGGCAGCAAGAACGATCCAGCGGATGCCACCGGCCTGGCCCACTACCTGGAGCACATGCTCTTCAAAGGCACCAGCCGCATCGCCACAACCGATTGGGCCAAGGAGAGCGCGCTGCTCAGCCAGATCAGCGATGCCTACGAGGAGCGCCGGAAGGTCACCGACGAAGCCGTGCGCGACCGGATCTACCGCCGCATCGACAGCCTGAGCCAGCTGGCCGCGGCGCTCGCCGTGCCCAATGAGTACGACAAGATGATCAAGAAGCTCGGCGCCCGTGGCACCAACGCCTACACGAGCACGGAGCGCACCGTGTACATCAACGACATCCCCAGTGATGAGCTGGAGCGCTGGATGGCCATCGAGAGCGAGCGCATGCAGGAATGCGTGCTCCGGTTGTTCCACACGGAGCTGGAAACGGTGTACGAAGAGTTCAATCGCGGACAGGACAACGATGGACGGCAGGTGTACCAGAAGAAGAACGCGCTGCTATACCCCGATCACCCTTACGGCACCCAGACCACCATCGGCACAGGCGAGCACCTGAAGAGCCCGAGCATGGTCAAGATCCACGAGTTCTTCAGCACCTGGTACGTTCCGAACAACATGGCCGTCATCCTCTCCGGCGACATCGATTACGAGGCCACGATCGCCATGGTCGACCAGTACTTCGGCAAGTGGAAGCGCAAGGAGGTTCCGGCCTTCACGTTCGAGGATGGACCTCCGGGCCGCGGCACCGCGGAGGTCTTCGGGCCGGAGGCGGAATCGGTCACGCTCTCGTGGCGGTTCCCTGGCTACACGGGAAGGAATGAAGCGACGCTGAAGCTGATCGATGGCCTGCTGAGCAACGGGACGGCCGGGATCATCGACCTCGACCTCGTTCAGAGTCAGAAAGTGCTGGAGGCCTACGCGTACGCTTCGGTGCAGGCGGACTACTCGGAATTGAACCTCGTGGGGCGGCCCAAGGAGGGCCAGAGCCTGGAGGATGTGCGGGGTCTCTTGCTCGCATCCGTGAACAAGCTCGTCAGCGGGGAGTACGACGACTGGCTCATCGGGGCCGTGGTGAACAACCTGAAGCAGGAGCAGATCCGGTACTGGAATGAGAACAACTCGCGCCGGGCCGCTGCCATGACCGATGCCTTCATCCTGCGCAAGCCATGGCGCGAGGCCGTGGCGCTGCATGGCATCATGTCCACCTTGACGAAGGCGGACGTGTCTGATTTCGTGGGCAAACGCCTCAATTCCCCGGACGTGGTGGTGTACAAACGCGTGGGCGAGAACAAGGATGCCCATAAGGTGAGCAAGCCCCGGATCACGCCCATCGACATCAAGCGCGATGGCATGAGCGCATGGCGCGAAGCATGGGAGCGGATGCCTACCGGAACCGTGCAGCCCGAGTTCGTCGACTTCAATACGGCCATCGAATGGCGCAGCGCAGGCATGGTGCCGGTCGCGGTGGTGCGCAATCCGAGCAACGACCTCTTCAGCCTGCGGTACATCGTGGAGATGGGCACCAACCACGACCGGGAACTGGGCGTTGCCGTGGAGTACCTGCCCTACTTAGGGACCAGCCGTCTTGATCCCATCGCATTCAAGAAGGAGCTTTTCCGGCTCGGGGTCCAGCTCAGCGTCTTCACGAGCGAGGATCGGTGCTACGTCACCATCAGCGGATTGGAGAGCAGCATGGAGCAAGCCATGCAGCTGCTGGAGGAGCTGCTCGCCGACGCACAGCCTGACCAGGCAGCGTTGACCGGGCTGATCGCAGACATCGGGAAGCAGCGCCAGGACCGCATGAAGGACAAGGGCACGCTGCTCTATCAGGGGCTCTTCAATGTGGGCCGTTACGGACCGAAGAACCCGTTCAATGATGTGCTCAGCGCGAAGGAGCTCGCCGCGCTGACCCCGGAAGGCCTCGTCGCGAAGCTCAAGGGCCTGTTGGCGCATGAGCACAGCGCCTTCTACTACGGCCGTAAGCCGGCCGATGACGTCGCGATGATCGTGAAGAAGCTCCATGCGGTTACCGCCAAACTGAAGCCCATCCCTCCACCACGCCCGTTCATCGAGGCCGCCACCAACGAGAACCGCGTGCTCTTCGTGGAGCATGACATGGTGCAGACCGAGATGCTGCTGATGAGCAAGGCAGGCCTCTTCGATGTGGAGAAGCTCCCGTACGCATCGCTCTTCAACGAATACTTCGGCAGCGGCCTCAGCAGCATCGTGTTCCAGGAGATCCGCGAGGCCAAGGCGCTGGCCTACGGTGCCAGTGCCAGCTACACCACGCCCGCCCGGAAGGACGAGGCCCATTATGTGCGCGCGTTCATCGGAACGCAATCGGACAAGCTGCCCGACGCCGTCGACGCCATGCTGAAGCTCATGAACGAGATGCCTGAAGCCGAAGCGCAATTCGAAGGCGCCAAGACCAGTGCCTTGAAGGTGATCGCCAGCACCCGGATCACCAAGGAGAACATTTATTGGAGTTGGGACAGCGCCAACCGTCGCGGGATCGATTCCGATGTTCGGCGCACTAATTATCAGCGCATTCCCGGCATCGGCTTGAAGGAGATGAAGGCCTTCTTCGACCGCGAGATCAAGGGGCGGCCTTATACCTTCCTCGTCATCGGCAAGGAGAGCGTCATGGATATGAAGGCCCTGGAGCGCCTGGGGCCCGTCACCAAGCTGACCAGGGAGCAGGTCTTCGGTTATCCCGAGCAGTGAGTGGCGGAGGGGATCGCGGAAGCCTTGATGCAGCGACCTTCGCGCACCGTCCGCTACGGCTGGCCGGATACATGACACGTGCACCTCAGGTGAAGCGGGAGATAACCGCGGAACTCATCTCCATCGGCGATGAGCTGCTCATCGGGCAGACCATCAACACCAACGCGGGATGGATAGGCGAGCAGCTCGCGCTCATCGGTGTGCGCGTGGTGCTCGTGCGCGTCATCGGTGACGACCGGGAGACCATTCTGCGCGCGCTCGCCACGGCCCAGGCCGATGCGGTGCTCATCACAGGCGGCCTCGGCCCTACGAAGGACGATATCACCAAGCACACCCTGTGCGAGTTCTTCGGCACCCGGCTGAAGCGGCACACGGATATCGAGGAACGGATCGCGGCATTCTTCAACAGCATCGGACGTGAGCCCTTGGAGGTGAACCTCGCGCAGGCCGATCTGCCGGAATCATGTACGGTGGTGCCGAATGATCGCGGCACGGCGAGCGGGATGTGGTTCAATCGGGAAGGTCGCGTGTTCGTGAGCATGCCAGGCGTGCCCTACGAGATGAAGAGCATGATGGAGAAGCACGTGCTGCCCGAGCTCCGTCGCGCGTTCGATCCACCCGCTATCGTGCATCGTACCATCCTCACCACGGGTCTGGGCGAAAGCCACCTCGCCGAGCGCATCGCCGCATGGGAGGACAGCCTCGCCGCCGATGCCATCAAGCTGGCGTACCTGCCCAGCCCCGGACTGGTGAAGCTGCGTTTGAGCACCTATGCGAACAATGATCCCGAAGGCGCGCGCGACCGGGTGGCGCGGAAGGCTGAGGCGCTCTACGGTCTCATCCCGGATCTCATCTTCGGTGAAGGCGAAGAGCGACTGGAGCAGGTGGTGGGCCGCATGCTGAAAGCACGCGGTCAGACCCTGTCGCTGGCTGAGAGCTGCACCGGCGGCTACGTGAGCCACTTGGTAACCGGCGTTCCGGGGAGCTCGGCTTATTTCATTGGCGGGGTGGTGAGCTATGCCAACGCCGTGAAGATGGAGGAGCTGGGCATACCGAGCGACATGCTCGAATTGAATGGCGCCGTGAGCCAGCCTGTAGTGGAGAGCATGGCCTTAGGCGTGCGCAATGCTTTGAAGACCGATTGGAGCATCGCCCTGAGCGGCGTGGCAGGTCCGGATGGAGGCACGGAAGAGAAGCCTGTTGGAACCGTGTGGATCGCGGTGGCTGGCCCGGCCGGGGTGGCGGCGGTCAAAGTCTATTTCCCGGGTTCCCGGGATCTGGTGATCAAACGGAGCGCGCTGGCTGCCTTGAACATGCTGCGTAAGTCTCTGATTATGAGTAGCTGAATGCCGTTACCATGTATTGAGGCAGGGCTGTGGATGGCATCTTCCACATAGCTCGCAGCTCGCATTCGATGAACCTTCATCGGCGATGCCCCGAACTCCCAACAATCCTCCTAGATTTGCGGCCCGCAATTCGGAACGCCATGTCGAAAGTCTGCCAGATCACCGGGAAGAAGGTCACCGTGGGACACAAGGTCTCCCACTCGAACATCAAGACCAAGCGCACGTTCTCGCCCAACCTCCAGGACCGGAAGTTCTTCGTGCCCGGGGAGAACAAGTGGGTGAGCCTGCGGGTGAGCACCGCCGGCATGCGCACCATCAACAAGATCGGCATCGCTGAAGCCTTGAAGCGCGCGCGCGCGAAGGGCTACCTCGCCGCCTGAACACTCACCGATAGCATCACAGAGCCATGGCCAAGAAAGGCAACCGCGTACAGGTGATCCTGGAGTGCACCGAGCATAAGACCTCGGGGCAGCCCGGCACCAGCCGTTACATCACCACCAAGAACCGCAAAAACACTTCCGAGCGCATCGAGCTCAAGAAGTACAACCCGATCCTGCGGAAGATGACCGTTCACAAGGAGATCAAGTGATCACCGCATAAGACCCAGCAGCCATGGCAAAGAAGACCGTTGCAACCCTGAAGAAGGAAGGCGGCAAGACCTACACCAAGGTCATCCGCATGATGAAGAAGGAATCCGGCGGCTACGCCTTCGTGGAGCAGGTGGTTTCCAGCGAGGACGCTGAGAAGCTCGCGAACACGAAGTAATCCGACGACCGATAACGAAAAGGCCTTCCTGGCGAGCCAGGGCGGCCTTTTCGAGCATTAAGACCGACCATGGCGCTATTCGGACTCTTCGGCCGGAAGAAGGAAGCGGCCGAGCAGGCTGCGGAGAAGCAGGCGCTGGATAGCGGCCTCGAGCGCTCGCGCGAGGGTTTCCTGAGCAAGCTCGCGCGCGCGGTGGCCGGTAAGAGCAGCGTGGACGATGAGGTGCTCGATCATCTGGAGGAAGTGCTCGTGGGCAGCGATGTGGGGGTGGAGACCACCTTGCGGATCATCGAGCGCATCCAGCAGCGCGTGAAGCGCGACAAGTACGTCGGTGCGGGTGAGCTCAATGCGCTGCTGCGGGACGAGATCGCCTCGCTGATGAGGGACCCGGCGCCGGTGGACCCGGGGATCAAGCCGTACGTGATCATGGTGGTGGGCGTGAATGGCGTGGGCAAGACAACGACGATCGGCAAGCTGGCCAACGCATTCAAGAAGGAAGGGAAGAGCGTGGTGCTGGGCGCGGCGGACACCTTTCGCGCTGCCGCCGTCGATCAGCTGCGGATCTGGAGCGAGCGCGTGGGCGTGCCCTTGGTGCAGCAGGGCATGAATGCCGACCCCGCCGCCGTGGCGTACGATGCGGTGGAGAGCGCGAAGGCGAAAGGAGCGGATGTGGTCATCATCGATACCGCTGGGCGCCTGCACAACAAGGTGGGCCTCATGAACGAGCTCACCAAAGTGCGCAATGTGATGCGCAAGGTGATTCCGGAGGCTCCGCACGAGGTGCTGCTGGTGCTCGATGCAAGCACCGGCCAGAACGCCATCGAGCAGGCGAAGCAGTTCACGAAAGCAACGGACGTGACGGCATTGGCACTCACCAAGATCGATGGCACGGCCAAAGGCGGCGTGGCCATCGGCATCAGCGATCAGTTCAGCATCCCGATCAAGTACCTCGGCGTAGGGGAGGGCATCGACCACCTTCAGCTCTTCGAGAAGAAGGCCTTCGTGGAGGCGATGTTCAAGGGTTGAGCCGCTCTTTCGCCGCGCGGGGCGAGCCTTGCAGGAGCGCCCTTGCGTGCCGATGGAGTTCACGGAGCCAGAGCGCGCCGAGGACCGGCGCCGCGATCACGATGCCTCGATTGAACGTGAGGGCTTCCCCCAGGTGCCCGTGCATCAGGGCCACCATCGCACGGGTCAGGCCGCAGCCCATGCAATCCTCGCCGGTGAAGCGCTTATGCAGGCACAAGGTGGGCCCGTCGTTCACCCAATCCTGATCCACGATGGCGATGAGCAGCGGGATCGCGAGGAACAAGGCGATCGTGACGGCGCGGATGATCGAATCGCGTGTGACGCGCATGATGGCTGGTAATCGACCCGGAGCGGGGCGATGAAGATCGCCGATCCGTAGCTTGTCCGTTCGGGAAGCGCGTCTATCTTCGGCCGAAACACCATCACACAACATGGAATCGAATCAACCCGCTGCTGCGCCGCCGAAGTCCGGCGAGGACAAGACCGTCGCCATTGTGGCCTCCTCTCCTTGATCGGCTTCATCGTCGCGCTCATCCTGCACAACCAGCCTGGCAAGAAAACAGTGCTCGGCTCTTTCCACCTGCGTCAAGGACTTGGCATCATGCTGTGCTCCGTGTGCATGAGCATCATCATGATCATCCCCTTCGTGGGCTGGGTGGTGGGCTGCGTGGGCTACATCCTGGTCCTCGTCATGTGGATCATGGGGATCATCTCGGCCGTGAATGGCGAGATGAAGCCTGCGCC
>JAEUSX010000168.1 GCA_016788405.1 Flavobacteriales bacterium
CCGGTCGGCGCGCTGGTGCCTGCCTTGGTGCTGATCGCCTACTGGGTGTGGAACAGGTTCCGCTTCGTGCTGCGATGGCGCAGGCTCGGCATCATCGCGTTCGCCGCGACGCTGACCGTTTCGGCGTGGGCTCTGATCGACCTGCTGCGCAACGGGCCTGATTTCATGTTCGCCTTCTTCTGGCGGCAGGTGGCCATGCTCACCACCGAGGATGCGGGCCATGGCGGCTTCTTCGGCTACCATTTCGTGGTGCTTCTCGTTGGCTGCTTCCCGTCGTCCGTCTTCGCGCTTCAGGAGCTCTTGAGGCCCACCCGCAGCGCCGACGAGGCCGAGAACGACCACCGCCGCTGGATGGTGATCCTCTTCTGGGTGGTGCTCATCCTCTTCAGCATCGTGAAGACCAAGATCGTCCACTACAGCAGCTTGTGCTACTTCCCGCTCACGTACCTGGCCGCGCTGCAGCTGGAGCGCGTGTGGCGGAAGCAGGACGGCTTCGGCTGGAGCCGATTCCTGCTCGGCGGCCTTGGGACCTTGATCGCATTGATCGTGATCGCAGTGCCCTTCGCAGGAATGAACGTCGAGTTGATCAAACCCCTTTTCGCGCAGGATTCCTTCGCACTGGCCAACCTCGACGCCGATGTGAACTGGACCGGCATCGAATCGCTGGCGGGTCTCATGCTGCTCGGCGCGCTCGTCATCGGGCATGTGCTGCATCGCAGGCGACGATACCGCGCGAGCATGCTCATGGTCTTCGGCGGCGGCGCGCTGTTCGTCACGTTCACGCTCTTTTTCTTCATCCGAAACATCGAAGGCTACTCGCAGCGCGCGGCGGTGGAGTTCTTCGAGAGCAAAGCAGAAGCGCCGTGCTGGCTGCTCACCAAGGGCTACAAAAGTTACGTGCCGGAGTTCTACGGCCGGGTGAAGGAACCGCAGCCAACCGAGGACGAGCTGGTCCACGGCACGATCGACCGTCCAGTGTTCCTGTCCTGCAAATCGACGCACGAGCAGGAAGTGAAGGACCTGGGCGCCTTCCGCGAGATATCACGCCGGAACGGGTTCGTATTCTTCGAGCGGAGGCCGTAGCACCAATGGTGCGGCCGCATACCTTGGCCTTCCAAACCATTCAGCCCATGGCCGCTCGCTACGCCCTGAAGCTCTTCTCATTATTCGTCATCGGCGCGATCCCCTTCCGGGGGCTTGCCCAAGGCGATACCTGCACGACAGCATTGGAGATCGTCAGCGGCGTTTACGCCGCGACCGGCCCCACCAGCGGCGACCCGGGCTCTGGCTGCGGTGGAGGCAACGATGGCCGATGGTACAGTTACACGCCCAATTTCACGGGCACCGTGATCATCACGAGCTGCCATCCCCTCAACAACGGATTGCAATTCGATACCTACCTGAAGGTATTCTCGGGCTCATGCGGCGCGCTGGCTTGCGTTGGATTCAACGACGACATGGGGCAGTCCGGCCAGAACTGCTCGAACAACGCTTTCGCCTCGTACATGCAACTGAACGTGACCGCCGGGCAGCACTACTATATCGTCTGGACCGACATGTTCTCGAGCCTCCCATTCACGTGGGAATTGCGCGAGTGCGCAGGCAGCGTCACCGGCGTGACCTACCGTGATGCCAACTCCAACGGCACGCGCGATGTCGGCGAACCCCAAGTGGACGCGATGCTCGCCATTAATCCAGGTGGACTGAGCTCTTACTCCGGGAGCGACCCCTACTCCTTCTGCAGCGAGTTGGGCAGCTTCACCGTGACAGTGCCCAACCCGCCGCAGTACCATACGGTCGTGCCGGCCTCGCAGAGTTATTCGATTCCGGTGCAGGGCACACAGGTGACCGGCGTGGACTTCGCATTCCAGCCGATACCCGGCATCTATGACGCGGCGGTGAACATCTGGGGCCAGAACGCCTGGATCGGCAACAACACGCAATTGCATGTGGGCTACCAGAACCTCGGCAGCGAACCGATGAACGCCACCATCACGCTCACGCTCGACGTCCTGCTGTCGTTCGTCTCTTCCAGCATCACTCCCACCAACGTGAGCGGACCGGCCATCACCTGGGCGCTGCCCACCCTTGCACCGTTCAGCTCGGGCGTGATCAATGTGATCGTGAGCACGCCGCCCACCGCCACGCCGCAGTTGCCGGTGCTCAACTACGTGCTGCTCACCACCACGGAAACGGACATCGACCTGGCGAACAACCAGGACGACCAGCACGCCACCACGGTCACCGCGATCGACCCGAACGACAAGCACGTGAGCACCGAGTCGATCAGCCCAGATGACGTGGCCGACCAGAAGCTCCTGGAATACACGATCAACTTCCAGAACACCGGCACCGCGCCTGCAGTGAACATCATCGTGAAGGACAGCCTCGATGCCGATTGGGACCTGAGCACCTTCGAGATGGTCGGGGCTACGCATGCCTACACGCTGACGGTGAACGAGCAAGTCGCCATCTGGTCCTTCGCCAACATCATGCTCCCTGACAGCACCACCGATGAGCCCGCAAGCCATGGCAGCATCCACTACCGGATGGCGCCGAAGAACAGCCTGTCCCTTGGAGACCAGCTCACCAACCGGGCGGATATCTACTTCGACTACAATGCACCCGTGCTCACCAATACCACGGTGACCACCGTTGAGCTGAGCACTGGAATCGAAGAAAGCGTCCTGCGCAATGGCCTCGCCGTATCCCCTTCGCCCAGCACAGGCCTTGTGAACATGCGCTGGAGTGATGCACGGCTGAACAACGCACGACTGACCGTGACCGACGCCTTGGGCCGCGTGGTCCATGCTTCATCCATCTCTTCGAGCACGAACATGCGCAGCCTCGACCTCAGCTTCCTTCCTGTCGGCAGCTACGTGGCGCGGCTCAGCGGCGCCACCGAGGCGTGGGCGCGCTTCGTGATCCAGCGCTGAGCCGGTCACGCCTCGATTCCGGAGGGCGCCTTACCGGCGCCCTTCTTCTTTGCGCACATTCGCTGCATGGACCTGAGCGAGATCCTCACCCACCTCGGCGAAGACCGCGGGCACGGCTTCGATGCCGTGGTGCCGCCCATCGTGCAGAGCGGCAACTTCACCTACCCCACCGTGGCGGCCATGCGCGCGGTCGTCGGAAATGAATTCGACCGCCCCCTGTACACGCGCGGCTACAACCCTACCGTGGCCATGGTGCGGAAGAAGATCGCGGCGCTGGAGCATGCGGAGGATGCGCTCGTCTTCAGCAGCGGCAGCGCGGCCATCGCGGCGGCGGTGATCGCCTTCACCAAGGCGGGCGACCACATCGTGTGCGTGCAGAAGCCCTACAGCTGGACCAGGAAGCTGCTAGCCGAACTGCTCGTGCGATTCGGCGTGGAGCACACCTTCGTGGATGGCACCGATGCGGAGAACTACCGCCGCGCCATCAAGCCGAATACGAGCTTCTTCATCCTGGAGAGCCCCAACTCGCTCACCTTCGAATTGCAGGACATCGCGGCGGTGTGCGCCATCGCGAAGGAGCACGGCATCACCACGCTCTGCGACAACAGCTTCAACAGCCCGCTCTTCCAAAGCCCGATCCTCCTGGGCTGCGACATGATCGCGCATAGCGCGACGAAGTACCTCAACGGCCACAGCGATGTCGTCGCTGGCGTGCTCGCCGGCAGCCACGAGCGCATGCGGCGGGTGATGAGCAAGGAGTTCATGACGCTGGGCGCCTGTCCTTCACCGCATGACGCGTGGTTATTGATGCGCGGTCTGCGAACCCTGCCCTTGCGCATGGAGCGCAGTGCCGACAACGCGGAGAAGGTGGCGCGATTCCTTGCGTCGCATCCCAAGGTGAAGCGCGTGCACTGGCCAGGGCTTGATTCGCATCCGCAGCATTCGCTGGCCATGAAGCAGATGAAGCGCGTGGCGGGACTGATGAGCATCGAACTGAACGCGCCGGATGTGGCTGCGGTCGAGCGCTTCTGCGACAGCCTCAAGCGCTTCCTCATCGCGGTGAGCTGGGGCGGCTACGAGAGCCTGCAGTGGCCGGTTTGCGCGCTGCAAGCTTCCCAGCCCCGATCTTCCGGGGGGCCCAGCGGCTACTACGCTGACCTTCCGTTCGACATGGTCAGGCTCTATATCGGCCTGGAGGATGCGGACGCTTTGATCGCCGACCTCGCCCAAGCGCTGGAGCGGGTCTGAAGCCGTCAGGGAACAGGGCCCGGACGGATCCGAAGCCTTCGGTCCGGATCATTCATGGCGTGCAGCAAGGCCTCGATGGCCCTGCCGGCATCGGCCTCCTCCCGTTCGCTCAGCACCTCGAAACGGCTCTCGATCCGCACATGGCTGGCATCGATGCGGGTGGCCTCCAGCGCGTATCGCGCGCCCGGTGTGCCTAGGCTCTCCTGAAGGCGCGTAAGGTCCATCACTTCCACCGGCTCCGTGAACTCGATGTCGAGGATGAAGCGGTCCGTCTGCGGGAAATCCCAACAGTAAGGGAGATGCCGGCCCTCGCCGCTGAAGCGATCAGGAACGGCATGGGCCAGGAATGGCCTCAGGTCGAAAACGAACCATCCATTGCCCTCATCCTGCCGGAGATCCGATAGGCGTAGCGCCTGCTGCTCACGGTAGCGGAAAGGCGGATCGCTGCTAAGCTCAGGCTCGCCTTGTCGCTTCGCGTCCGCTCCATGCATGCGCGCAGGCAGGTGGCCGTAGTTCGGATGCACGGTGCTGTCGATGCGGTCGCCGAGGAAGGCAGCGCGTCCCAGGGTGCTGAACTGCCCGCTCAGGAAGATCCGCGCTTCGCCTTCCGCATCAGTCTTCTCCAAGTCGATGCGCAAATGGTGCTCGATGGCGCGGACATTGGCGCGGGGATCGCTGCTCGGCAACTCCACGAAGAGCGGCGGGCTGGGGTCGTCACTGACGAGCCGGTCCATATCGATGAGCAGCGCGCTGGTGCCCTCCCAGTAGAATGGCAATTCATTCGCGAACCAGCCATGACGCGTGCGCTTGGGGTGCATCCAAAGCATCCCATCGCCGTCCCTCACGCCGAAGAGCCACTCGGCATCCCACATGGGCGTGGTGAAGCGGTCGTTGAGGGCGCCGGAGCGCCTGTCGAGCACATAGGCCGTGACATAGGGCAGCCGCTCCATCTGGATCAGCTTGCTGTAGAGGTTGTAGCGGCTGATGTCGCGCAGCCGCATCGCCTCCACCTGGTCGCCCATGCGCTCCAGGTCACGATCGGCATCCAGGTACCACGCACGGTCGCTGGCATAGTCGAAATCACGTGCGATGCGCTCGTGCAGGGCCTCCACGCGCCGCGCCCTCAGGCTGTCTGAAATGCCCGAGCAGGTGCGCTCGATGAAGCGCTTCATCAAGGTGCTCTGCCGGTCGGGGATGCGCTTCAGCGCCACGCGCCGCCACCATTCGGCCTTGGCCTCGCGCAGGCGCACCACCTGCAGCCATGGCTGCTGCGGGATGGGCAGGCCGCTGAGGCGCTCGCGGCGCCAGTAGCGCAGGTCATCGGGCATCCAGGTGACCACGATATGCGGCAGCGCGCGCCCCTGGTCGCCATTCACCTCGTCCATGCATCCGGCCAGATCGGTGCGATGCCAGCGAGCGGTGCGCTCATCGCCGCTGCGCTCCACGCCATCCGGTGGGGCACCGCCCAGCTCAATGCCGTGCTTCGCGTGGTAGCGCAGCTCCATGCGCTGCACGCGCACCGGCAGCGGACCGTTGAAGAACACGCGCCAATTGGTGAGCCGTGCCCAGTTGTCCATCCAGAGCAGGCCACGCATGCCGTAGGTGTGCGGCGCATTGCTGTCGTAGGGCAGCATGTACTTCCACCGGTACTCCACCACATCGCCGGGCATGATGCCAACGGGATAATGCGTGATGGCCATGGTGGCCTGCAGCGACAGGGGATTGCCCAGGAAGCCCTTCGCGGCGCGGGTGTCCACCGGCAGCTCGGTCCAGGAGCCATCAGGCCGGATCACGCGCGCCGCGAAATGATCGACGCGCAGGTTGAAGAGCAGCGGATAGGGGCGCGTCTCCAGGCGCTCGTAGGGCTTGCCATGCTCATCGTAGGGCGGGTCCAGGCTCTCGGGCAGCACCACCGGCCCGTAGCGCCTGATGTCCTCCTGGCTGGCGAAGCGTACCACCCGGCGCCGCTCGAAGAAGAGCGCCAGGAACTCCGGCTTCACATTCCTGATGCGGATGGAGAGCTCATCGTCGAGGGCCTCGGAGGCGAGGGTGCGGCCTTGCCCCCAGGAGGTGTCCCACACGGGCGCATCGCCCCAAGTGAATGGGAGCTGTGCGCGGATCGCCAAGGCCGCGCAGCACATGGCGAGCACGGTGACGAACCGTGGCATTCGAGCGCTCATGGGTGGAACAGCCACCCGAAGCTAAGCGGTGACGGCCGGCTTCCCTACTTCTTCCGGAAGAACAACCGGATCGGCACGCCCGTGAAGCGCCAATGCTCTCGAAGGCGGTTCTCCAGGAAGCGCTCATAGCTGGGCTTGATGTACTGCGGCAGGTTGCAGTAGAACACGAAGGTGGGCACATGCGTGGGCAGCTGCTGGATGAACTTGATGCTCACCTCCTTGGCCTTGTACATGGGCGGTGGCTGGCGCTCGATCTCCGGCAGCAGCGCATCGTTGAGCTTGCGCGTGGGGATGCGGCGCTTGCGGTCCTCAAAGACCTGCATGGCCAGCTCCATCACCTTGAGCAGGCGCTGCTTCTCCACCACGCTGGTGAAGATCACGGGCACGTCCGTGAAGGGTTCCATGCGCTGCTTCACCTCAGCCTCGAAGGCCTTCATGGTGTTGGTCTCCTTCTCCACCAGGTCCCATTTGTTCACCACCACCACCAGGCCCTTGCCGTTCTTCTGGATGATGGATAGGATGTGGAGGTCCTGCTGCTGCATGGCCTCACGGGCATCGAGCATGAGGATGCACACATCGCTTTCCTCGATGGCGCGGATGGAGCGCATCACGCTGTAGAACTCGATGTCCTCGTCGACCTTGGCCTTCTTTCGGATGCCTGCCGTATCGAGCAGCACGAGGTCATGGCCGAAGACGCTCCACCGGGTGTTGATGGGATCGCGCGTGGTGCCGGCCACGGGCGTCACGATGCTCTGCTCCTTGCCGATCAGGGCGTTCACGAGCGAGCTTTTGCCCACGTTGGGGCGGCCTACGATGGCCAGTTTTGGGATATCGGGCTCGGGATCCTCGGTCGGCTTCTTGAAGGTTTTCACCAGCTCATCGAGCAGATCGCCGGTGCCCGCGCCGCTGGCCGCCGCGATGCCATGCACCTCCCCGAGCCCGAGCGAATAGAACTCGGCAGTGAGGTATTGGCGGTCGTGGGTATCGACCTTGTTCGCTGCGAGCAGGACGGGCTTCTTGCTCTTGCGCAGCATCTCAGCGATGGCCTCGTCGGCCCCGGTGACCCCGCCGTTCACATCCACCAGGAAGAGGATGGAGTCCGACTCCTCAATGGCCAGCTTCACCTGCTTGCGGATCTCGGCCTCGAAGACATCATCTGTTCCGCTGATGTAGCCGCCGGTATCAATGACGCTGAAGACGATGCCGTTCCATTCGCTCTTGCCGTAGTGGCGGTCGCGCGTGGTGCCGGCCGTGGGATCGGTGATGGCCTCGCGCCGCTCGATCAAGCGGTTGAAGAGCGTGCTCTTGCCCACGTTGGGGCGGCCTACGATGGCGACGATATTTCCCATGTTTCAGCTCAGGGTGACTGGCGGATGGTCATTGGCGATTGGGCAAGAACAGTCCTTGGGCCGGAGCTCCCATTCGCTCATCGCCATTGACCATTCACGCTGCATCTCAGTATCCGTATTGCTTCAGCTTCTTCTCATCCTCCCGCCAATCGGGATCCACCTTCACCTTGAGGTCTAGGAAGACCTTGGTGCCGATGAAGCGCTCAATGGCCGCGCGCGCCTCGGTGCCGAGCTTGCGCAGCGCCTTGCCCCCTTGCCCGATCACGATGCCCTTCTGGCTCTCGCGCATCACGATCACATCGGCTTGGATCTTCACGAGTTTCTCCCCCTCCTGGTAGCTGTTCACCACCACTTGCGTGCTGTAGGGGATCTCCTGCTTGTAATACGTGAGGATCTTCTCGCGGATCATCTCGCTCACGAAGAAGCGCATGTTCCGGTCGCTCAGCTCGTCCTTGGGGAAATAAGCCGGGTGCTCCGGAAGGTGGTCGATCAGGTACGCTTTGAGTTCCGGCACGTTGAGGCCATGCAGGGCGCTCAAGGGCACCACCTTCGCTTCGGGCAGCGCGGCTTGCCACGACTCCAGCGCAGTGAGCACGGCCGCATCATCACCCGCATCAACTTTGTTCACCAGCAGCACCTTGGGGCCCTTGTAGCGGCGCGCCCGGGCCAGCACGTTCTCCGCTTTCTCGGGTTTCTGCCCCAATTCCACGAGGATGATCAGGATATCAGCGTCCGTCAGGGCCTCTTCCACGGCGCCCATCATGCGCTCGTGCATCTTGTACTGCGGATCGAGGATGCCGGGAGTGTCGCTCAGCACCATCTGGTGATCGGGCCCGTTGAGGATGCCCAGGATGCGGTGGCGCGTGGTCTGAGCCTTGGGATTGGCGATCACCAGTTGCTCGCCGAGCAGCGCGTTGAGCAGGGTGCTCTTGCCCACGTTGGGCTCACCGATGATGTTGACGTAACCGGCCTTGTGCGCCATGTGATGAAAACAAGAACCCCGACTCGCGTCGGGGCTCTTTGTAGCGGGGGTAGGACTCGAACCTACGGCCTTCGGGTTATGAGCCCGACGAGCTACCATCTGCTCCACCCCGCAATGGGGCGCAAATATAGCCGCGCATCCTCTCCGGGCAATCCATTAACGCACTTTGAAGGAAAGATGCGCCAGCGGCACGATGGGACCCTGTCCGTTGGCAAGTTGTGCGCGCACGTCCTCTATGACGATCTGATCGCCGGGCCGGGCCTTGTCCAGCACCTGCTTCATGGCGGCGCTGAATGCGTTCCCCGTGCCGTGATGCAGCACTGGAGTGCCGCCGCCACGCTGGAAGCTGAAGGTGAAGCTCTTCGCCACCCAGGTATCGCCGAAGTCGGTATTGGTCTTCACGCTGACGCCGCCCGCGCTCTTGAGGTCGTTCAGCGGAATCCAGGTATCCGATGAACCCTTGTCCTTGACGAAGGCCGAAGGGGGTGGCAGGTTCTTCACCCGGAACACCACCGGGCCGATGCGACGGGTGCTGCCATCGGCCATGGTGGCGGTAGCGAAGACCTCCGCCTTCGAATCCGTCATGTCCCTGGCCACCCATCCCTGCCCGCTGCGCGTGATCCGCCCGGTGCTGATGCTGGCTTGGATGCTCTCCGCAGGCACGCCGGGCACGCTCAGTTCAATGGGGTTCTCCACGCCGCGGTAGAGCACGTTCATCTTGGTGGGACTGGCCACCAGCAGGGGCGCCATCACTTGATACGTCGTGCTGTACGGATGCTCTTCAACTCCCTTGGGGCCATCGAAGCGGATGATGCCCTCCACACGCTGCTCCCCGATGGCATTCCCGCGCACGCGCAACTTGCCCTTGCCATCGGCTCCAACGGGGAGCGTGGACCCGTTGGCGAGCATCACCTGCGCGGGGTTGCGCGGATCGTAGGCCGCCAGGAAGACATCGGCGCGGAAGGAATCGCCTTGCATGATCAGGTTGCTCTGCGGCACCACGGCGGTGGTTAGCGTGCCGAACTTGTAATCGTCGGTCTCCACGCTACGGTAGAGCCATTTCACCATATCGTTCTCGGCGGCGCGCACATCCGCTTCCAGCTTGCTCAACGTGGCCACGCCGGCAGCGAGGGGCACATCGTAGAAGTTGATGCTCTCCCAATTGTTCATTGTGCCGCTGGCATCGCGCCGGTCGCTGAAATCGAAGAGCGCATCGAGCGAGGCGGAGAGCGCAGGGCCCTTCTCCCCTGCCAGCGCCTTCAGGCTGTCGCGGAAGGCCGTGATGCGCACGCGGATATCGTATGCCGATCCGGGGCCCTGCACCGGAGCGGCCGGTTCGCTGCCCACGAGCATGGCCGTGAGCACGTCGCGATCATCCTTCTTCTCCAGCGCCAGCAAGGCGCGAAGGGTGTCCTTGCCGCTCGCGTCCTGCCCAAGCACCTGATCCATGTCTAGGCCGTCAGCCTGGGCCACCAGGCGCGCCTTCACGCCCTCGATGCGCGCGACGATGGAGTCTGACATGGCCTTCACGCGCATGGCCTCCGCGTGCTTCGCTGCGAACTTCTCCGGGAAGCGCTTCGCCATATCGGCGAAGACCGCGTATTCCAACTGCGACCGCTGCTCGTGCGCGCGTTCGCTGCGCACCAGCTCGGCGTCCATGATGGCGAAGGCGTCCAGCACCTCTTTGCTCACGTTCAGCGCGAGGATCGCGGTGAGCACGAGGTACATCATGTTGATCATCTTCTGCCGCGGGGGCAGTTTCATGCTGGCCATGGCGATTGGGGTTGGATCGATGCGGCGTGCATCAATGAACCTCCAATGCCGGGTTCAGGCTTCGGTAACGGATCAGACTATCTTCTCCTCTCCCAGCTCTTCCAGCCGCACGGATGCGGCCTCCCATTCGCTCATCGTTGCGGCGATGCGCTCGGCCACTTCACCCATGCGCGCGTAGCCCTTCTCCACTTCTGCGGCGGGCTGTCCGCTCTTCATCACCTCGGCTTGCAAGCGCTTCTCCTCTGCTTCCAGGTCCGCGAGCTGCTTCTCCAAGCGCGCTACCTGCGACTGGATCCGCTTACGCTCCTTATCACGCTCGCGGCGCTCGGCCTGGTCGCTCTTCTCATTCCTCTCGGCCTTCGCTTTGGGCTGCGCCGCGCTGCTCTTGCCGATATCGGCGCTCTGGAGGGCCTTGCGCTTCTCGATCAGTTCCAGGATGTCCATGTGCTGATCACGGATGCGGTGTTGATCCAGTTCCAGCAAGCGGTTCGTGAGGCCGGTGAGGAAATCGCGGTCGTGGCTCACGAGCAGGAAGGTGCCCTCGTAGTTCTTCAGCGCGTTCTTCAGCACATCCTTGCTCTGGATGTCGAGGTGGTGCGTGGGCTCGTCGAGGATGAGGAAGTTGAGCGGCTTGAGCAGCATGCAGCAGAGCGCCAATCGGGCACGCTCGCCGCCGCTGAGCACCTTCACCTTCTTGTCCACATCATCTCCGCTGAACATGAAGGCGCCGAGCATGGCGCGCACACGCAAGCGGTTGTCGTCGCTGGCGGCGTACTCGGCCGTTTCCATGACGGTGCCTTGGGGGTCCATGCGCTCTGGCATGTCCTGCGCATAATAGCCCACGATCACATTGTGGCCCAGCTTGATCTCGCCCTCGTAGGGCTCCTCGCCCATGATCATGCGCACCAAGGTTGACTTGCCCGTGCCGTTGGCACCCACGAGCGCGAGGTGCTCGCCCTTGGCGATGGTGAGCTCCGCCTTGCGGAAGATCTCCTTGGTCTGCTCTGGGTGCTTCCGGTCGGGATAGGACTTGCTCACGCCCTTGACCTCGCAGACGATCTTGCCGCTCTGCGGTGCGGGCGGGAACTTCACCAGCATCTTGCGCAGGTCCTCGTCCTCCACCTCGATGCGCTCGAGCTTGTCGAGCTTGGTGATCAGGCTCTGCGCAAATGCGGCTTTACTGGCCTTCGCCCTGAACTTGTTGATCAGGTCGGTGGTCTCCTTGATGTAGCGCTGCTGGTCCTTGGCTTGCGCGGCCTGCTGCTCACGCTCCACTTTGCGCAGCTCCACGTACTGGCTCCAAGGCACTTTACGGTCAATGAGCTTTCCCCCCACGACCTCGAGCGTGCGCTTGGTGAGCCGGTCGAGGAAGGTCTTGTCGTGGCTGATGAGCACAAGGGCAGCCGGATAGGTGCGCAAGAGGTCCTCGAGCCACTGGATCGCCGGCAAGTCGAGGTGGTTGGTCGGCTCATCAAGAAGAAGCAGATCAGGCTGGATCAGCAACAGGCGCGCAAGCTCGGCGCGCATGCGCCAACCGCCGCTCAACTCGCTCATCAGCCGGTGCATGTCCTTCTCAACGAAGCCGATGCCTTTGAGCATGCGCTCGATCTGCATGTCGTGGTCGGCGGCACCGATCGTGTTCAATCGCTCATGCGCATGGGCCAGCATTGTGGCGAGCTCGATCGCCTCTTCATCGGTGGTGGCCTTCTCCAGCTCCTTCTCGATCCGCTCCAACGAGGCATTCAGCTTGATGGCCTCTTCGAATGCCTTCTCCGCGACCTGCCACGGGGTTAGGTCGAGATTGTGGGCCATCTCCTGCGGGAGGTATCCCAGGGTGAGCTCGTTGGGCTTGCCGATGGTGCCGCCATCGTAAGGCTGCTGACCGGCCAAGATCTTCAGCAAGGTGCTCTTGCCAGCGCCGTTGCGTCCAACCAATCCGATGCGGTCGTCGCTCCCGATGAAGAAAGAGACGCCATCGAACATGGGCCGCTGGCCGAAATGGAGCGTGAGGCCTTGTACGGTGATCATGGCGGGCGTCCCGGCTCAAGGCCGGGATGACAGGGCCGCGAAAGTAGCCGATTGGCTGGGGCGCTCATCAGTAATGCCATAGGTCGAAGCCCATGTCCACCAAGCGCTTGCGGATGGCCTCGCTCTCGAGCAGCGCGTCGAGCCCCGTGCTGGAGCCGTCGATGCCCCGATCATGCGCATTGCTCACCTTGACGATCTCGCCCGCGAAATGCCGGCCGTCGAGGAGCGCTTCGTAGGTGACTCGTGCGCCATCGGCGCCCACGGTCGCGTTCCACCAACTGAAGAGCTGCCGGCATTCCGGATAATAGAGCCAGAACAGGGGCCTGAACCCGCGCAGCTCACCGAACTCACCGCGCACCTCGATCATGGGCGCCAAGCCGATGATGCGCGCCTCCATCACGGACCAGCTGCGATCGAAGAGCCAATCCTCCTTGATCATGAACCGCCCGACCGCATCCGGTCCCAGCGTATCGATCCCGGCAAGAACAGCACTCAGCGCGGTACCGCTCATGCGCGCGCGGAACACGTCATCCTCGCCATCCGGACCCGGATCGTACGCGGTGATGCCTCCTTCATCCTTCAGCCCATGCCGGATCACGGACATGAGGTTCCGGCAAGGCTGCCTCGTTCCGCCAGGCCGAGCGAACGGGGCATTGCGTTCGTCGCGCAGATCGATCTGACGCCAGACGCGGCGCGTCCACATCACGTCGGCCTCGCGCAATACCGCATGGGGCCGCACGAAGCCATCGCCACGGCAGGGATCCGTGAACTCGAGCACATCCCTTTGCGCCATGATCGCTGCAGGCGTGCAGATCGTCATAAGGAACAACCATCGAAGAATCAGCACTCAGGCGTAACGCTCATAGCAAGGCTGGGAGTATCCTGAAAGAAGAAGCCCCGGCCATGCCGGGGCTTCGATGTGATTGTCTCGCTCAATCAGAAGTTCCAGAGGTCGTGCTCGAACTCGAAGAGCGCCTGCTTGATCTCCTCGCCTTCCAGAAGGCCATCCAGACCGGTCTTGTAATCACTGATCTGGCGGTCGTACACGTTGCTCCACTTGGTGATGTAGCTGCTGAACTGGCGCTTCCAGAAGATATCCTCGAAGCTGCGCCGCTCGGAGTCATTCTCGCGGTTGAAGGCGTCCCAGTTCGCGAACACGTACCGGCATTCCGGATAGTAGAGCCAGAAAAGCGGCGCATAGCCACGCACCTCGCCATCCTCGCCTTTCACTTCCTTCATGGGCGCGATTCCGATGATGCGGATGTCCAATGTGCTGCGCTGCTTGTCGAAGATCCAATCCTCCTTGAGCTTGTACATCTTGATGTCGCGGCTCTCCAGGTTGATGGGCTGCACCACCATCTCCATGTCGCCGGTGGTGAGCGACTCGGTGTATTGCGTGTCCATCCGGGTGAATAGCTCCTGAAGCTCAGTAGCGAGATAGGCCTTCTTGAACTCATCGTCCGTTAGCAGCGCGCCCGGATCGTAGGCCGTGATGGAGCCGTCCACCATGAGGCCTTGCCTGATCACGTCGAAAAGGCTCTTGCGGTCATTGATCGGTTCCGTCGGGAAATAGAGCGGGTGATTCACCTTCTCGCGCAGGTCGATGATGCGCCAGACGCGACGGGCCCACATCACATCGGCTTCGCGGATATGGGTGTAGGGCACCACGCGCTTCGTCTTCGTGTGCTCCTTGATGTAGGCGCCATCCAGCACCGTCTGGGCCATCGCGCCAGGCGCGGCCACCATGGCGGCGACCAGCAGGGTCGTCGCGATCAGCAGGTTCCTCAGGTTCCTCATCGGGTAAGCGATTTAGTTTGCTCAGAGCACCTTGAACGAAAGCGCGCCCAGATTGCGCACCGTGCCATCAGGGCCGCGGGCCTTGATGCCTTCGATGTACACCTTCTGACCGGGTTTCGCCTTCGCGAACATCTCTTTCATGTCGCCGCTCACGGCAGCGCCCTTGGTCATCTTCTCAATGGGCGTTCCGCTCACGACCATGGTCACTTTGTACTCCACCACCTCGAACTTCAGGTCGAAGTCGAAGTCGACCATCTTGGCGATCACGCCAGCAGCGGCGGTGAGCTCCGGCTTCTTGATGGTCTCGTCGTTCACGCTCTTGCCGGCGAAGTAGGGCGTCGGGTTCGGCACATTCTTCACGCGGAACTTCATGCCGGGCATTGCCTTCTTCGTGCCATCCGGATTGGTCACCGAAGCGCTGATGGTGGCTTCACTCTCCTTGCCGGGCTTCACGATCCAGCCCTCCCCCCCTTTGGTGAGCGAGCCATTCGTCATGCTAGGTGAGATGTTCTTGTCGCTGTAGCCGCTCACGCTGATGCTCACTGGATTGTCCACGCCGCGATAGAACACGTTCATCTTCGTAGGGCTGACAACCAGGTTCGGAGCAGCCACTTCGTACTCCGTG
>JAEUSX010000173.1 GCA_016788405.1 Flavobacteriales bacterium
GCATGAGCGCGATACGGAGGGCGGTCCACCGTTCCTCGTTGGCGTGCGCAAGAGCCAGCGCGAGGCCGCGGTGCGCCTCAATTACCTGGTGCTGGGCCGGCACCGCTCCCCATTCATCGCGGACCGCTACCTCCGATTGGGCGTCTTCGCGCTGCTGGCCTTGCTCATCGCACTGGCGCTTGCAGGGGCATTGCTGCGCTGAATGGCCTGCTTCCTTGGATCAGGAGCGCCGCACCCGCTTCGGTGATCGCGAATTGAACCGGCACGGGGCATCTTTGGCGCCATGAGGCCGAAGCGATTGGTGATAGCGATGGCTTGCGCAGGGTGCGTGCTCGTTTCCAGTGCCCAAGTGGGCGTCACCACCCTTGGCCTGCAAGTGAAGCCTGTGATCCCGCTGGAGTTCTTCGACCCGAGCGCTTCGGCCGAGCTCGAGCACCTGCGCTTCGGCATGGACCTCACCGGTGGCATCGCCTATGGCATGAGCGTGCGCATCGGGCTGAGCCGCATGCTGAGCTTGGAAACGGGCTTGGGTCAGATACAACGGCGCTACCGCTTCAGCGTGCTGAACGACACCAGCGGCTATGACCAGAGCACGCGCATGCGGTACGTGGGCTATGAGATCCCACTGACGGCGCTGGTCTACCTCAGGCTTGGCGAGCGCACCTGGATGAACACGGCGCTGGGCGCATCGCTCGATTTCTATCCGAGTGATGCGGTGACCACCATGGGCAATGGCGAGAGCAGCGTGTACGTGTTCAGGCAAGGATGGGCGCAGGCCAGCGTGCTCGGGAACATCGGCTTCGAGTACCGCTCGGACAAGTCGGGCTACATCTACATCGGCGCCACCTACCATCGGCCTTTCGCGGACATGGCCCAGGCGGAGATGACCTGGAATTACTTCGGTCCGCCGGCTGTTCGACGATTCACCACGCGCACGGGGCTTTCGGGCACTTACCTGACGCTTGATCTGCGCTACTACTTCCACGAGGACCCGGATAAGCGCAGACTCAGACGCGAGCGCCAGCGACGCGCCTGAATTCCGGAAGGGCGGGTACTTTCGCCGCACATCCCCCTCGCATGCTCCGTTCACTCCTCGCTGCCCTCATCCTTCTCCCCGCGAGCCTTATCGCACAGCCCTTCAACGATGCCTGTGCCAATGCAACGGGCATCGCTTGCGGCGAGGTCGCGAGCGGCACCACGGTGAACGCCACGGACGACAACTCCGCACCCACCTGCGTGACCGGCGTGACCGCGCCGGGCGTGTGGTACGCTTTCAACGGGAATGGACAGCAGGTCACGGCCACCACCTGTCCTGACAATCAGTACGACACCAAGCTCAATGTGTACACTGGCGCGTGCGACGCGCTGGTTTGCGTGGCTGGCAACGATGACATCGCCGACGGCGTTTATTGCTCTTCGGCGACCTTCCTTGCGGAATCGGGCGTCACTTACCTCATCCTGGTCCAGGGGTACGACGGGGAGACCGGCCCCTTCGATCTGAGCTTGACCTGCCTGAGCTGCGGCGCCCCGCTGGATCTTGCCGCGCTTCAAGTGCTCGATCTCTCCGCGACGGTTGATTGGACCTCGACGAATACCAGCTCGACCTTCACCATTGAATATGGTCCAGCAGGTTTCGCGCAAGGCACGGGCAGCACAGTGAATGGCACCGTTGGCGTGGATGGACCGCCGGTGACGGTGAACGGACTTGCGCCCGCCACGGATTACGACGTCTACGTCCGTGAGACCTGTGGCGCCACACAAGGACCTTGGGCCGGTCCGCTCTCCATCACCACCCTTACTGATCCGCCTGCGGTGAATGCGTTCTGCACGGGTGCGCTGCCCCTCGCCTGCGGCAGCGAGGTCATCGGCGACACCGAGACCGGCCTCATCGCCAGCGCGCCGAGCTGCGCCGCTGCGAACATCTCCGCGCGCGGCCTGTGGTACGCGTTCACGGGCAACGGTGATGATGCCACCTTGAGCACCTGCCTCAATAGCGGCTACGACACGAAATTGAGCGTGTTCACCGGCGGGTGCGGTTCACTGGTCTGCGTGGCCGGCAATGACGATGGCCCGAATTGTCCCGGCAACACGAGCGAGGTGACCTTTCAGACCGCGGTCGGGACGAATTACTTGGTGCTTGTTCATGGCTACGGCGAGGATGCCGGTGATTTCACCCTGCGGCTCCTCTGCACCCCGGCCTGCGCACCCGTGGACAACGACGTCTGCGGGGACGCATCCTTGATCAGCCTTCAGCCGGTGGGCGGCTGCGAGAGCAGCACGGGCACCACCGCTTGCGCGTTCGGCACGCCTGCTCCCAATCCGCCTTGCGACCCTTACGCCAACATCGTCGACGCTTGGTACGCATTCAACAGCAGTTGGGCCACCGGCCTTAGCCTGATCATCGAACCGGGAACGGCGAGCATCGTGAACGCCGCGGTGTACATGCATTGTTCCGAACCAGCCTACGTGGAATGCTGGACGGAAGTGAATGGCGCCATCGACATCAGCGATCTGCCACCGAACACCGACTTCCTGGTGCGCGTGTGGAATGGCGGCGGCGCTGAAGCGGGCACCTTCAGCATCTGCGTGGAAGGGAATTTCAACCTCGGCGTGAGCGAGGCGCTACGCACGGCGGAGCGGATCTGGCCCGTACCAGCGAGCGAGTCGATCTTCTTCCAACGCGATCTCGCGTTCAGGAACTACCGCGTTTTCGATGCCCAAGGTCGTGCGGTGCTGAAAGGGAACGCGCGCGACATCAGGAATGGCTCGATCTCCATCGGCGCGCTCGAGCCGGGACACTACGTGCTCTTGCTGGACGAGGAGTTGATAGGGCGGTTCGTGAAGGAATAGCGGCTTGAGCCGGGTCAATTCCGGCGCGCGCGCAGCATCTCGCGCTTTCCCGGCGGTCCCGGCAGTCGCTCCACCTGGAATCCAGCGGCGATCATCGCACGGCGCACGTCGCCTTTGGCGCAGTATGTCACAAGCAGGCCTCCGGGGCGGAGCGCGGTGAACATGCGCTGGAACACTTCCAAGGTCCACATCTCCGGTTGGTGCTGTGGCGCGAACGCATCGAAGTAGATCACATCGAAAGCTCCGTGCGCTTCGAAACGCTGCACAGGCGCCACGAGCCTGCGGAAGCGAAGGCCGCCCATCGGCTGATGCCATTCTTCCGTTCCCGATGCCATGCGCTCCAGGAAGGAGTCATGCAATCCGGGCCAACCGAGGTCCTCAGCGTGGCGCAGACGATTGATGAGTTCAGACCCGAGCGGATGAGGTTCGAGTGCGGTATAGCCGACCGAGAGTTTGCCTTCCAGGCATCGCACCCAGGTCAGCAGGAGGTTCAGGCCCGTGCCCAGTCCGATCTCCAGCACGTCCACATGCTCCTTGCCAGCCGCCTCCAGCCCGGCCCTGATGAAAACGTGCGTGCTCTCGGTCACCGCGCCGTGAACACTATGGAAATGCTCGGCTCCCCATGAAAGCGTGGCGCTACCGTCGGCCGTGCGGACCAACTCATGCTGTCGCGATGCCGGGCCGACGCCGGAGACTCCTTCTTTCATCCGTTGGGAACGGGCCGCTAACGTTACGCCCCTACTTTCGCGAACATAGCACCGCTCCGATGCACCGTTCGATCGTCCTGCCATTCATCCTGATCCTCCCTTGCATCACATCCCACGCGCAGCAATGGGTGGAGATGTTGAACGATGACGCGCGCACCGTTCATGAAGTGAAGGCGGCATTCGATGCGCACTGGCTCGGGCAGCCCTACTCGCGCGGAAAAGGCTGGAAGCAGTTCCAGCGCTGGCACTGGTTCATGGAGCAGCGCACCTGGCCCAGCGGAGAGCGCCTGGACCCGGCGGTGCAGCAGCTCGCTCTGGAGGAACTCGCCGCCATGCGCGCCTCCAGGGGCGGTGAGCGCGACGATGCGGTCTGGGAACCGCTCGGGCCTGCCACGCTCGCGACCACCTCGTACAATCCCGGCAACGGCCGTGTGAACGTGGTGGCGGTTGATCCCCAGGACCCCAATGCATTGTACGTCGGCACGCCGTCCAGTGGGATCTGGCGCAGCCCCGACCATGGCGCTTCATGGGCTCCATTGTTCACCGACCTGCCGAGCATGGGCGTGAGCGGCATCGCCATCGATACCACGGGAACCGGGATCATATACATCGCCACGGGCGACGGCGATGCGGGCGACACTTACAGCGCGGGCGTGCTGAAGAGCACTGATGACGGACAGACCTGGAACAGCACCGGGCTCAACTGGTCCATTTCGCAATCACGCACCACGCGAACGCTGCGCATGGACCCCACGAACCCCTTGCGTCTTTATTGCTCATCGAGCAACGGGCTCTACCGCACACTCGATGGAGCCGTCACCTGGCTGCAAGTAAGTCCTGGTGACCATCGTGATGTGGAGCTCAAACCGGGCGACCCTTCGCAGCTCTATGCCTGCACGGACCGCTTCTACCGGAGCGTGAGCGGCGGCGAGGCATTCACGGCCTCCGGAATCACGGGCCTACCGTCGGCCGACTCGGTTGGCCGGATGGCCATCGCCGTATGCGAAGCCGCGCCTGAGGTCGTTTACGTGCTGTGCAGCAACCAGGAGGACAACAGTTTCCTGGGCCTCTGGCGCAGCGATGATGCAGGCCTTACTTTCACGTTGCGCTCCAGCTCGCCCAACATCTTCAGCTACTCAGAGGACGGGAGCGGCTCAGGTGGCCAGGCCTGGTACGACATGGCGCTCGCGGTTGATGCGACGAATCCGGATGTGGTGTACGTCGGTGGTATCAATGTGTGGAAGAGCGAGGACGGAGGCGAGACCTGGGACATCACCTCGCATTGGGTCTATCCGGCGGAGGTCGGCTACACGCACGCCGATATCCACGCGCTGGAAGTGATCAACGGCAAGGTGTATTGCGGCTCCGATGGCGGCTTCTTCGCCAGCGAGGACGGCGCGGAGGAATGGAACAACTTGAGCCACGGCCTGGACATCATGCAGTTCTATCGCATGGGCAGCAGCGAACTGCTGCCGGAGTTGATCGTGGCCGGCGCGCAGGACAATGGCAGCAACCGCTGGAGCGATGGCTCGTGGACGCACGTGCTGGGAGCGGATGGCATGGAAGCGGCGGTTGACCCTTTCGACCCGGGCACGATCTATTGCTCTTCTCAGAATGGAGGACTGAACCGATCGGACAACGGCGGCAACGACTGGATTTCACTGGTCAACGACATGTTCGAGGAGGGCGCGTGGGTGACGCCTTATGCGCTGGACCCCCAAGTGCCAGGCCGCATGCTCGCGGGTTTCAACAATCTGCTCTACTCGGAGGACCAAGGCCAGAGCTGGGTGGATGTGACCGGGTGGGAAACCGACCAGTTCGTCCGCTGCCTGGCCTTCGCTCCCAGCAATAGCGATGTATGGTACGTGGCACGGAACGATAAGGTCGC
>JAEUSX010000176.1 GCA_016788405.1 Flavobacteriales bacterium
TTCCGCTCCTCGGCCTCGATCTTGGCCTTGCGGCGCGCGAGCACTTCGGGGTCGAGCACGTCGCCCACGTGGCGCATCTGGCGCAGCACCCAGGGCTGGCGGGCGCGCATGTAGGGCGAAGGGCGCGCGCAGTTGAAGCGGCGCGGCGAAGGCAGGGTGACGGTGATGAGCGCGGCCTGCGCCGGGGTGAGCCGGGCCGCCGGCTTGCCGAAGCAGTGCTGCGCGGCGGCCTCGGCACCGAAGACGCCCTGGCCCATCTCGGCCACGTTGAGGTACACTTCGAGGATGCGCTCTTTGGTCCACAGCGTTTCGATGAGGATGGTGAACCAGGCCTCGAGGACCTTCCTCAGCTTGCTTCGGCCGGGCCAGAGGAAGACGTTCTTGGCCGTCTGCTGGCTGATGGTGCTGGCGCCCTTCACGCGTTTGCCCGGCTTCTTCTTCCACAGGCTTTCCAGGAACTCGCTCCAGGAGAAGCCCGGCTGCTTCATGCCGAGCGCGCGTTTGATCTGCTCGGTGGAGAAGCCGCCATGGGTCATGAAGCGCTGGTCCTCGCTGCTGATCACGGCCAGCGGCATGGCGCGCGCCATTTCCTCCAGGCGCACGTTGCGCCGGTGGAATTCCTCCTGTTCCCTGCTCTGCTCCACCATCACCCAGGTGACGGGCGGGTTGGCCACGCCGAGCAGCGCCACCCAGGAGGCCGAGACGAGGACGGTCCAGAACGCGACGGCACCGGTGAGCTTGAAGAAGCGGACGACGCTGCGCATGGGTCTCATCCCGCCGGCGGCGGTTCGGCGAAGATGGGGATGGATGAACGAAGAGCGGGGCCTCACGGCCCCGCCCTTCTTCCTGTTCCGCAGGCGTGATTACCCCTCGTGCTTGCGGCCATAGAACTGGTAGTAGGCCATGAGCGCGGCCCCGCCGCACACAGCCACGCCGATGAAGAAGGGCAGGGGGTTATCGCTCTGCGGCCCCAGCAGATTGTGCTGGATGGTCCAGCCCAGGAGCAGGCCCAGGCCGATGCCCACCATGAGCAGGCCGTTGCGCATGGCCCGGCGGCCGTCGGGCGCGGGTTTGGCGATGAGCGGGTCCATGCCCTTGTCGATCATGTTCATGCGCTCGCGGTGGCGCGTGGTGTAGTGGAGGTAGAGGATGCCGAAGGCGGTTCCGAACGGGATGATGAGTCCGAAGAAGGGAACCAGGATCTCTGATGCGGGGCTGTCCATGATCGTTCGTGTTGTTGCCCATCGGACGCGCGCCGCGACGGACCGGTTACAAGGGCACCGCCCGGCAGGGTTCTCCGCTCGTCCGCGGGTGAGGCCCGCCTGTACCATGATCCTTGTGGGGCAGCGCCCGGCGCGCGGCCTTTGTAACCGACACCGCCTCACGGCTCGTCACATCGCCGCTCGTGGACCACGCACCCCTCATCGCGCGCATCCTCTCTGGCGATAGCCGTGCCTATGGCGAGCTGGTGCGCCAGTACCAGCACATGGTGTACACCGCGTGCCACCGCGTGCTGCGCAATGCCGAGGACGCGGAGGAGGCCACGCAGGACAGCTTCGTGAAGGCCTACCAGCATCTGCGCGGGTTCACGGGCACGTCGAAGTTCAGCACCTGGCTGTTCAGCATCGCGTACCGTACGGCGGTGAGCCATGCGCGCAGACGGCGCACGGACGGCGGCTCGGTGGACGAGTTGAGCGAGCATCCCGCATCGGGGCCTGAAGCTGCCGCCCCGGCCGGCGATGTGAAGGAGAACCTGGATCGGGCATTGGCCCAGCTCCCTGCGGACGACGCCTCGATCCTGAGCTTCTACTACCTGGAAGAGATGAGCGTGGACGAGATCGTAACCGTGACCGGGCTGGGGGCGTCGAATGTGAAGGTGAAGCTCCACCGCGGCCGCAAGAAACTGGCGGATGTGCTGGAGCGCCAACTGGGACCGGAAGCACGCGCACTACTTTTGAACGATGCCTGAGATGAGCGAGAACGACCTGCGCAAGCTGTTCCAGGCCGCAGGGCATGCGGGGCCGGAGCGCGACCTCACGGACCGCATCATGGCCCGCGTGGCGGTGACGCGCATTGCCGACCCGACGCCGGTGCCGCCGTTGATCGGGAAATGGGGCTGGGCGGGCATCGCCGGCGTGGCGTTCCTGGTGGTCGCGGTCGCGGCCGGCCTTTCGGGCGCGCCTGCGGCATCGCCATCGCTGCCCTACGCGCAACCCATCATCGACTGGCTCGGTGGGCTGAGTCTGCCTGAAGGGCAATGGCCGCAGTGGGTGGTCGGTGCCTCGGTCCTGGCCTTGTTCTTCGCCGCGCTCATGCGGCGAGCGGAGCGCAGCGTGTCCGCCTGATCCGCTCAGAGCAGCGCTTTCACGGCGTTCAACGCGGCTTCGTAATCCGGTTCGCTGCCCAGTTCCGGCGTCACCTCGCGATAGCGCACAACGCCTTTCTGGTCAATCACGAAGGTGACGCGCCCCAGCACGCCATTCATGTTGCCTTCGGCGATGCGCGTGCCCCACGCATCGGCATCGCGGTAGCGGAAATCGCTGCCCGCCTCCACGTTCTCGATGCCCTCGGCTGCGCAGAAGCGCTTGAGGGCGAAGTGCAGATCAGCGGTGACGGCGAGCACGGTGGCGCCAAGCCCTGTCGCGAGCTGGTTGAAGGTGCGCATCTCCGTGGCGCAGGTGCTGGTATCTACACTGGGGAACATGAGCAGGACGACGACCTGCCCGCGATGCGCGGCAAGCGATGATTCGGTGCGGTCCGCTTTCACGTAACGGAGCTGGGGCGCAGGTGCGCCGATTGCAGGGAGGGAGCCGAAGAAGGGAGGTTGGGGCATGGAGTTGATCAATTGTGATTGGCCGCAGAGGCGCAGAGACGCTGAGGACCATGCGAGAGGAGCAAGCGCCAAAGACGCGGGGGAACTCCGATACCAGCAGCCCGGATTTCAGGCCGTGAGCGAGAATGCCGGGTCATTTGCTCCGCGCCTTTGCGCCTCTGCGGCCATCTTGTTCACTGTTCACGCATGATCCGCGGGATCGCTTCCTCGTACGTGCGCTTCGCTTCTGCGATGGTGCCGAACGAAGCATCATCCACCATGAGCTTGCCCTGGGTGACGTGGCCGAGCAGCACGCTGGGCACGCGGCTCTGCGCCATCAGGTCCAGGAAGGCGTCCTCATTGTCCTGGTCGACCGTGACGATGGCGCGGCCCTGCGCTTCGCCGAAGAGGAAGCTGTCCTCGCGCACTTCGCTGTCGGTGACCACGTCGAAGCCGAGGCCGCGCGGCATGGCCATCTCCACGAGGGTGGTCCAGATGCCGCCATCGCTCACATCGTGCGCCGCGTTGATGAGGCCTTTGCGGATGAGCATGAGCAGCATGGTGTGCAGGCGCTTCTCTTCCTCGATGTCGAAGTAGGGCGCCGGCGAGCGCTCGATGCCGTGGATGCGCAAGAGGTATTCGCTGCACGCGATGTCGTCCACCACTTTGCCGAGCAGGAAGATGAGGTCGCCTTTCGATTTGAAGTCGAGGCTCATGCGCTTGGTGACATCGGGAACGATGCCCACCATGCCGATGGTCGGAGTTGGGAAGACCGGGATGTTCTTGGTGTCCGTGACGGTGTGGTTGTAGAAGCTCACGTTGCCGCCTGTCACTGGCGTCTCGAACGCGCGGCAGGCATCGCCCATGCCCCTGATCACTTCAGCGAACTGCCAGTACACTTCCGGGTCGTAGGGGTTGCCGAAGTTGAGGCAGTTGGTCACGCCGCAGGGCT
>JAEUSX010000043.1 GCA_016788405.1 Flavobacteriales bacterium
GTGCAGATCGCGGAGCTGCTGGTGAGCAAGGGGCTGCTTCGCGCGCCCGCCGCCGACGCGCACGCTTGATCAAGAACACGGTCAAGCCGCACCATTCTTCAACATCTGTACGATGAGACCCTCCCTCCCCTTGTTGATTTCCATGGCGCTGCTGGCCGTGCCGTTGTCGCTTTGCGCACAGGAACCCTCGGCCCAAGCTCCGCTCATCGTCGATGGCTCATTGGGCCTCGGCTTCCAACTGGAGCGCGCCGCCTGGCTGAGCGAGGATGATTGGCGGCGTTTGCTGCCAGGTTCCAGTTTGCTCCAGGAGGATCTGCCTCCACGTGGCGAGGCGGGCATGTATGGCGCCGATTTCCGCGATTCGCCCCGTGGTCCGGGATCCGTTGGCGGCCTTGCCCTAGCGACCGTTTCGGCTAGCCTGAACCTGGATCGCGCTCGCGATACACCGGGCCGTTTCGATCAGCGGCTGCGCCTAGGCCTGGTCTATGGAGGTGGCGAAACGACCCGTGGCTATTGGGGGCGAGAGGAAACAGCGCCTTATGACACGCTGGTCTCGTTGGGTACGGGCGATGAATACGTGCTGGACAGCACCTGGAGCGAGTCCTACAGGGCAACGCTCACCCGATCGAGGCTTGGCCTTGATGCCACTTACATCGCGCACCGCGCCACACCGTCGCGCTTCTCCTGGTACGTCGGCATCGGCTTACAGGCCGGGCTTGCAACCGGAGGGAACGCCGAGGTCATTCACAACGTTGCGCGCTGGGAGGAGAGTCCGGATGGCATGGCCAACTACGAGGGCGAGACGCTGGGTCGTGAGCAATTCCGCATCGCGACCACCGGCTACGCCGGCTTGAACGCGCTGTTCGGAATCGATTTCCGCTTGGGCAAGCGCAGCCCCTTCTGGAGCGCGCTGCATCTTTACCAGGAGACGCGTCCGGGCATCATGCTGATCTCGCTGCCCTCCATGCCGACAAGCGCCACCGGTGCTTGGCAGTTCATGGGCGGGCTCCGTGTGGATCTCCGCTGACTCTATTCCTTCACCAACTTGAATCGCTCGACCCTGCCGCTGACGGCGATTGACTTCAGGCCAGGCGCCAAGCCGCTCAAATCCACCCGCGCGTGCTCGCCACTCACGGAAACCTCGCGCTCGATCCGACCATCAGAGCCGTAGATGGTGACGCGTGCCTGCGCACTACTCCTGCCGGTGCCAACGAACAGGAAATCTGTTGCGGGATTCGGCCATACCGAGATTACCTCACCATCCAGTTGGCCCACATTCACCGCGAAGCCCAGTTCACTGAGCAATCCGCACACCGTGGCCCAGCAGGTATCCGAAACGTTGTTGGGCTGGTACCATGCGCTGATGCAAAGCTCGATGTTCAGCACGGAGCTCAGGTCCACTTGAATCGAGCTGCCGTAGAGGACCAGTCCGTTGTCGAAGGACCAGGTGATGCCGTTGTTCGGGAGGTTCGTGCTCGCGGCCAGGATGAATCCCGCGCCTGAGGGCTCGGAGTTGATCTCTAAGGCGAAAGAGGGGTCGCACTCTTCCGGCTCTCCGCCAATCACCACCGGCGCGCAGTATTCATCGACACACGTGAGCAGGCCCGAGGAAGTCTCGAACACCGTGGTGGCCACCAGGCACACCGTGTACGTGCCGGGCGCCGCATAGCCGTGGTCGGGCTGCGCTTCACTGTTCGTGGCGCCGTCG
This sequence comes from Flavobacteriales bacterium, assembly GCA_016788405.1. Classification (GTDB taxonomy): domain Bacteria; phylum Bacteroidota; class Bacteroidia; order Flavobacteriales_F; family PHOS-HE28; genus PHOS-HE28. Next base: position 1,709 of record JAEUSX010000043.1, read on the forward strand.
CCGAAACTCCATTGCCACGTGGTCTGGGAGCCCGTGCCCGTAGTGCCATTGCTGAAGAGCACGCCGTTGCCGCTTGCCGTTGTGGTCCACGTGAAGCCCGCTTCGAACCCATCGCAAGGGCTTCCGCTGCCGCCCTGCCAGCTCACCGCTTGGCAGCTTGTGGCTGTGCAGAGCACCGTCCCATTGCTCGCGTAAGCCGTCACCGTGTGGCACACTTCGTAGGTGCCGCTCGCGGTGTACACGTGAAAAGCGTTCTGCGTGGTGGCGGTTGTGCCATCACCGAATGCCCACAGGTACTCCAGCTGAACGCCGCTCGGCGCTTGCGGCTGGTACACGAACTCCACGCCATTCGCGCCTGCGCCCCACGTGAAGGCCGCGCTCAGCCACGCGCAGTTGTTCACCCCGCCCACCGTTACCGGCACGCAGTACTCATCCACGCAGGTGATCAGGCCGGCCGGGGTCTCGAACACCGTGGTGGCCACCAGGCACACCGTGTAAGTGCCGGGTTCCGCATAGCCGTGGTCGGGCTGCGCTTCAGTACTCGTGGTGCCGTCGCCGAAGATCCACTGCCAGGTGGTCTGGAAGCCTGTGCCCATGGTGCCGTTGCTGAAGAGCACCCCATTGCCCGATGCGGTCGCGGTCCAGGTGAAGCCCGCTTCGAACCCATCGCAAGGACTGCTGCCGCCGCCAATCACCACCGGCGCGCAGTATTCATCGACACACGTAAGCAGGCCCGAGGAAGTCTCGAACACCGTGGTGGCCACCAGGCACACTGTGTACGTGCCGGGTTCCGCATAGCCGTGGTCGGGCTGCGCTTCAGTACTCGTGGTGCCGTCGCCGAAGATCCACTGCCACGTGGTCTGGAAGCCTGTGCCCGTGGTGCCGTTACTGAAGAGCACCCCATTGCCTGATGCGGTCGCGGTCCAGGTGAAGCCCGCTTCGAACCCATTGCAAGGGCTGCCGCCGCCGCCAATCACCACCGGTGCGCAGTATTCATCCACGCAGGTGATGGACTCGCCGCTCGGGAGGATGAAGACCGATATCGCCGTGAGGCAAACCTCATACGTGCCGGCGCCGGGGAATTCGTGCAGGGGTTGAGCATCGCCGCTTGTTGCCCCATCTCCGAAGCTCCATTGCCAGACGGTGGTCTCGCCGGTACCGGTGGTCGTGTTGCTGAATTGAATCGCGTCTGATCCCGTGGGTGGGCCCCAAGCGAATCCCGCAGTAAGCTGCTCGCAAATGGCTTGCGAAAAAGCGCCGATTGAAAGCAAAAGACCGGTTGCCAGGGTAATGAGCCTCATGTCGGTGTGGTTTGGACGCACAAATGACGCGCTTTCCCCTGCCATCGGCGCCCGCCCAAGGAATCGCTCATAGGCCCTTGTCCGGAAGCTTGAGCTTCCTACTTTTGCGCTCCCTTGAAAAAGGGGTCCTTCCCTGGTAGCTCAGCTGGTTAGAGCACATGACTGTTAATCATGGGGTCGCTGGTTCAAGTCCAGCCCGGGGAGCGAGGAAGGCCGCTTGAGCGGCCTTCGTTTTTTCAAGCCCCTTCACATGCAGCTCATCACTGTCGGAACTGTTGCCTTTGACCGGATCGAGACTCCGTTCGGCGTTGCCGAGAAGACCGTGGGCGGCGCCGCCACGTACATCTCCCTTGCCGCATCGGTGTTCCTGGAGAAGCTGGGGCTGGTTAGCGTGGTGGGCGATGATTTTCCGGAGGCCGTCATGGGGCAGCTGCGCGATCGCGGAGTGGACCTCGCCGGGCTGGAGGTCCTGCAAGGGAAGGAGAGCTTCTTCTGGGCCGGTCGGTATCACTACGACATGAACTCGCGCGACACGCTGGAGACCCGCCTCAACGTGTTGCTCGAACTCGACCCCAAGCTGCCATCCGCCTATCGTTCGGCACCGTACGTGATGCTTGGCAACCTGGATCCGGGCATTCAGGCGAAGGTGCTGGATCAGATGACCGAGCGACCCGCCCTTGTGGTGATGGACACGATGAACTTCTGGATGGACTCCGCGATGGAGAAGCTGAAGGAAGTGATCGCGCGCGTGGACATCCTCACCATCAACGATGCTGAGGCGCGCCAGCTCAGCGGCGAGCATAGCCTCGTGAAGGCCGCTCAGCGCATACTCACCATGGGGCCGAAGTACCTCGTGGTGAAGAAGGGTGAGCATGGGGCGCTTCTCTTCGGGCAGGGACGTGTGTTCTTCGCGCCTGCATTGCCGCTGGAGGATGTGGTTGATCCCACGGGCGCTGGCGACACCTTCGCCGGTGGATTCATCGGATTCCTCGCACGGACCCAGGATCACAGTTTCGACAACCTGAAGCGCGCCATCATCGTCGGCAGCGCGCTCGCCAGCTTCACCTGCGAGAAATTCGGCATTGAACGGCTCATCGAGGTCTCGCGCGAGGATATCGATGCGCGCATCCAGCAATTCGTTGATCTGGTGGAGTTCGACATCGAGCTGACCGCCGACTGATCGGGCGGCATGTGCGACCTTCGTGCGTGCCTGCGCCGAAAGACGTGCCCGCGCTCACAGGCCTGCGCGCTTTGGCCGTCGGGCTCGTGTTCATCCACCACCATGGCCCCAGCCACCCGGCGCTTCAAGACCCTGGTGTGCTCTCGTTGGTGCGTCAGGGGCATGCCGGGGTGGCCGTCTTCTTCGTGCTGAGCGGCTTCCTCATCGCGCATCGCTACCACGATGTGGCGGGCTCTGATGTGCTGCGCTACCTGGCTCGCAGGGCCTGGAGGATCCTGCCGCTGTACTGGCTGCTCACCGCCCTGACCTTCGCATGGCCGCTTCTTGAAGGAGAACAATCGACCGGCCTCACGTGGACCATGCTCTTCGCGCATGCCACACTGACGCGAGGCTGGTTTGAGGATTGGTGGTCCACCGGCATCGCACAGGCGTGGTCGCTTACGCCAGAGGCCGCCTTCTACCTCTTGGCACCGCTTCTGTTTCGTTTGATGCGCCGCGTCCCATACGCCTTGGTGACGATTCCCGGAAGCCTTCTGATCGTTGGCGCGCTGCTCGTGGAGGCGGGAGCGGGAGCGGCGCCAGCTGGTTTCATGGCCTCCTATCCTTTCCTCATGGGCGCAACGTTCCTTGGCCGCAGCTTCGAGTTCATGGTTGGCGTGGCGCTGGCCAAGGCAATGCGCGAACGGAGCCTCCGTGCGACCTTGCGATTCCCGACAGCAATGGGCGGCGCTGCAATCGTTGCGGCATTGTGCTGCGCAGCGTGGCTCGGCGTTGATTACGACGATGTCGCGGGCGTTGTGCTGTTGAACATCTGCCTGCCGCTCGCCATTGGCCTGCTGCTCTTCGGCCTGCTCACCGAGCACACGTTTCTCCGAGGCGTGCTGGGCTCTGTCGTCATGGTTGAGTTGGGCAACGCCTCCTACGCTTTCTTCCTGATGCACATGGGCGCGCCCTTCAACGCGGTGCTGGCATACTCCTCGAGTTTTCTGTTCGCCACCTGCGCCACGATGGTTGCCTCCTGGCTCCTCTATAGGTTCATCGAAGAGCCCTGCACGCGCTATGGCCGACGCGTTTTCGCATTGCAGCGGGCATGATCAGCAAGGGCGCGGAGGCGCGTTCAAGCGAACTGGATCAGGGGTTGTCCCTTCTCCACCGGTCTGCCTTTCTCCGCGAGCACGGCTTTCACTTCTGCATCGGCGGGCGCCTTGATCAGATTCTCCATCTTCATCGCCTCTAGTACCAGCACGGGGTCGTTCCTCTTCACCCGATCACCTGGTTTCACGAGAACGCTGAGGACGAGCCCAGGCATGGGCGCCTTGAGGTCGCCGGCCTTCTGCGCCGAGCGATTGGCCCCCAACGTCTGCAAGAGGCGGTCCTGCTCCTCTTCGATGCGCGCCGTGCATGTATGGGCGCCTATGCGCAGGCGCAAGGTCTTGTTCTCACGGTCCTCCTTCAGCACGATCACGCTGAAGCTCTTCCCGCCAACCAGCACGCTAAATCGGCCCGGACCAACGCGCACCAGGTCGGCAGCCGTCCCGTTAGCGAGGGTCCATGGCTTGGAAGACGCGGTGCGTTCAAGCATCACCTCCTCCTTCTTGCCCGGAATGTTCACATAGAGCTTGGCCATGGCCGACGAAAATAGGTGACTCAGCGCTTGTTGAAATTGTTCATCGCACTCGATACGCCAAGCAAGCCGAACTGCAGCACCGCCTTCGCAGCGAGCTCGATCCGATCATTCAGGGTCTGGCGCTCCTCCTCAGACCACGGGCTCAGCACGAATTCGCTCTGTCGACCCTTGGCGAAATCGTTGCCGATGCCGAAACGCAGACGTGCGAACTCCTCGGTAGCCATGGTCTCGATGATGCTGCTGAGCCCATTATGCCCACCCGCACCTCCTTTAGCGCGAATGCGCAGGTCGCCGAAGGGAAGGGCCAGGTCGTCCGTGATGACCAGCAAGCGCTCCACCGGCACCGACTCCTGCTCCAACCAATAACGAACGGCCTTGCCGCTCAAGTTCATGAAAGTGCTCGGCTTGATCAGGATGAAGCTTCGGCCCTTGTGACGCAGGTCCGCGCGATCTCCATAGCGGTCAGGCGCGAAGCGCACTCCAGCGGCATCAGCCAAGTGGTCGAGCACGGCGAAGCCGATGTTATGCCGCGTGCCCGCGTACTCGCTCCCCGGATTACCGAGCCCGACGATGAGGAATTTCATGCGCAATGCAAATGAAACGAGCCCCCGATGGTCGAGGGCCCGCTTCGTTCAGATTCACACGACAGGAGCCGTGCGGGATTCTCACTTCTTCGCGGCCGGCTTGGCGTCCGCAGCTGGTTTGGCCTCCGCGGCCTTGGCATCGGCCGGGGCGGCAGCGCCAGCGGCAGGAGCTGCAGCAGCGGCTTCAGCGGCCGGAGCGGCTTCTTCCACTTTCTTCGGCACTTTCACCGTGGCAACGACGTCTTCAGGGCGGTGCAACGGAGTAAGCCCATCGAGCTTCAGGTCGCTGACATGCAGGCTCTGGTTGAGTTCCAGCCCCGTCACATCCACCTCGATGCGCGAGGGTATGGCATTCGGCAGTCCCTTCACCGCGATCTTGCGCATGGTCTGGTTGAGCTTGCCGCCGCTGCGCACGCCGACCGGTTGGCCATTGAGGCGCACCGCGAGCTCAACGCGCGCCTCCCGATCCTCCTTCATCTCCATGAAGTCCACGTGCACCACCCGATCGTTGACGGGGTGGAACTGCTTCTGGTGCACCATGGCGAGGGTCTTCGCGCCGTCGATGACGAGGTCGATGCCGTTGACCTCCGAGGTGAAGACCACCTTGCGCAGCGCGGCCTCATCCACGCTGAAGTGGGTGACGCCCGTGCCGCCGTAAAGCACGCAGGGCACTCGCTTGGCCCGGCGCAGCTGCGCGGCGCTCTTGGTGCCGGTTTGTTGGCGGACGTTGCCGCTGAGTTCGATCCTGTTCATGGGTTGACGGTGTTACGCGATGATGAAGTGGCTGCTGATGCTCTCGTGGCTCCGCACGCGGCGAATGACATCAGCGAAGAGTTGCGACACGCTCAGCACCTTGATCTTGGTGGTCTGCGCGAGTTTCTCGGCGGAGATGGGGATGGTGTCGGTGACGATGAGCTCTTTCAGTGCGCTCTTCTCGATGCGCGCGCAGGCCTCGCCGCTCAGCACGGCGTGGGTGCACACCGCGCGCACGCTGGTGGCGCCGAGGTCCATCATCATGTCGGCGGCCTTGGTGAGCGTGCCGGCGGTGTCGATCATGTCGTCCACGAGCACCACGTTCCTGTCCTTCACGTCGCCGATCACGGTCATGCGCTCGATCTGGTTGGCCACCTTGCGCTGCTTGTAGCAGATGGCCATGTCGCAGCCCAGGTGCTTGCTGTAGGCGTTGGCGCGCTTGGTGCCGCCGGTGTCCGGAGCCGCCATCACTAGATCCGGCAGCTTCATTTCCTTGATGTGCGGCAGGAAGATGGTGCTGGCGAAGAGGTGATCGACCGGCACCTCGAAGAAGCCCTGGATCTGGTCGGCGTGCAGGTCCATGGTCATGATGCGGTCCACGCCGGCCGCGGTGAGCATGTTGGCCACCAGCTTGGCGCCCACCGAGACGCGGGGCTTGTCCTTACGGTCCTGCCGGGCGAAGCCGAAGTAGGGCATCACGGCCACGATGCGCTTGGCGCTGGCCCGTTTGGCGGCATCCACCATGAGCAGCAGCTCGAAGAGATTGTCGCTGGGCGGGAAGGTGCTCTGCACGATGAAGACGAGCTCGCCGCGAACGGTCTCCTCGAAGCTCGGTTGGAACTCGCCATCGCTGAAGCGGGCCACGCTCACCTCGCCCAAGCGCTCGCCGCTGGCCGCAGCGATCTGCTCGCTCAGGTACCTGGTGGCGGTACCGCTGAAGATCTTGGCGCTCTCGAGCATGGCGATTTCCCCGAAACGGGCCGCGAATGTAGAGATCCTCAGCGGGTTATCAACAGGTGTGAGTTGTTCGTGCCGCAAGGCGCGCCGATACCTTCGGCCCGGTCCGGTCTATCGTACTCCCTGGGCCCCCGTACATGTCCAAACGCACTGATTCCAAGGGGCTCTCCCGTTCCGAGTCACCCTCGCCCGCCCGCCTCGCTCAGGTCGTCCTGGCCGCCATCCGTCATTCCGGGCATGCTGGCATCACCAGCCAGCAACTGGCTTTGCAACTGGGTTTCAAGGACAAAGGCCAGCGCTACCTGCTCTTCGATGCCATCGAGGCGCTGCTGGACGAAGGGCGGATCGAGAGCGGAAAGAAGGGACGCTATACCGCGCAGGGGGGGAAGGACAGCGTTGAGGGCCGCATCGACATCATCGCCAGCGGGGCCGGGTACGTGCGCGTGGAAGGCGGCGAGGAAGACATCTTCATCCACAACAAGAACGTGGGCGTGGCGCTGCACGGCGACCGCGTGTTGGTGAAGGTGATGAGCAGCCGCGGCTCGCGCGCCGAAGGCAAGGTGCTCAGCATCCTCGAACGGCGCAGGACCGAGTTCGTGGGCACCATCCACAAGCAGCAGGGGCGGCTCATGCTCGTGGCCGACGACCAGCGCGTGCAGCGGCCCTTCTTCATCCCGCCGCACGAGAGCCTCAACGCGCAGGAGGGCGACAAAGCCATCATCGCGCTGGGCGAATGGAAGGACAGCCGCGATATGCCGCGCGGGAAAGTGACCCGCGTGCTGGGCCGCGCCGGCGAGCACCACGTGGAGATGCACGCCATCCTCGCGGAATTCGGACTGCCGTTGGAATTCCCCGAGAGCGTGCAGCTGGCCAGTGAGAAGATCGGCAACGGCGTAACGCCCGAAGAGATCGCCCGGCGCCGCGATGTGCGCGCCATTCCTACGCTCACCATCGACCCCGATGATGCCAAGGATCTGGATGATGCGCTGAGCCTGCGCAAGCTCGATAACGGACTCTGGGAGGTGGGCGTCCACATTGCCGATGTGAGCCATTACGTGACGCCGCGCAGCGTGATCGATATGGAGGCGGCCAACCGCGCCACCAGCGTGTACCTCGTGGATCGCGTGGTGCCCATGCTGCCGGAGAAGCTCAGCAATGACCTCTGCTCGCTCAACCCGCATACCGACAAGCTCAGCTTCAGCGCCATCTTCGAACTGGATGAGAAGGCGCGCATCAAGGGTGAATGGTTCGGGCGCACCGTGATGCGCTCGCAGCGGCGCTTCGCCTATGCCGAGGCGCAGGCCATCATCGATGGCGCCGATGGCGACTTCAGGAACGAAGTGCTCACGCTGCACCGGCTCGCGCAAGTGATGCGCAAGGAGCGGATCGAGAATGGCGCGCTGGAGATCGGCGGCAACGAGGTGAAGTTCAAGCTCGACGAGCAAGGGCGACCGCTAGGCGTGTATGAAAAGGTGATGGGCCCCGCCAACTGGCTCATTGAGGAGTTCATGCTGCTCGCGAACAAGCGCGTGGCAGCGTGGGTGGGCCAACAGAAGAAGGGAGGCGTCCCGCCATTCGTCTATCGCGTCCACGACCTGCCCGACCCGGAGAAGATCGAGCAGTTGCGCCTGCTCGCAAAGAGCTTCGGCCACGAACTGGTCCGCGTGAAGGATGAGGACCTGCCGCATGCCATCAACCGGCTCTTGCAGGAGGTGCGGGGCACGGACGAGGAGAACACGATCAAGCAGGTGGCGATCCGCAGCATGGCGAAGGCGATTTACAGCACGGAGAACATCGGTCATTACGGACTGGCCTTCGAGCATTACACCCACTTCACCTCCCCCATCCGCCGCTATCCGGACCTGCTGGTGCACCGCGCCATGGCGCATTACCTCGCCGGTGGCAAGCACATGGACCGCGATGCGCTCGATGTGAGCTGCAAGCACAGCTCGCGCATGGAGAAGCAGGCGGCCGATGCTGAGCGCGCGAGCATCAAGTACAAGCAGGCGGAGTACCTGCTGGCGCGCATCGGGCAATCGTTCGAGGGCATCGTGAGCGGGCTGACGAACTGGGGCATTTATGTGGAGCTGCGCGCGAACCGGTGCGAGGGGATGATCCCGCTGCGAGAATTGCCGGGAGATGTGTTCCGCTTCGATCAACAGCGCTACGCGGTGGTTGGCCACCGAACCGGCAGGAGGTTCCGCTTGGGCGATGAGTTGACCGTGACCGTCAAAGCGGTGGACATGGACAAGCGCACGGTGGAATTCTCCTTGAGCGGCGAATCCCGCGGACCCGTGACCACCTCCGGGAAATTCGCGCGCAACGGCGAGGGGGCCTGGGACGAGACCAGCCCATCAGGGAAACAGGAGCGAGCAAGCAGGCGCAAGACGGCCGCTCAATCGCGCGAGCGCCAGCGAAGAAGCCTGGGTCGCGGGAAGAGGAAGTAGCGCTAAACGAGATTCAGGCGCTTGGACAGGTCGTCCTTGTAGCTGCCCCCGATCGGAATCACCTTCTTGTCGTTCTCCAGGATCAGATTAGGCTGCTCGATGGCCGTGATCTTATCGACCCGCACGATGAAGCTGCGGTGCACGCGTATGAATTCGTTCTCCGGCAGCTTCGCCTCGATGTCCTTCATCGTGCTATGCACCGTGTAGCGCGTGTTCAGCAGGTTGATCACGACATAGTCCTTCAGCGCCTCCACGAAGTAGATGTCCTTGGTGTTGAGCTTCACCAGGCGGCTGTTGCTCTTCACGAAGAGGATGTCCTCGTTGCTGTCCTTGTTCTCAACTAGCGCGTAGAGCATGTCGCGCTCTTTGAGCACCTCCGCTTCTTTCTTGTGCTTGTACAAAGCCATCTCGATCGACGTGTGAATGTCGATCTCCTTGAACGGCTTGATGATGTAGCCATACGGCTGCGTCACCTTCGCCTTGGCCAGAGTGCTCTCGTCGGCGTAAGCGGTAAGGAAGATCACGGGGATGTTCGCTTCCTTCCGGATGGCTTCAGCAGCGTCGATCCCGCTCATCTCCCCCTTGAGCATGATGTCCATGAGGATGATATCGGGTACGTGCTCGCGCGCCAGTTCAACGGCCTGCTCGCCGGTGCTCGCCGCGCCCACCACATGATAGCCCAGTTTCTTCAGGCTGTGCTGGATGTCCTTGCTCACTATGCTCTCGTCCTCAACGACGAGTACGTTCGTCTGCGCCATTGGCTCTTGGGTTGACCCGTTCAAAAGTAAGTAAATAGCTCACCCCGCTTCGAGCGGTGCGCTGCATGCGGCCATCGAGCTGTGAGGTGAGCAGCTGGATCAACTCTAGTCCAAGACCGCCATCGGCTGCTTCGTTGAATGATTCGGGCAGGCCTTTCCCGTCGTCCGCAACATGGATGGTGACCTGGTCGCCGGCACTCCTCAATCGGATGCGAATGCTCCCCTGCCGACCATCGGGGAACGCGTGTTTAAGCGCGTTGCTGATGACCTCGTTCAGTATGAGTCCGCAGGGCATGGCCTGGTCAATGCTCAGGCGCACGGGCTCCAGATCAAGGTCGAGCTCTACGCGCCCGGTGGTGCTGTAACTGAGCATGAGGTTGCGCGCCAGCCCGTCGATGTAATCGGCGAGGTCGATGCTGCTGAACTGCTTGGTCTGGTACAGGCTCTCGTGGATTAGCGCCATGCTGCGCACCCGGTCTCGGCTATGGTGCAGCATTTCGCGCACCCTTGGGTCGACGCCGTGTCGCTCACCCTGCAGCTTGGCAATGCTGCTGATGACCTGCAGGTTGTTCTTCACGCGATGATGGACCTCCTTGAGCAGGACCTCCTTCTCCGACAGGCTCTGCTCTAGGGTGCGCTGGGCCTGTTTGCGGTCAGTGATGCCGTATGCCAGGCAAGAGACCTCCACCACTCTTCCGTCGATGATGATGGGGTTGAGGAAGTTCTCCACCCATGCGGGGTCCCCATTGATGTCCACGAGCTCCACTTCGAATTGCTGTGGCGCTCCTCTCAAGGCAGCGGCATAGCGGGCCAGCAAGTGTTTTGCCGCGCCGGGCCTCACCCGTGGAGCCATTCGCTCGGCAAAGGGATCTCCAAGGGCGAATCGTATGGCATGCAGCTCTTCTATGCTCGTGCGGAAGTGCTCGTTGAAGGAGGTGAGCCGAAGCTCCTCGTCAAGCGTCCAGATCATCATGTTGGCCGAGCTCTCGAAGATGGCCTTGAGGCGCGCGGCCTGCTCACGAACCGTGTCCTCGGCCACCTTCTGCTCCGTGATCTCGTGCCCGATCCCGAACACCTCTTCAACACTGCCATCGGCACTGAAAACAGGGCTCAGGAAAACCTCGTTGCAGACGCGCTCGCCGGACACATCCACTCGGTCCGTCTCGAATCGCAACGCCTGACCGCTGAACGCCTGACGGTACTTCTCCTCCCAGAACGCGTGATAATCGTCGCTCGCGAATCGGGCCCTTGGCCTTTCTGGGTCCAGATTCACTTCCGGCGCGACCCCGTAAAGACGCTGGATCATGCTGGCGTACCCCTTGTTGAACGATGAGAGTCGTAATGATCGATCAATCGACCAGAACATGTGCTCACTGCTCTCGAACAGCGCGCGCATCTGCGCTTCATGCTCTTGGGCTTGTTGCCGGGCCGCCAACTCGTGCGTGATATCCCTGAAGATGCTTCGCGTGGCTTCCGGCCGACCATCTCGAGTGCGCAGGTTGGCGGTGCCCTCAATGAAGACGGCGCGACCATCCTTGGCGCGGAATACCGTTCGAATCAGCCCGACCTTTTCCCCAAGCAGCACGCGTCTGAAGATCTCCTTGCATTGGTCGAGGTGGTCCGGATGCACCACGTCCCAGATCATAAGCCCCGGAATCTCGTGCTCTTCGAAGCCGAGCGCCGCCCTCCAGGCATTGTTCACGTATTCGAAGCGGCCATCGCCCCTGACGCTCTGAATCAGGTCCGAGGCGTTCTCGAACAGGTCCCGATAGCGTTCTTCGCTTGCGCGAAGAGCTTCTTGGTCCAGCTTCATCCGAGTGATGTCGCGAGAAACGCCCATCGCTCCGATGGCTTTGCCGCGCTCGTCAAAGAGCCGCGAGGCCGCCAGGTAACTGATGAATGGATTGCCGAACTTGTCGATGTTCCGCACCTCTCCCGCAAAGGCCCCATGGCGATCCAGCTCCGACTGGATCCTGGCGTATTCGGCTGGGTCCGCATAAAGCCGGGGGGTGTCCTTGCCCAGTATCTCATCGGCCTCATAGCCGAATCGGATGCTCGCGGCAGGGTTGTACTCCGTGATCCGCCCTTCTTCATCCGCAGCCATGATCATGTCGAGCGAACTGTCAATCAGGCTTCGTGCGAAACGTCGGGACTGCCTGAGCTCCGCTTGCGTGCGTCGGTGCGTTTCGATCTCCTCCCGAAGCACCTGGTTCACCTCTTGGGCGATCTGCAGTTGCACGCGCTCCTTGATCAATCGTTCGTGCGCCGAATGATCCCTGAGTGTGAGCTGAACCGCGCTTAGGCCTTCGTGCTGCGCGGGAGAGCAGGTGAAATGATATTCGTGGTCGGGAGACCCCGCGATTCGAAGGACGCCACCGGTCGTCTCGCCGGCTTCGGCTTGGCGGACATGTTGCGTGATGGATTCCTGACCGTCCATCTCGAACAGCGATTCGACAGAGGCTCCGCGCGGATCTTTGGGGAAGCGGTTTCTGGCCGCAGGGTTGGCGAACTTCAGCACCCCTCCCTGCACCAGAATGAGGCCGTCCTGCATGAGGTCCACCAGCTCGCGGTAACTCGCCATCGTGGCGCTCAAGGACGCCTGGGCCTCTTTGAGGGCGGTGATGTCCATGAGCATGCCGAGCACGGAGCGCGTACCGTCACCTTCGTCGACGAGATAAACATTCTCCAGAACGAATACCGCTCTTCCGGACTTGTGCCGAAGCCTTATCTCGTAGTTCACCAAGCGACCTCGATCCTTCAGATCCTCCAGGTAGCGCATGCGGTCCTCCGGAGAGAAGTACAGGACGACGGCATTCATGTTCATGAGCTCCGCGCTGCCCGAGTAACCCAGCATATGGGCCATCGCATCATTGCACTCCAGGAAGACGCCCTCGGGCGTGGTGCGGAAAATGCCGGCGAGGTTGCCGTTCAGCAGGTCATCGTAGCGTTTGCGCAGCTCGGCATGCGCCCTTCTCCAATCTTCCTGCTCCATGGATCAATCCGGTCTACGCCTCATGGATGATTGTCGCCAAGCCCATAAGGGGGGGGGACGCGCTCACCATCGATTCGAATTTCCACACCGTCGCGGTATCTGATCACCATATCGATCGTTCCGTCCTCGAGGAAAAGCGTGTGCTCTCCTTGGGCGAGTCCGCCAGAGAATCGGCCTTCTTGCTTGATCCTCCCACTCGGCCAATACCAGCGGTGCTTCCCGTCGGGCTCGCCATTCTGAAAAGAACCTGTGAAGTAGCGCTTGCCATCTCCGTATGTGTAGTTCCATGAACCATCCTTCAATCCGTCCTTATAGGAGCCCTCTTCGCGATGATCCCCTACCTCATATCGCCATACCCCCTCTCTGCGTCCGTCGATGTACTCGCCCTGGGTGATGACCCCGCCCTCCTCATCGAACTCTGTTGACGGTCCATCCTCTCTGCCCTTGCGATAGACCTCCTGCCGATGCACTTCGCCATTTTCATAGAACCAAGTCCAAGGCCCGTGTGCCTGACCAGACAGGTATTTGCCACGTTGCTCCACCTTTCCGCTACGGTGGTAAAACGTCCAGTCTCCTTCCTTCTTTCCTTCCTTGTAGCTTCCCTCGGCTCGCTTCTCTCCAGAGTTATAGTACTCTACCCAAGGGCCCTCCATCGCGCCTGCTTCATTCACCAGTCCTTCACTGATGACCTGATCTCCTTGGTAGATCCTTGCTCCTGCGATGCTTCCGTCGAGCTTGAACTCCTTGAATAGCCCCTCTCGCTTGCCAGATTTGGAATAGCTGCCGAGCGATGCCACCCTTCCGTTCGGGTGGAATGTTCGCTTGATTTCAACGGACAGCTTGTCTCCGGCCGCTGTGTCCAATACGCCGACGTCGTATTTCATCATCTCCTTCAGGTTCCCTTGAACATCGTATTCCTTGAATATCCCATGTCGCTTATCATCCAAGAAGCCACCTTCCCAGCGCACACGTCCGTTGGGGTAGAACTCCTTCCATGGTCCTTGTCTCAACCCTTGCCCATCGGTCTGGTTGATGTCTTCCCTCCTTCTGAGCATGCCTGCTCCGAAGT
>JAEUSX010000140.1 GCA_016788405.1 Flavobacteriales bacterium
CTTGACCGAATCCGATCCGGGCGATGAGGTCACTATCGTCTTTCAGCAGCGCTCTCACTTTGTTGGAGTCCTCTACTGAGATGATGCAAAGGCCATGAAGGGGTCTGCCTTCCAATTCGGTGCCCATATCTACGTGATAGAGGCCAACACGCTCAACATGTACGGCGTTCGTATCCGGCTTCGGAACACATGGGGAATTCCGGCGCCACATGTCGCCTTGGATGCTGAAGGTCATACTTCTTGTTCCTTCTTGCACCACGCCATGCACGCCGTATCCGCGCTCACGCATATGCCGCTTCGCATTGCGCTCAACGAACATCGTGTAGTGGCTGACACAACACCCGCTCAAGGTCAGGGTAAAGAGAAGGCCGCTGAGTTTCGACAACATGGCCAGGTGCGAGTGATGCCTACTTCCTCACCAACTCCTCCTGCGGCAGATATCCCAGTAGTTCCATCATCCGTTCCGCGCTCTGCACTTCCGCGAACACGCGGTCGGTGAGACTTCCGTCGGCGTTGCGATCGATGAGGACGTGCTTGGGTTTGGGGATCAGGCAATGCTGGATGCCGCCGAAGCCGCCGAGCGAATCCTGGTAGGCGCCGGTATTGAAGAAGCCGAGGTACTGCTTGCGGTCCGGCCGGTACTTGGGCAGGTAGATGGCGTTGACGTGCTGCTCGCTGTTGTAGTAGTCGTCGCTGTCGCAGGTCATGCCGCCGAGGAAGACGCGCTCGTACTCGTCGTGCCAGTTGTTCACGGGCAGCATGATGAAGCGCTTGCTGATGGCCCAGGTGTCGGGGAGCGTGGTCATGAAGCTGCCGTCGATCATGTCCCAGCGCTCCTTCTCGTTCTGCTTCTTCTGGTACACGATGCTGAAGAAGGTGGCGCCGCTGTCGCTCACGGTGAAGCTGCCGAACTCGCTGAAGATGTTGGGCTCCTGCACCTTGTTCTCGTCGCACACGTCCTTGATGCGGCCCACGATCTCGCCGATCATGTAGTCGGTGTCGAAGCTGAAGTTGAGGCTGTTCTTGATGGGCAGTCCGCCGCCGATGTCGAGGGTGTCGAGCGTGCGGCAGAGCTTCCAGAGGTCGCAGTACACGTTCACGCACTTGCTCAGCTCGTTCCAGTAGTAGGCGGTGTCGGTGATGCCGGTGTTGATGAAGAAGTGCATCATCTTCAAGCGGAACTTCTTCTGCTTGCTGATGTTGCGCATGTAGAAGGGGATGATGTCCTTGTAGCCGATGCCGAGGCGGCTGGTGTAGAACTCGAACTTGGGCGCCTCCTCCGCCGCGATGCGGATGCCGATGTCGCAGTGGCCGTCGATCACCTCGTCCAGCGCGTAGATCTCGCCCATGTTGTCGATGATGGGCACCACCTTGAATCCGCGGTTGGCCAGGCGGCCGATGCCCTTGATGTAGCGCTCGTCCTTGAAGCCGTTGCAGAGGATGGTGCTGTCCTTGGTGATGCGGCCCCGCTCGATGAGCAGCTCGATCATCTCCAGGTCGTAGGCGCTGCTGGTCTCCAGGTTCACGCCCTTCTTCAGCACCTGGTCGATGACGTAATGGAAGTGATTGCTCTTGGTGCAGTAGAAGTACTCGTACTTCCCCTGGTAGTCGTGCGCGGCGAAGGCCTTGGCGAAGCTGCTCCGCGCCATCTCGATCTTCTCGCCGATCTTGGGCAGGTAGGTGATGCGCAATGGGGTGCCGTGCTTCTTCAGCAGGTCCACCAGCGGCAGGTCGTTCCACACCAGGTTCTCGCCGTCGAGCTTGAATTCGTCCTTCGGGAAATCGAAGGTCTGCTCGATGAGGTCGATGTAGCGGGTCTTCATTTTTCAGATGACGATGGGCGGGAGGAAGTAGGCGGTCGATGAGCGGCAAGCGGCACGCGGGGCGTGAACGGCCTGCTGCCTGCTGCGGGCTTGGAGCATCGGGAAGGCCCTTGCGCGTGGGCGGCTGCCAAGAGCCGGGGCACGGGGAGGGCGCGCGATTCCATCAGCGGAAAGCGGATGCCACGAGCGCGACGGCCCGGAGCGCAGGAGAGCATCTGCGTTCGTCCCGGGGAATGCGTGTACGGCTCATGACGGCGCAAAATAACGGCATGGATGGACGCGCGCCCCTCACAACCACCGCTTCCGCCGGAACCACGCCAGCATCACCAGCGCGATCACCAGCATCACGCCCATCACGGCGAAGTAGCCGTAGTGCCAGCGGAGCTCGGGCATGTGGTCGAAGTTCATCCCGTAGATGCCCACGATGAAGGTGAGGGGGATGAATATGGTGCTGATGATGGTGAGCAGCTTCATCACCTGCGTCATGCGCAGGTTCTGGCCGGCGTGGTAGGTGTTCTCCACGCTCAGCAGCATCTCGCGGAAGGTGCCGATGGTCTCGGCAATGTACACCGTGTGGTCCTGCAGGTCGTTGATGTAGCGCCGCGTGCTCTTGTCGATGAGCTCGCTCTGGATGGTGTTGAGGCGGCCCGCCAGCTCGCGCATGGGCGTCACGTACCGGTTCACGGTGATGAGCAGGCCGCGCAGCTCCTGGATGGTGTGCAGGTCCTCGTTCCCCGGCCGCGCGGTCACCTTGCGCTCCAGCTGCTCGATTCGCTGGCCCAGGCGCTCCACGATGGCGAAGTACTCGTCCACGATGACGTCGAGCAGCGCGTAGAGGAGGTAGTCGCTTCCGCAGCGGCGCACGCGGCCCAGGTCCTTGCGCAGGCGCTCCCGGATGGGGTCGAGCACATCGCCCGGCGTTTCCTGGAAGGAGATCACGAGTCCTTTGCGCAGCACGAAGCAGATCTGCTCCTGCTGGATGCCGCCCGTCTCCTCGTCGAGGCCGAGCATGCGGCTCACCACGAAGAGGCAGTCGTTGAACTCCTCGAGCTTGGGCCGGTGGTCGGTGTTCAGGATGTCCTCCAGCAGCAGGGGGTGCAGGTTGAAGCGCTCCCCGATGTGCGCGAGCATGCGTTCGCTGTTGAGCCCGTCGATGTTGAGCCAGCCGACATGGCCCTGCTCGATCTCGGTGAATTCATCGACGCTGTTGAGCTTCCGCTCGACGACAGTATGCGCGTCGTACGCGAAGAGGTCCACGGTCATCGGCCGCGCCAGGTCGTCGTCGCCCACATGCACCAGGGAGCCCGGCGGCAGCCCGGCCTTCGCGGCGCGCGTCTTCACTTTCTTCATGCCTGTGCCACCGTCACGGGGCCTTTGAGGTGAACGGTCCGCTGCGGGTAGGGGATCACCACGCCCTCCCGGTCGAAGCGCAGCTTGATCGCGCGGTTCAGCTCATAGTGCATCTGGCGCGCGGTCACGGGGTCCTTGGCCCATGCATACGCGCGCAACAGCAGGTCGCTGTCCTGGATCCGCACCAGGCGCACGAGCACCTTGGGCATGCCGCGCTTCAATTCATCCGGAGTGCGACGGTCCAGGCAATCGCGGTGCGCCTCGCATTCGGCTTGCATGGCCGCCATGGCCTTGTCCACATCGCTCTCGTAGCTCACGCCCACTTCGATGTACTCGCAGGTGGTCTCATCGCCGATGGAGCTGTTCACGATCACCTCATCGCTGATCACCGCGTTGGGGATGATGATGCGCCGGTTCTCGAAGGTGACGATCACGGTGTGCCGCAAGGTGATGTCCTCCACGGTGCCGGCCTCGAGGCTGCCCACCTTGATCAGGTCGCCCACGCGGAAGGGCTTGAAGCTGACGATGAAGATGCCGCTGATGATGTTGCTGAAGGCGCGCTGCGTGGCCAGGCCGAGGATGGCGACCAGGATGCCCGCGCCGGCGAAGAGGGTGACGGCGAGGTCCTTGAAGGAAGGGACCGTGTACACCACCAGCCCCACGGCGATCAAGCCCACGATGAAGCGCGTGGCGTTGCGCAGGAAGCGGTAGCGCGTGCGGCCTTCATGGCCCTGGTCGCTCTTCAGGTAGAAGCGGCGCAGCAGTTTGCGGATGATGCGCTCGGCCACGAAGGCGCCGCCGATGATCACCGCCACCTTGAGCAGCAGCAGCAGATTGAGGCCCAGCGATTGAAGGAGCTCTTTCACGGCGGGCCGAATGTAATCGCGCCATCCTCCCGGCTTCGAGCGGGAGCGCAGGCGCTCAGCAGCGGATCAGGCGCCGGTGAGCGAGGTGCGAAGCTCCGTGCCTCCCGCGATCTCTTTCGGCTCGTGTCCGTTCCGGAAGAGCTTCATGCCATTGCCCTCCAGACGCATGCTCGCGCCGTTCACGCGCAGCAGCGATCCCTCGCGCAATCCCACCACGGGCATGTTCGGGTTCACGGCGAGGAATTCCGCGATGCGCTGATCACGGCTCTCGCCGCCGTGGCCGGGAATGGTGGCCTCGGTGTAGTGCGGGTTGATCTGGAAGGGCACCAGGTGCAGCGCGCGCATGCTCGGCGCCTCCACGATGGGCATGTCGTTGGTGGTCATGATGGTGGGGCAGGCCACGTTGCCGCCCGCGCTCCAGCCCATGTAGGGCATGCCGCCGCGCACCTGCTCGCCGATGGCCCGGATCAGGTTCCTGCGGTAGAGCGCGCGGATGAGCAGGAAGGTGTTCCCTCCGCCCACGGCGACGGCATCGGCGCCCGCCAGCGCTTTCGCGGGATCCGCTTCGCGATGCAGGCTCACGATCTCCTTGCCCAGCGCGGCGAAGACCTCGGCCACCTTGTCGGCGTAAGCGTCGTACTGCGCTTCCACCGCCGCGAACGGCACGAAGGCGATGCGTTGGCGGCCTTCGAGGAACGCTTGCGCGTGCGCGCGCGGCCAGGTGAAGAAGGGCTCGCCCGGCATGGTGGAGTTGGAGATGAGCAGGAGTTGCATGGTGCGATGTTACGGCACCACCTCTCCTTCAAGGACCAGCTCGAACTGGAACGGTTCGCCATCGGTCTCCACGAAGACCACCCTGCGCAGCGCTCCTTCCTTCGCGCGGCCGTTGAAGGTGACCTCCACCACCGCGCTCCCGCCGGGCGGGATGGGCGCCTTCGGGAGCTCCGCCGTGGTGCAGCCGCAATCAGCCTCGCTCTTCAGCAGGGTCATGGCCGTGCTCCCGGTGTTGGTGAGCGTGTACGCGATGCGGCGCTCTTCCTCCTGCTTCAAGGTGCCCACGTGCTTCGCGATGCGCAGCCCGAGCGGCGTGGCCTCGCGGCTCTCGAGGCCGATGCCCACCACTTCGATGCGGCGCTCGCGCATGGCCTCCACGCTGTGCACGCTCTGCCGCGTATCGCTCAACGCGTCGCTCACGCCGCTGGCCGTGCGCTCCTCGCCGAAGGGCAGTTCCTTCACGGTGAGCCGCGCGCCGTTCGCTGCCGTGCCGTTGAGGTAGGAGAGGAAGCTGCCATCGCCCACGGCGCGCAGGTGGTTGCGCAGGCTCTCGATGCGGCGCATGCTGAGGTTGCGGTTGTAATCCGTGCGGGCCAGCGGGCTGGCATGGCCGCGCACCTCGAGCGTCACGCTGCGACCTTCTTGCAGCACGGCGCGCAGCACCTCTTCCAATTCCGCGAGCGCCGTCCATCCGCCATCCACTTCCTGAGCGAAGAAGCGCTCAACGCCCGCCGAGTCGGCGGTGGCGCGCGCGTACTCGCCGGTGAGCGCCTTGTACCGCGCGTAGCACGCGTCGTAGGTCTGCGGCGTGGTGGTGGCCCAGCTGCGCGGCTCGGGATCGTCGTTGTGGAAGTAGAGCTTCAGCGGGAAGGCGCGCGCGAAGGCCGCGAGCCGCGCCACCGGCGCCGTCGGAACGGTGGCGACCGGCGCTTCCTCCATCGGTGCGGGCGTCGCCGCCTTGGGCACGGTGATGCGGTACAGGTCGTTGCAGCAGGTCTCGCCTTTGCTGGCGAAGGAGCCCTTGCGGTTGCTGGTGATCCACACCTCGCCGCGCTGCGGGTACACGGCGGGGTACAGGTCGTTCGCGGGGCTGTTGTAAGGAAGGCCGGCGTTGATGGGCGCTGCGAACACGTCGGCGCCCCACGCGCTGCGGAAGAGGTCGAAGCCGCCCAGTCCGGGATGGAAGTCGCTGCTGAACCAGAGCATGCGCGTGGCCTCGTCGTACCACGGGCTGCGCTCGTTGCCGGGCGAGTTGACGAAGCGGTCGAGCGGGGAGAGGTTGCGCACGGCGCCATCGCTGAACTCGGCTGTCCAGATATCATGGCCGCCCGCGCCGCCTGCGCGATCGCTGGCGAAGAGGAGCATCTCGCGCTCGTCCCACCACGCGATCATGGGCTGCGTGCTGCTCGCGTCATCGCCGATGCCAGGCAGCACGCGCGCTTCGCCGGCGCTGCCATCGGCGTTGATCGGCGCGATGTGGATGCGGCAAGGTCCTTCGCAGCGCGTGAAGAGCGCCCAGCGGCCATCGCGGCTCCAGGTGATGTTGGCGTTGTCGCCTGCGGCGTTCAGCGCGCCAGCGATCGGCACCGGCTCCTTGCTCTCCGCGCGCATCAGCGCCGAGCGGTACGCGGCGGTGTCCTCCACTTCGCCCTGCCGGTTCAGCTTGCCGCGCAGGCTGGCGAAGTAGAGCAGCGAATCGGGCCCGATGCGCGCGCCGAATTCGCTGTCGTAGGTGTTTATGGGCTGCGGAAGGTGCTCGATCCGTTTCGAGCTGTCCGCGCGGAGCACCTTGGCCAGTCCGCAGCCGGTGAGCGCGTTCTCCGCGCGCCTGGCCGTGAAGGACGATTTGTCCTTCTCCTTCTGCAGCACCTTGTTCCATGTGCGCTCCGCCGCCTCGTACGCGCCGTTGCACAACTGCATCTCGCCGAGCCAGCGCAGCGCTTCCTTGTAGGTGCGGCCCTGGTCCTTCTTCTGCACGCGCTCATAGAGCTCGGCGGCCCGGTCGTACTGATGGCTCAACCGGCACGCCTCCGCCTGCTTCCATTGCAGGCTCAAACGTCCGCCATCAAGGGCCAGCGCGCCATCGTAGAAGCGCGTGGCGCCGTAGTGCTCGCCGCGCGCCATGGCGGCATCGCCCCATTTCACCCATTGATCGAAGGACTGGCCTCGCGCTATGCTCGCGCACAGGAGGAGCAAGATGACCACCCAACGACCGAGGCCCAGCGATTGCGACGAGGTCATGTTCAGGCGTTACAACTGTTCGGGGCAGGCCTTGAATCGCACGGGGACCGGCGGCCGCTTCCTCCAGATCCGTATGGCGGTGAACTCGATGGCGCCACGATGCCTGCTCGCGGGCACGAGGGCGCTGGTGTTCAAGTCGTAGCTCATGCCGAAGGTCCAATCGTCGCGCTCCAGGCCGGCGAAGACGAAGCCCGCATCGCGCGCGCGCAGGTGCAGGCCGGCGAGCAACGCGCGCTTCAGGCCGTAACGCTCCAGGAGGATGTAGCGGCCGTTGGCGCCGAGGTCGAGCTCACGGAAGGTGCCCTGCGCCATCCAGCGCATCGCGGGCAGCACATCGATGTCATCGGTGATGCGGAAGGAGAGGAGGGCGTGCAGATCGAAGCGGCGGTCCAGCGCGACGGACGGCCCTGGGAGGAAGCCCACGTTCGGCGCGGTGAGGTTGAAGAAGCCGATGCCCGCCTGCGCCCATTGGCGCGGAGCGCGCACGTAGCGGTACACCGCGCCCGCGTGCAGATCGATGTGCACGAGGCCCGACCGATCGTAGGTCTCGCCGTTCGGAAGATTCGGGTCGTAGGTGATGCCGTTGAACTGCTGATCGTAGCTGAGCGCGCTCCGGTCGATGGTGAGCGAGGTGAAGCCGAACTGGGCGCCGAGCGAGAGGAAGTGGCGCTTGTCAGCGTCCACGGCCTTCGTCCAGCTGCCACCGAGACTCAAGTGGAACTGGTTCATGCGGCTATCGCCCGCGCGGTCGTTGAAAAGCCATGCGCCGACGCCCAGTCCTTTGACGCCCTTGAAGTCGCGCGCGTCGCCGCCCAGGCCGAAGGTGCGGTACGGCACGGTGACCGATCGCCATTGCTGCCGGAACACGCCGTGCGCGCGGTAATCGCCATCGAACTGGCCGATGCACCCCGGATTGAGCCCCATCGGCACGTTGAAGAACTGCGAGAAGTGGATGTCCTGTGCCACGCCGATCGATGCGCCGAGAAGCATCGATGCCCACGCTGCGATCGCGGGATGCAGGAAGCGGAGCGCCACCGGCCACCACTTGCCGCCCGCCGCTGAGGACTTGCCGCTCGACCTCATCGCACCAGCGTCACATTGCCCTTGGTGAAGTACTCCTGCCCATCGATGCACCAGGCCTTCAAGTGGTACACGAAGACCGCGGGATCCGCGAGCCGGCCCTTGTACTGGCCGTTCCATCCGCTCTTCGGATCGGTGCTCTCGAAGACCAGCTCGCCCCAGCGGTCGAAGACCTTGAACTCCATGCGCGCGATGTGGATGCCGCGCACGTAGAGCACGTCATTCGTGCCATCATCGTTCGGCGTGAAGGTGTTGGGCACGAAGAGGTCCGGCTCCTCGCAGCGCAGCTCGTGCACCTTCACGGTGACGGGAACCGCGCGCGTGCAGATGCCATCGCTCACGGTCACGGTGAAGGTGGTGGTCTCGTTCACCACGGCCGTGGGGTTGGCGATGGTCGGATTGCTCACCAGGCCTGACGGCTGCCAGGAATACGTGACGCCATTGCCCGGCGTCGCTTGCAGCTGCACCGTGGTGCCGGGCAGCACGAGATCGGGCGTGGCGGTCGCGGTGACCGTGTTGCCGAAGAGCGGCGAAACGCTCACGGTGACCGTGCTGCTCCATGCGCAGCCGCTGGGCGCGGTTACGCTCACCCCATAGGTGGTCTGCTCCGTGGGTGCCACCAGCGCCGTGCCCGTGCCCTGGCCGCTGATGATGTCCTCGGCAGGCGACCACGTGATCACCGATCCGGGATCCGCGCCACTGAGGATCAAGCGCGCGGTATCGAGGGCGCAGATGCCTTGATCGCCGGCGACGCTGATGGCTCCGAGCGAGATGGTGACGACCACGCTGTCCTCCGACACGCATGCTGATCCATTGCTCGCGCGCACATGGTAGGTCCCGCTCTGCGCGGGCGAGAGGGTGGCGGTGCTGTCGGAGAACGAGGCGTTGAGCAGGTCGGTGAATTGCGCGTTGCTGCTCCAGTGCCAGGTATCGGCGGTGCCGAAGCTGTTGGCCACCAGCGTGAAGGAGGCGAGCGGCCCGCACACGAGCGTGTCGTTCATGGCTTGCAGCTGCGGCCCCGCCGGCTCGATGGTCACCGTGGCCGTGGCGACGTCTTGGCCGTTGCACGTGATGGGGCTCGTCGCCGTGAGCGTAACGGTGTAGGTGCCCGGCTGCGCGTAGGTGTGCGTGGGTGATGCGGCGGTGGAGGTTTGCGAATCACCGAAGTCCCAGAGATAGCCGGTGGCGCCGCTGCTGAGGTTGGTGAAGACCACGCTCAACGGCGCGCAGATCGTGTCCGGCGCGAGGAAGGCCGCGATGGTGAGCGGCGCGTCGAAATCGAACTTGAGCACGCCGTTGTTGCAGCCGCTGCTGTTGTTGGTGGCGCTCCAGGCTCCGGGCGTGGTCGGGAAGTCGTCGTTGTTCTGGCAGCCTGCGCACACGCTCTGGTACACGCGCCCGCGCCGGTCGAAGCGGCTGGTTCCGCCATCGACATGCTCCGGGCTCTGCGGACCGCCGTAGTAGGTGGCATAGGTCAGCGCGGTCATGTCGATGTCGAACACGGCGAGGTAGAGGTCGTGGCCGGCCGTGGTCGGTTGATGCGCATCGCTGGTCACCGGCAATCCGGTGGTGGTGAGCCCGCCGCCCAATCCGCCAGCGCTGCTGCCCCATCCGCTCG
The DNA here is from genome assembly GCA_016788405.1 of Flavobacteriales bacterium. Classification (GTDB taxonomy): domain Bacteria; phylum Bacteroidota; class Bacteroidia; order Flavobacteriales_F; family PHOS-HE28; genus PHOS-HE28. Next base: position 9,753 of record JAEUSX010000140.1, read on the forward strand.
TGTAGATCTTGTCGCACACATCCACGAGGAAGGCCGTGGGCGAGATGTCCGGCGTGCCATCGCCCGCGCCCACGCGCGAGCTCAGGAGCACGTTGCTCAGCTCCGGATCGAGCTTCGTGATGAATTGCCCGCCGCCGGGGATGTTGTACGGCGCGTTCTGGATCAGCTCGCCGCTCGGCGCATTGGTCTGCCCGAAGAGGAAGGCGTTGCCCTCCTGGTCCAGCTCGATGAAGTACGACTGGTCGTAGCCGCTGCTGCCCCAGTAGGTGAGGCGCTCCCACGAGGAGGCATTCGCGCTGAGCCGCGCCGCGAAAGCATCGGCCGCGCCGCCGTTGAAGCTGCCTTGCACCGCGCTCGCGCTCGCGGGCAGGTCGCCGCTCACCGTGCCGCCGCACACATAAAGGCGTCCTTGATCATCGAGCTCGCCGTTGTAGCACGCATCGGGCGCGCTGCCGCCGAGGTAGCTGGCGTACTGCAGCTGCGTGAGCTGCGCGTTGAAGCGCGCCACGTAGCCATCGTGGCTGCCGCCACCGAACGAGGATTGCGCCGCGCCCGGAGTCACCGGCATGTTCTGCGTCTGCGTGCAGCTCACCACCCACACGCGGCCCTGCGCATCCAGCAGCGCTTCGCCGCGCACCTCATCGGCGTAATTGAATTTCAGCCCCACGCCCGAGTTCAATCCGTCGTTCGCCGTGCCGCCGAGGTAGGTGCTGCCGATGAGCGCGCTGCCATCGGCGCTGAGGCGCGCCACCACCATGTCGCTGCCGTTGGGGTAGGAGATGCCAAGGCCCGGTGGCGTCACGGTGGAGCCGCCCGCGAAGCTGTTGTCGTAGGCGCCTGCGGGCGTCGGGAAATCCGTGGAGCCGGTGGTGCCCAGCAGCACGAGCTGGTCGTTGCCATCCACGATGAGGCTGTGCGGCATCTCGTCGCCATCGCCGCCGAGGTAGGTGCTCCACACCAGGAAGGTGCCCGTGGTGTCGTACTTGGTGATGGCGATGTCGGTGCCGCCGTTCTGCTGCCCAGCGCCACCGGCCCACTGCGTCTGGTAGGCGCCGGTGGTCACGGGGAACTGGTTGCCGAAGGCCGTGCTGCCCGCATAGAGGAAGCCGAGCTGATCGAAGGTGGCCGTGTAGCCGAAGTTGTTGCTGAAGGACCCGGAGAATGTGGCGAAGCGCAGGGTGGGGTCGATGATGAGCGGATGCCGCTTGTCGTAGTCGCCGGGCTTGAAGCCGACCTGGCCATCGTGCAGCGTGTAGCGGCAATGCACCACGCGCCGCTGACCGTCGATCTCCTGGTAGGCGATGGGGATGCGCTCCGTGAGGCGGCCGAGCGAGGTGTGCACCACAAGCGCCGCGCCGCGCAATTCCACCTTGTCCGCGCCTTCGAATTCCACGTGGATCGCCGCAGGGTCGGCGCCGGGGGCCACGATCAGGTCGTACTTGGCTCCAGCGCGCGAGGCGCGGAAGAGGGCATCGCAGCCCGGGGCCACCTCCTTCATCCGCGCTTCGGCGAAGGCGCGGGCATGGCCCTGCCACTTCGATCGGTCGCTGCCGATGAAGTAGTTGTGGTGGCCGGTGAGCTGCTGCGCGGGCTCGACGCGCGCGGCGGCCGTGGCGCTCG
>JAEUSX010000156.1 GCA_016788405.1 Flavobacteriales bacterium
AGGAGGATGCTTCGCTTCATCATGGGTTCAAACGACGAGGTGCCGTTGCGTGCGCAGCCAGGCCAGCGCGCTATCGCGGTCGGGGAACATCTGTATCGGTCGGCCGGGCTTGTGGTGCCGGACGAAAACATTGGCGGCGAGCTGGTGCCCGAAATCCCGAACGATGATGGCATCGGCTGCGATATGCATGGACGACTCTGGTGAGTGCGCCGCGAAGGCGCGTGCCTCGTTGCTCATGGTGGTATTGAGTCCCACGGAGACCATGAGCAGCACCTTCCTGCCATCCCGCTCGGCCTCGATCGCCTCGAACATGCGCTGGACATCCTCCACGCTCACCAGATGATCATCCTTGAAGTGGGTGTGCACGATGTCCTCGTCGATGAAGGTCACCGTGCACGACTCAAGTTCCAGCGCGCGCATCGTCATGCTTGGTTCAAGGGGTGCGAAGCTAGGGTGGCGGCGAGGGGAAAATCTCCGGTCAGCGCACCAGGAGCCATGCGGCCCGTCCCTCGCTCACCCGCACCGACTGCAGTTGGGCCATCGCGGCTTCACGTGTCGCGTGGCTGCCGAACACGACCGGGTGCAGTTGTCCGCGTTTGCGAAGCCGACGAGCGGGGAATCCCTTGGCGACCAGCTGCGCGAGCAGCTTATCCGCGTTCTCAGGTTGCGCGAAGCAGCCGCCGACCACATGGTACCGCAGGTCCTCTTCATCGGGTGTTACTGCATTCATCACCACTCGTGTGGTGTCGGCAACGGCCGCGCTCGCGACAGGTGCGGCGATCAGGATCCGCACATCCTTCTCGGCATCCAGCACCACTTCGCTCATTCCGCTCTCGGGATCCGGCATGCTGAAGCGCGGAATCACCTCTACCGGCGCGAACCCGGCGGCGGCCGGTGCCCGATAGGTTGGCTCGGGCGCCGCCTTCAAGAATGCCCAACCGCTCCATTGACCGCCGGCCTCCCCTTTCTGACTGAACACCCATACGGCCGCGGCGGCCACCACGAGCGCAGCCACGCCGGCCGCTGCCCAGCCCAGGTACCTGGCGCGCCGATCCGGCTCCACGCTGCCTGGCGATGCGGGCTTCGCCAACGGGACCACGATGGGTTCCTTGCGGCCGATCTGCGTCGGCACAGCGGGCAATGAGCGCAGCCCGTAGGCGTCGCGCAGGTAGTTCGTGCGACGGTCCGGATCGAATTGAAGGTTGTGCTCGGCATCGCGGAAGAAGATGCCTATGCTCGGCAGCTCCAATCGGCCTTGCCGGTCCAACGTCAGGCGCCAGCCGGCCACCTCGGAGTCGATCAACGCGCTGGCCTTGTCGAAGCCGATGCCCTCACGCTTGGCCAGTCGATCCGCAAGGAGGCCGTCGTTGCGCACCAGATGCCGGTTGAAGCTCAGCTCCTTCCCAGGCGGAAGGATGACCTTGCGCGCTTCATCGAGGCGGGCCGGTCTGTAATGCGTGAGGAAGCCGCCCCACTGAGGCACGATCACGCAATCGTGGCAGAGGAGCAGGTCGTGCAGGTCGCGATCGATGGCCATGGCAAGGGCGGTCAAATCTAGCGGGCGGCCACCCTTCTGCGGGCCTCCTCCAGATCGGCCGGCGTATCCACGCAGAACGAAGCATGCGCGGTGAGCCCGACCCGGACCTTGCAGCCATTCTCAAGCCAGCGCAGCTGCTCCAGCGATTCAGCCTTCTCTAGCGCCGATGGGCGCAGCTGGACGATGCGCTCCAGCGCATCGGTGCGATAACCATACAGGCCCACATGCTTCAAGAATCGGAAACGCGCATGCTTAGGACCGGTGCCCGCGTCCCGCAGGAACGGGATTGCCGCCCGGCTGAAGTAGAGCGCATCCATGTTCACGTCCACGGTGATGAGCACCTCGCCATGATCATCGAGGTCGCGATCATCGGTCACCACCTGCGCCAGCGTGGCGATCCCGCCGGGAGCATCGCGAAGCGCCGTGCAGACCTCATCGATCTGCTCGGGCTCGATGAACGGCTCATCGCCCTGGATGTTCACCACCGCGTCGAAGCCCGTGCGGCCCAGGATGGTCAGCGCTTCGAAGCACCGATCGGTGCCGCTGGGGTGGTTCGCCGAGGTCATCACTGCCTTGGCGCCGTGCGCGCGCGCATGATCAAGCACGCGCGCATCATCGGTGGCCACCACCACGGCATCGAGCGCTCGCGAAAGACGGGCCTGCTCCACCACGCGCATCACCATGCTCGTGCCGGCGATGTCCACGAGCGGCTTGCCCGGCAGGCGTGTGCTCGCGTACCGAGCGGGGATGATGCCCAGGGTCCGCATGGCCTTCGCTTCAGCCCTACAACGTGGCGCTCAATTGCACCTGGAAGGAGCGCGGCGCCTCGATGCTCAATGGACGGAGCGAATAGACCTCGTTCGAAAGGTTGTTCACCACGAAAGTGGCCCGCAACTGCTTCGAAAGGTCCAGGCCGGCGCGCGCATCCACGATCCATGTTCCGGTGTTGTTGCGCGCCAGCCAACCAGTGACGCCTGTAGGCAGCTCATCGGGGTCCGGCGGTCCGGCATCCAGGTCGACGAAGGCCTTGTCGATGTTCTGCACGTGGCTGTTGTAACGCAGGCTGAAGCCCATGAACACCTTCCGGTACGCGAGCTGGATGTCGCTGCGGAAGGTGTCGCGGATGCGGAACTTGAGGATGTTGCCTGCGGGATTGTAGCTGGTATTGCGGTACGTGCTGGCCGGGATCAGCACGGTTGAATCCGTTTGCCCCGGGAAGGGCAGCGGTGGGCCGGGCCGCGGCTGGGCGTACACATGATCGGGCGTGGTGCTCACCGGATTGGTATTGGTGTAGCCCATCAATGCCGTGATCTCCACGCCGCCCACCTTGCCCTTGCCGGTGAGCTCGAACTCGTACCCGGTGACCCGAGCGCCGCCCGTGTTCACGCTCTTGAAGCCGAAGCCATAGAAATCCTGAGCGGCGGTGGCCCAACTGAAGGTGCCCCACTGGCCGAAGGTGAACTCCACGTAGTCCTGGAAGTCCTGCTGGAACCACACCGCATCCACGTAGCCCATGAAGCCGCCGATCTTGAAGCCCTGCTTCACTCCGCACTCCACGTTCCAGCTCTGTTCCGGGCGCAATTCGGGGTTCGGGTAGATGATCAACCGCCCGACACTGGTGCTGATGTAGCGCTCGCCGATGGTCGGGTAGCGGAATCCCTGCCCGTAGCTGGCCCGCAGGAATGTGGCGCGCAGGGCGCGGAACGTGGCACCGGCGCGGAACACGGGCTGCGCAGCGTCGGCGTCGTTCACCATGAACTGCTCGTAGCGCACCCCGGCGCTCAATGCCAGCTTCTCGCGAAAGAGCTTCTTATCCACCTGCAGATAGCCCGCCAGGTTGCGCGCCATGTTGCGCTCATCGCCATCGGCGTTGCCGCGATAGAGCTCGGCGGTGCTCACCACATCGCGCAGCAGCAAGCCTCCGGTGAAGTTCGTCTCACCGAACAGGTCGAGCTTCTGCTGCACCTGGTACTCCGCGTGCCAGGTCTCGTTGCTGTTGCTCTGTCCATTGTCGTTGTCGAAGATCTGCCGATGGTAGCGCGTGCGCAGGCTGTGGCGTGTGCCGGCCTCTGAATAGTAGGTGGCGAACGGATCGATGTAGTACTGCGTTCCCAGCGTGCGCGTCACCGTGCCGGGGAAGGGGCGGAAGAGCCCGCGATCGGTATCGTTCCAGATGAAGACGCTCGTGCTCTTTCCCTTCTGCGCGTTCGCATTCACGCCGAAGGCCAGGCCTTCAATGCCCTTGCTCCGCCAGCGGAGATTCGCGTTGACGCGCGCGCGGTGGTCATAGCCTCCGGGGCCGACGGCGAAACGGTCGCTCGTGGCCAGGCTGTCCTGAGGCACCAATTCCGGCCCGATGTAGCCTTGATCGGTCACCCCGTTGCCGCCGATCACCACATCGAGCTGCCCGAAGCGCTGGCTGTGGAAGAAGCTCATCCCGCTGATGCCGGGATTGTTCGCGTCCCACCACTTGGCGGGCGCATGCCCAGGCGTATCGTAGATGCCGCTGAAAATGGTCGCGCGCGTCCTTGGCTGCTCGCGCGGATAAGCCGTGCGGACATTGATGGCGCCGCTTAACGCAGCGCTTCCGTACAGCACGGATGAGGCGCCCTTCACCACTTCGACCTGCTCGAGGTTCTCCAGCGGGAGGAAGGTCCAGTTCGGGCGGCCGATATCGCCGCTCAGGATGGGGATGTCGTCAACGAGCACCATCACGCGGCTGCCCGCGCCATAGCTGAAGCCGCTGCCGGCGCGGATCTGCGGCTCCTCGTCGATGATCACCACGCCCGGCACCTGGTCCAGCGCCTGATCCATGCTCACGATGTTCTTGTTCAGCACGATGTCCGGCTTCAGCACGCTGAGCGATTGCGTCACCTCGCCCACGCGCTGCTCGAAACGGCCGCCGCTGATCACCACGGTCTCCAATTGGGCATTTGCGAGCGAGAGCCGCATGTCCAGCTTCCGTTGCTCGCCGTCGGAGAGCGTCACGCCCTCCACCCGAGCGGTGTAGCCGACATAGCTGAACGTGATGCGCGCGTGTCCGGCGGGCACTACCAGCTGATAAGCCCCATTCACATCGGTGGCCACGCCCTTGCCCGGCGCATAGGTCACGTTCACGCCGATGAGCGCTTCGCCCGTGCCGGCATCGGTGACGGTGCCGGTGAGCGTGGCGTTCTGGGCATGCGCAAGTGCTGATGCCGCGATGATCATCGCAGCGAGAATCGTTCGAATCATGCGTTGGGCGATCTTGGGGCCGCCATGATCGACTGGTTCCTTGGCGGTCGGGCGAAAGTAGAAGAAGACCCGAACGAACGACCCGGCCGGCTCAGCAGCCACCATCACCCCGACGCCTACATGACCGACGAAGCGCTCATCCATCGCATCGCGCTCAGCATGCTCAAGGGCATCGGGCCTGTGAATGCGCGCAACCTCGTGGCCTATTGCGGCGGCGTGGACCCCATCTTCACGGACCGGAAGCTGAAGAACACCCTGGAGAAGGTCCCTGGCATCGGTCCGAAGCTCATCGCCAGCATCACGGATAAAAAGGTGATGCCTGCCGCGGAGAGGGAATTGGAGTACGTGCGCAAGCACAAGCTCAGGATGCTCTTCTACCTCGATGGGGACTACCCGAAGCGCTTGAAGCAGTGCGAGGATGCTCCGGTGATCCTCTTCGTGAAGGGCGAGGTCGACCTCGATGCCGGGCGCATGGTGAGCATCGTGGGCACGCGCACGCCCACCGAGCCTGGCAAGCGGCTGTGCGTCGAGCTGGTCGAGGGCTTGAAGGAAGTGAACGCCACCATCGTCAGCGGCCTCGCCTACGGCATCGACATCGTCGCGCACCGGACCGCGCTGAAGAACGACCTGCCCACGATCGGCTGCGTGGCGCACGGCCTCGACAAGCTGTACCCCGGCGATCATGCCTCTACGGCAAAGGAGATGGTGAAGCACGGCGCGCTCGTGAGCGAACTGCCCAGCGGCTCTCCATTCGCGCCCGGCAACTTCCCGGCGCGCAACCGCGTGATCGCGGGCCTGAGCGATTGCACGATCGTGGTGGAGAGCGCCTCGAAGGGAGGCTCCCTGATCTCGGCGGACATCGCCAGCAGCTACGATCGTGAGGTGTTCGCGTTCCCGGGCAGGCCCACCGACCCGAAGAGCGAAGGCTGCAATAAGTTGATCCAGCAGAACAAAGCCGCGCTCATCAGCGATGCCAAGGACGTCATCGCATTGATGGAATGGTCGCCGAAGAAGAAGAAGGCCCCGGTGCAAGCCGCCCTTTTCACCGACTTGATGCCTGACGAGCAGGCGCTGGTCGACATCATCAAGACCCGGGGCAAAGTGCATATCGATGAGCTCTGCGCACAGAGCAGATGGGCGCAGGGCAAGGTGGCGGGGCTCCTGCTGAACATGGAATTCAGCGGGGTGGTGCGGGCCCTTCCAGGTAAGCTGTACGAGCTGAATTGACCCTGCGGAACGGTCAATTGGCCGGTTGGAGCCCCCGCCTACATTTGCGCCCGCTTAATCCAAAGCACAACCCAAACATCCCGCGATGGCAAAGTCGAACAAGGCCGTTGATGCCTTCATGGCAGAAGTGAAGAAGCGCAACGGCAACGAGCCGGAATTCCTCCAGGCCGTGCACGAAGTGGCCGAGATGGTGATCCCCTTCATCGAAGAGAATCCCAAGTACAAGGGCAAGATGCTCCTGGAGCGCATGGTGGAGCCCGAGCGCACCATCATCTTCCGCATCCCATGGGTGGATGACAAGGGCAACACGCAGGTGAACCGCGGCTTCCGCATCGAGTTCAACAGCGCGATCGGACCCTACAAGGGCGGCTTGCGCTTCCACCCGAGCGTGAACCTCAGCATCCTGAAGTTCCTCGGCTTCGAGCAGACCTTCAAGAACAGCCTCACCACCCTGCCCATGGGCGGCGGCAAGGGCGGCAGCGACTTCGACCCGAAAGGCAAGAGCGATGGCGAAGTGATGCGCTTCTGCCAGAGCCTCATGACGGAGCTCTTCCGCCACATCGGCCCGGATACCGATGTACCTGCGGGCGACATCGGCGTGGGCGGTCGTGAGATCGGCTTCCTATTCGGCCAGTACAAGCGCTTGGCGAACGAATTCACCGGCGTGCTCACCGGCAAGGGCATCACCTGGGGCGGCTCATTGATCCGTCCCGAAGCCACTGGCTACGGCTGCGTGTACTTCGCTGAGGAGATGATGAAGCACAACAAGACCAGCTTCAAGGGCAAGACGGTTGCCGTGAGCGGCAGCGGCAACGTGGCGCAATACGCCATCGAGAAAGCCACCCAGTTCGGCGGCAAAGTGGTCACCGCCAGCGACAGCGATGGCAGCATTTACGATCCCGCCGGCATCAATGCCGAGAAGCTCGCCTTCCTCATGGAACTGAAGAACGTGAAGCGCGGCCGCATCGAGGAGTACGCCAAGAAGTTCAAAGGCGTGACCTACAAGAAGGGCGCGCGCGTGTGGGATGTGGTGGCCAAGTGCGATGTCGCTCTCCCCTGCGCCACGCAGAATGAACTCGACGGCAAGAACGCCAAGGACCTGGTGAAGAAGGGCGTGAAGTACGTGGCCGAAGGCGCCAACATGCCGACCACTCCGGAGGGCATCGAAGTGTTCCACGCTGCTGGCGTGGCCTTCGCTCCGGGCAAGGCGAGCAACGCTGGTGGTGTGGCCACCTCTGGCCTTGAGATGAGCCAGAACAGCCTGCGCCTGAGCTGGACCCGCGAGGAAGTGGACCAGCGCCTGCACACCATCATGAAGAACATCCACGCCGCCTGCGTGAAGCACGGCAAGGAGGGCAAGGGCATCAACTACGTGAAGGGCGCGAACATCGCCGGCTTCGTGAAAGTGGCCGATGCGATGCTGGACCAGGGGGTGGTGTAAGCCTTCGCCCCAGCCCTCTCCCAAGGAGAGGGAGGAATGCAATGCGAGAAGCCCCGG
>JAEUSX010000164.1 GCA_016788405.1 Flavobacteriales bacterium
CCATTCGTCATGCTAGGTGAGATGTTCTTGTCGCTGTAGCCGCTCACGCTGATGCTCACTGGATTGTCCACGCCGCGATAGAACACGTTCATCTTCGTAGGGCTGACAACCAGGTTCGGAGCAGCCACTTCGTACTCCGTGAAGAAAGCCTCGATCTGCTCCTCACCACCAACGGGCTTGAACTTGATGATTCCGCTCACCTGCCTCAGGCCCGCTCCGGATGCCGTTTGCTCGAGCATCGCCTTCGCGCCATTCATGGGCAGCTTCGTGCCTGGTCCTCCCACGATCTTCGGCGGCTTCGAAGTGGTATCCACGCGCTCGCCAGGACCGCAGATGTATACCTCAGGAACGTTCTTGTCGTCGTATGCGCCCAGGAAGATCTCCGCGTTGTACTTGCTGCCCACAGTGACATAGCTGCTCTGCGGCTTCACTATGGCGGTCAGCGTGTTGAACTTGAAGGTCTTCTGCTCCACCGCGCCCAGCATCCAGTTCACGCACTCGTTCTCCGCGTTGCGCACATCCGCCTGAACCTTGCTGAGGATGGTGATGCCGGCAGCCAACGGGACGTGGTAGAAGTTCTTGACCTCCCAACTCACCTCCTCGCCTGTGGAACCGCCTTCCCGCTCCTTCTCGAAGCTGAACATGCGGTCCACGTTCGCGATCAAGGTGGGGTTGGCATTCTTCGGGTCCTTGGTGGCGATCTCCTTGATCTTATCACGGAACGCTTCCAGCTTGACTCGAAGATCATAGGCCGAATAGTGGTCCTGCTTGGGGTTCGCAGCGTCCGAGCCGATCATCTGGTTGGTGATGCCGTCCTGATTGTCCTTGGCGTTCACATGCTTCAGGTTGATGAGCGTGTCCTGCCCATTGGCATTCTTGCCCATCACCTTCTCGATCGGCCAATTCTCCGTGGCCATGATCGACTTCGCCTTGATCGAATCGATGTACAGCACCAGTTCAGAAGCAAGCGACTTCACCTGCTTCGCATCATTGAACGCAGCACCGTACTTCGCCTGGTTCTGCGTCGCATAGCTCTCGAAGGTCGCGTACGTTCCGTCGACTTTCTCGCGAAGGGTGCCCTTGGTGGTCTCCAAGCCGTTGTTCACGGTCACGAAGCTGTCGAGGATCTCCTTCGATACGTTCAGGGCCAGCAGCGCCGTCAACACGAGGTACATCATGTTGATCATCTTCTGCCTGGGCGTCTGTTTGCCACTTGCCATCTCTTGACCTGTATTGGGTTATGGTTCCTGGGTCAAGACGCGATCAGTTCACGCGCATCGCGCTGAGCATGTTGCCGTAAACCGTGTTGAGCTTCTGCAGGTTGTCGCTGAGCTCCGAGATGTTCTCCTTGTAGCGCTTGGTATCGGCCACTGAATTGTTCAGGTTGGCCATCATCTCGCTCATGCCATCAAAGAGCTTGTTGGCGGCTTCGAGCTTCTCACGGCTGGTCCGCAACTGCATCTCGTACATTTCATTCAGCGCGGTGAGATTGGAGCTCATCTGACGCAGGCCTTCACCTGCGCTCCGCCCTGCATCGACGTTCTGCGTCAGCCCCACCAAGCTCTCGCTGGCCTTCGAATAGCTGTCGCTCAGGGTGCTCACTTTGCTCGCAGCATCCTTGAGGCTGCTCGCATACTCATTCGTAGCACTGGCAGCACCGGTGATCTGGCCCATCTGGCGCGCCTGATCACTGAGCGAGCGCATGCCATCTCCCAAGCTCGCGATGAGTTCAGGCTCGATCTTGGCGCTCTCAAGCATATCGTCCAACTGCTCCGTGATGGACCGCTGGTCCTCCTTCTTGAAATCATCTCCCTCGGACTTCTCCCCGGTAGCAAGCTCAGGATAGACCAAGCTCCAATCCGGATCCTCGTGCGGCGGCTCAAAAGCCGAGAAGAAGAAGATGATGGCCTCGGTGCTAAGACCAAGAACCAGGAAAAAACCGGCCAGAGGCCAGTGCTGAATCTTGAAAAGAGCTCCCACGATCACGACCGCTGCACCGATTCCGTACAGTTTGGCCATGAAGTTCTTCCACTTCTTGCTGCCGGGTTTCATCGTTCGTCCTTGCGTTTTAGAGGTTCGACTGAGAGTTAAGGGAATGGCTGATGAATGCGGCTGCGCTGGTTCCGTAACGGCCGCTGTTCACAGTGTGTTCTAGAGGTCTTCCGCGTTCACGGCCTTTCCGCGACCCAAATAGGTCATCACGGAACGGAAGCCGATGTACGCCTTGGTGGTATCCTGGTACTCGTAGCTCCTTGTACCCGTCTGCATGTAGTAGCCGATGTCCTTCCACGAGCCGCCACGGATCACCTTCCGCTTGAGCGAAGGGGCGTCGGTTGCGAGCGCGTCATAGCTGTACTCGGGATTCAGGTCATGGGCGAAATCGTAAACGCTCTCGTCATAGGCCGTGCTCGTCCATTCGCTCACGTTGCCGGCCATTTGATAAAGGCCGTAATCGTTGGGGGTGTAGCTGTCCACAGGCACCGTATGGAAGCCGCCATCATCCACGTAGTTGCCATGCAACGGCTTGAAGTTGCCGAGGAAGCAGCCCTGGCGATTGCGGACATAGGGACCACCCCAAGGATATGGGGCTAAATCGAGACCGCCTCGCGAGGCGTACTCCCATTCAGCTTCAGTTGGAAGACGGAAACGGTTGACGTAGGCCTCGCCGTTGTGCTCGAGCCAGCTATTCATCAACTGCGTACGCCATACGTTGAAGGCATTCGCTTGCACCCAGGTGATGCCAACAACGGGGTATTCATCGTAGGCCGGGTGCCAGAAGTAATTCTCTGTCATCGGCTCATTGAAGGAGTATGTGAAGTCATGCACCCACACAAGCGTGTCGGGGTACACATTGATGACTTCCTTGATGATGAACTTGCTACGATCCGTATGCCCACGGATGGCGTTGTTCTGGCCCTTCGTATTGGTGTAGCTCAAGTCAAGGTCGCGGGCCCAATTGCTGGGGGTTCCCTTGCGCGCCGCTTCCTTGAGGTCAATCCAGTAATACTCGAACATGAGCTTGCGCGAATCAATCTCCTTGCGACGATAGAAGCGCTCACTCTCACTCAGGAACATGTCGGCCAATGCCTCGCGCTCCTCGTCTCCCCACCAGTTGATGCGCGTCTTCCAATTCAACATGGGAGGATCCAATTCCTCGCCGAACTCATCCTCCGTGATCACATGCTCTCCGATGTCCTCATCGCCCAAGGTGCGCTTGGCGATGGAGTCCCGCACGTACTCCACGAATTGGCGGTACTCGTTATTGGTGATCTCCGTCTGATCGATGTAGAATGCCTGCACCGAGACGGTCTTGCTCTTGTTGTTGATCGCGTAGGGCACATCCTGGTCGCTCGGACCCATGACGTAACTGCCCATTGGGATGTAATTCATCCCGTACGGATCGATCTGGAACCAGCCAGGTCTACCCAATGATCCGGTCAGTTGCCCCTGACCTCCACCGCCACAGCTCGCCAGCAAGCCGATGGCCCCGAGAAACAGAATGGGACGTTGCATGATCTTCCTGTTTTGCCGCATTGTACTTCCTTGCAGGGACCCTAACCGACTGGTGCTACGGGTAAGCGAACACCAATGGCGAGGCACTTTACGGCAGTTGAGGTTCGTGGGTTTCAGAGGCTTAGAGGAAGCGGACGCTGCTGTGACGATGCACGGTTGGCGGCTTCACCAACAAGGTGCAGAAATTCAACATGAGCTCGTGGCTTCCGCTGCTGTAATTCTTTAGTTTCGAGGTTGTTACGTCGTAGCTATAGCCAATCCGAAGCAAGGACTTCGTGGTTGGCTTGAACTGATAGCCGATGAGCGGAGCGATGGCATCGCCACTGCTGTAGGAAACGCCCAGCCAGACCATGTTATTATAGAGGAAGTTAGCCGTCAGGTCGAACTGAGTGGAAGTGCCGTCAGACTTAATCAATGCACTGGGCTGAAGCATGTATTTCGGATCACCCTTGATCTTCCAATTGTACCCGGCCTGAACGAAATAGTGACGGCGTTGCTGAATCCCCACGTTCCTCATTTCCACCTCGGTCAAATGGGTGCTGCTGATACCGGCCCAGAGCGTCGGACTCGTGTAATACACCCCGAGGCCGAGGTCCAACGACATGTCGGTATTGCCATTCGCTGGAATCGCGCTGTCATCGGCAACGCCATCAGTCGCGATCCATTTATTGCCGAGCGTATGGCTCATCATGCCAAAAGAGAGGCCCATGCCTATTGTCCCAGGGCCCAAGCGGCGATGGAAAGAATAGTGGAGCCGTGCATACGTGCTCTTCTGCTGACCGAGTTCATCCAGGAACACGGAAAGGCCGACACCGGAACTGATCTTCGCAATCTTACCGTGGGCATTCAGGAGCGCGGTCTTGGGAGCACCATCGAACCCGGTCCATTGTTGCCGGAGCATCAAGGTCCCGCAAAGCTCACCCGTGGTCCCAGCCACGGCAGGATTGATGGACAAGCGATCGAACATGTACTGCGTGAACTTGGCATCCTGCTGAGCGTACGCGCCACTCATGAATGCTGCACAGCAGACTGCGGTGAATATCCCCCTCATGCTTGTTTTCCGTTCGGTTTGGAGCCTGACACGCACTGGGGCCGTTGTACCCTGCCCCAGAACCGGCGCCAATATAGCAATTCCGGTTTCCTGCAAATTCCTGTTAAGCCGGCCGGGGACGAACAGGACCTTCGTCAAGCCACTCAGGCCAGTTTCTGAAAGGTCCGCCACCAACGGTCGGGCACCTCTTCGCGGCAGGCGGCCTGATAGTCGGAGTAGGAACATGGCACCAGATGGTGCCGCTCGAAGCGAGCCTCTTGCTCAGCTTTGTACGGAACGTCCATCCACCATCGATCGCTGATCGAGCTCTTGTAGAACACCAATTCCTGTTCGTGTCCGCGGATGGGTATCCTGAATCGCGTGAATCGCTTGCGGTCCAGCCAAGGCAGGTCGTTGGTGCGGCTCCGATAGCCGTCGAGGAAGCACCAGACCATTTGGGCGGCCAGCTGAGCGGTGACTCCTTCAGAATCGCGATCGGGGTCCATTTCATAGAACGCCAACGAACTGACCTTCTCGCTCACCCCGGCGTACCTCAAAAGCTGGCAGGCTTCGTCGCCGGCCAATCCATTGGGGCCTGGCCGGGTCGTGCCCGGGGCATCGGCACGTCGAATGGCGCTCATGTCCACGCTGAGCGTATCCGCATTGCGCAGCACAGGCTCCGCATCAACAATGCTCTGACGGAGTTCGCCCAATCGGTGCGTATCGAAGAGCAATCGCTCCATGAGCTCGATGCCTGGCTGATCCACGAAGTAGGTCTGATAGCCCAGATTGCTGTAGTTGAATAAGTAGTTCGGCTGCCGGAGCACGATGTGACTGAGGTAGCTTGTGTCCGCCAAGGCTTGACCCGGCTCGCCGAGATCGAACCGACTGTCGATGCAGGCCAGGTTCGCCGTTCGTTCGAGCTTCTCGTAGGCCAAGTACTGGCTGAAGGTGTGGCCCTGGCCGCCACCCAGAAGGATCGGCACGATGTTGAGCCGGATCAGTTCGGCCAAGGTCTCGGCGACTGCATGCTGGGTATCAGCGGCGGAAGCGCCAGGATGGATGTCGCCCAGGTCGACCAATTGAATCGCGGTAGCTGGCTGATGCAGCTTATAGAGCTCATCCCGGATGAAGTCGGGCGCCGAAATGCACGACCGAGGCCGCGAATGGCCAGGATCATCCAAGACCCCGAAGATGGCGATCTGCATCCCGGTCAATTCCGGGAACTCCTTGCCCTGCGTGAACATGGTCACCCCGTCGCCGAGGGTCTGCGCGCTCCACTCGGGCCTGCTGCGACCGAAACGCTGGGAAGGCTTGAAGTATATGCTTAGGTCCATGCTGGTAGCGCCTACTCTCTCGGTGCGGGCGACGCGCGAAATTGCCGAGGGCGGGCGCCTTCGGCACCCATCAACAATGACCAACTGCGCACAGCAGCGTGTTGGAAGCTCAAGCCTTCTTCTTCGGAGCCTTCTTCCTTGCCGCCTTCTTCGCAGGCACCTTGGCCGCCACCTTTGCACTGCCGCGCCGCGACTTCTTGCCACCCTTCCTTTCCGGCGCCGTCCCGATCAGGGCCTGTGCCTCTTCCAAAGTGAGCGCTTCCGGCTCTTTGTCCTTAGGTACGTTCGCATTCTTGCTGCCGTCGGTCACGTAGGGGCCGTAGCGTCCCTTGAGCACTTGGATGTTGGAGCCTTCGAACTCCTTCAGCACGTTCTGGCGAGCGCCCGCGAGTTTGGCCTCGATCAGCTCAATGCCGCGCTCCAAAGTCACCGTTGAGGGCTCCTCACCCTTCGGGATGTTGGCATAGGTCTTCTGATATTTCACGAAGGGCCCGAAGCGCCCACGGCCCGCCACGATCACCTCCCCTTTGTATTCGCCCAAGTCCCGGGTGGCGCTGGCGGCCTTCTTCAAGTCAATCAGCTCCACGGCCCGCTGCAGCGTGATCTCCAGTGGATCATCCTCGGGCGTCAAGCTTGCATAGGTGCCCCCCAAGCGCACGTACGGACCGAATCGGCCGATCCCCACGGAGCACACCTCGCCATCGCGCTCACCCAAAGTGCGCGGCAGCTTGAAGAGGTTCATGGCCTCCTCGAAGGTGACCGATGCGATGCTCTGGTCCTTGCGCAGGCTGGCGAAGCGCGGCTTGTCCTCGTCCTCGGCGCTGCCGATCTGGATCATGGGGCCGAAACGGCCGATGCGGGCCACCACATCCTTGCCGCTCACGGGATCCTTGCCCAGGATGCGGGCTCCGGTGGCGCGCTCCGCGGTATCCTTCACGGTGCCCAGCGTGGCATGGAACGGCTTGTAGAAGCGGGCGATCATCTCGCGCCAGTTCTCCTTTCCCTCGGCGATCACGTCGAACTCCTCCTCCACCTTCGCGGTGAAGTTCAGATCGACGATGCTGGGGAAGTGTTCCACGAGGAAATCATTCACCACCATGCCGATGTCCGTCGGGAAGAGCTTCTGCTTCTCCGCGCCCGCGTTCTCACTGGCGATCTTCTCCGCGATGACGCCCCCAGCCAAGGTGAGGATGCGGTAGGCGCGCGGGGTGCCCTCGCGGCTCTCCTTCACCACATAGCCGCGTTTCTGCACCGTGCTGATGGTGGGCGCGTAGGTGCTCGGCCGGCCGATGCCGAGCTCCTCGAGCTTCTTCACCAAGCTGGCCTCCGTATAGCGCGGCGCAGGTCGTTCATATCGCTGCGTAGCGGTCATTTCGCGCAAGCTCAATGCTTCGCCCTGGCGCATCTCGGGAAGCAATCCTTCCTGCTCCTCGTCGCCCTCGTCGTCCCTTCCTTCCATGTAGACCTTCAGGAAGCCATCGAAGAGGATCACTTCGCCCTGCGCGCGCAGCTGATCGTTGGGCCGCGTGCTGATGGCGATATCCACCACGGTCTTCTCCAATTCGGCATCGGCCATCTGGCTGGCGAGCGTGCGCTTCCAGATCAGGTCGTAGAGGCGCTCGGCATCGGTGTCACTGCCAGCGTTGCGCACCCCCATGTCGGTGGGGCGTATGGCCTCGTGCGCCTCTTGCGCGCCCTTGCTCTTGGTGGCGAATCGGCGAGGCTTGCTGTAGCGCTCGCCGTATTGCGTGCTGATCTGGGAAGCCGCTGCCGCGATGGCCTGTTCGCTCAGGTTCACAGAATCGGTACGCATGTAGGTGATGTGCCCCTGCTCGTAGAGCCCTTGGGCGATGCGCATGGTGCGATCAACGCCGTAGCCGAGCTTGCGGCTCGCCTCCTGCTGCAAGGTGCTGGTCGTGAAAGGCGCGGCGGGCGTTCGCTTGCCGGGCTTCTTCTCGATGGCGCTCACCGTGTAGCCGGCGCCGATGCATCCCTTCAGGAATGCCAAGGCCTCCGCTTCCGTTGAGAATCGCTGCGGCAACTCGGCTTTCACGGCCTGGCCCTTCTCATTGAGCAATACCGCGGAGACCTTGAATGCGCTCTTGCTGTCGAAGCCCAGGATCTCGCGCTCGCGCTCCACGATCAAGCGCACCGCCACGCTCTGCACGCGGCCCGCGCTGAGGCTGGGCTTCACCTTGCGCCAGAGCACAGGACTGAGCTCGTAGCCCACCAGCCGATCGAGCACCCGCCGAGCCTGCTGCGCATCCACCAGGTGGATGTCGATGGTGCGCGGGCTCTCCATGGCCTTGGTCACCGCCTGCTTGGTGATCTCGTTGAAGGTGATGCGCTTCACCTTATCGTCGCTGAGCTGCAGGGCTTCCTTCAGGTGCCAGCTGATGGCCTCTCCTTCGCGGTCCTCATCAGTCGCCAGCCAAACGGTGGCCGCCTTGTCGCTGGCTTTCCGCAGTTCCGAGAGGCGGCCCTTCTTGTCGTCGGGGATTATGTAAGTGGGCTCGAAGCCGTTCTCCACATCCACGCTGAGGTCGCGTTCGGGCAGGTCGCGCACATGGCCGTAGCTGCTCAGCACCGTGAAGCCATCACCCAGGTATTTCTCAATGGTCTTCGCCTTCGCCGGCGACTCCACGATCACCAGATCCCCGCTCGTTGTCTTCTTGGCCATGCTTCCCCGAAGATTTTCAGGGCGGCAAATAAAAGGGCGCCGCTCGCGATTCGTGACGAGGATCCGGCCATCGGGGTCGCTTCCCCTTTAGGGGAAGGAAAATTTCAACAGCCTTGCCGTCCGAACCGAATGCCCGGATCAAGGGTTCATGCAGTGACCTTTGTCATGACCATGCGCTTCAGTCGACCAACGGGCATGAACCCCCGCGCCACCTCTCCCTTCCTGCTCGCGGCGCTGCTGCTCGCCGCCTGCGGAAGCAGCAACGGACAATCGCCTAAATCTCCGGGCATGAGCAACAACGACATGAGCCAATACGACCACAGCCGCAATCCCTACTACTCGCGCACCGACACGACCAAGCTGAACGTGCCACTGAGCGAGTGGAAGAAACTCCTGCCCGAAGACCTCTATCACATCGCCTTCGAGAAGGGCACCGAACGCGCCTTCACCGGCAAGTACTGGGACTTCGAAGGCATCGGCACCTACGCTTGCGCGGTTTGCGGCAATGTGCTCTTCCAGGCCGATAGCAAGTTCGCCAGCAGCTGCGGCTGGCCCAGCTTCTTCCAGCCCGAACGCAAGGACGCCATCCTCTACCACGAGGACCGCAGCTTCGGCATGGTGCGCACCGAGACCACGTGCGGCCGCTGCGGCGCGCACCTCGGCCATGTCTTCGACGATGGCCCCAAGCCCACCGGCCTGCGCTACTGCATCAACAGCGTGAGCCTGGAGTTCATCGGGAACAAGTGATTCCCGTGACGGCTCATTCGCGCTGATCCTCGACGGGGACTGGTTTGGCGTTCGGAGAACCCGCACGCAAGCGTTTCCAGAGGCTTCGGAATCGCTCGCGTGATTTGGTGCGTTCCGCCCCGCGGAGCACGCCGATGCGTAGACCGCTGTCAAGGCTGCGTACCGAGCTCTGCGCCCAGGACATGGGGCTGACCGAAACACTCATGAACGGTTCAAGCGTGAGCGAGAATTTCTTCCATGCCCGAACAGAAACGCGCAACGCGGTAAACCAGCGGATGTCGCCACAGAAATAATCTCTTGCCCTCCCCGTGGCTGATTGGACTTCGTTTGGTCCAGAATACATGGACCATCTATTCGAAATGCCGTTCGCTGTCCCACCTAGGAAGCGGCCGATCTGCGTACCGCTCCGGAAGGTCAGCGTCCCCTTAGCGTTGCCGAATTCAGGGCCGAGCGTGAGATAAAGATGGTCCAACTTCACATCAAGATCTGTTCTCACCCCGCCTCCAGGCCAAATGTCATCGAAGTGGACCGAGAAATCCCTTCGCACCCATGCCAACTCCGCAAAGAAGTTGGCGACTGGATTCGATCGATCACGGAAGTACAAGGCCGCTGTAAACGATGGCCCCTTATCCGGTCTTACGGGCATGAAATCAACCTTCCACATGTCGCCATGATACACGCCCCCGCCTGCACCGTATTCGAACTGTCCGATAAGCGTCTGGCACAAAAAGTTGAGTACGATGAATTGCGCGATCCTCATCACCGTCGAAAGTAGCGAATGGCAGCGAGCCGACTTCTCTTCGCATGGGCCTGCATCAACGCCTAGCGCAGCACCCCGAATGCTGCACCGAACTCAAAGCTATTGCTCCAGGGTGCCTGCCGGAGCAAGGATGTGATGCCGAAGCCAAGCGTCGGATTCACCGTGAATCTCCATTTCCCGAGGCGATGCATTACGTAGCGCATGCCCATCATCATCCGCAAGTCACCACCGAAATCAGTGGTTGCGCTGTTCTCCAAGGTGCCATGCGTTGCGCCGTATCCATAGTCCCTTGACGCTCCCGAAGCCCACGCGCGCATCCTTCGCCCCACCTGAAGTCCGATGTACACGAAGGTGGCGGAATCACTCTCGATTCGATGCTCGTACGCGACGCCCCCGTACAGCACATCGAGTCTCACATCGAAATCGCCGCCATTGCCTGATCCGATGCCGCCGCCCAGGTAGTTGGCATGGAAGCTCCGATGCGCGTAATCCGCAGTGATGAGCAACGAGCTCTTCCCGCCTAAGTGCGGTCGCAGGAACACTGAGGCTCCGAACGTGGGATCGACCCGGCTGAACTCGGCGCTTTGCCGGTGTTGCTCCTTGCGCGGGGAGAGCATGTGCAAGGCTGCGCCGCCCGCAGCACCCCAATTCAACTGCGCGGCCAGGGCTTGCGCGAGGAGAAATCCTGAACTGGAGCCGAGCCAACGCATGCTTCAAATCTAGATGGCCTCCTTGCTACATTTTAGCCAGCGCACCAAGGATGTGAAGGAATGGGAAAGTCCCGGAGAAGGATGCCTGCCACCCTGTCAGCCAACCCCCAGCCCGGCTACCTTTGGCGCCCTTTCCCAGCAGGTGCAGAAGAAGGTCTACATCGAGAGCTACGGCTGCCAGATGAACGTGAGCGACAGTGAGGTCGTCGCGAGCATCCTGGCCCAGGACGGCTATACCCCGGTGAGGACCGCCGAGGAGGCCGACCTGGTGCTGCTGAACACCTGCAGCATCCGCGAGAAGGCCGAGTACACCGTGCTGCAACGCATCAACGAGATGAACAACCTGAAGGCCCGCAACAAGGGCCTGAAGGTGGGCGTGCTGGGCTGCATGGCCGAGCGCATGCGCGAGGACCTGCTGGAGAAGAAGAGGGTAGTGGACCTGGTGGTGGGCCCCGATGCCTACCGCACCTTGCCCGAGCTACTGGAGAAAGTGGGCACCGGCCAGAAGGCCGTGAACGTGCTGCTGAGCCGCGAGGAGACCTACGCGGAGATCGAGCCGGTGCGCCTGGACACGAATGGCGTGACGGCCTTCGTCACCATCATGCGCGGGTGCGACAACATGTGCGCCTTCTGCGTGGTGCCCTTCACCCGCGGCCGGGAGCGAAGCCGCGATGCCATGAGCATCGTGCGCGAATGCGAGCAGCTGGTTCGTGATGGGTACCGTGAGGTGACCTTGCTGGGGCAGAATGTCGATTCATACAAATGGAGGACGACTGAGGAGCCACAGGCTGCGGGCCACGGGCCGCGGGCAGATCATGCTGTGCCGGCAGTCCAGGGCCCGAAGCCCGAAGGCGGTTCTTCAGTGGTCGACTTCGCCGACTTGCTGGAAATGGTCGCTCGCGCCTGCCCCTCCTTGCGCATCCGTTACAGCACCAGCCACCCGAAGGACATGACGGACAAGGTGCTGGCGGTGATGGCGCGCCACGACAACATCTGCAAGTACATCCACCTGCCCGTGCAGAGCGGCAGCAACGAGGTACTGAAGCGCATGAACCGTGGCTATACCCGCGAATGGTAC
>JAEUSX010000225.1 GCA_016788405.1 Flavobacteriales bacterium
GGGTGCGCAGGAACGTGTTCTTCATCAGCGAATGGAAGTAGGCGATCTGCTCGGGCTCCACCACCTTGAAGTGGTCGCCATAGCGAATCAGGAAGCGCTTGGCGTAGGCCACCGGCTGGTCAGTCGCACCGGCTTGTGCGCCGAGCGCGGCGTGATCGCGCACCACACCCAACTTACGCGCGCGCTCCACGGCTGCGCGAAGCTCATCGGCATTGATCGGCTTCAGCAGATAGTCGATCGCGCTTACCCGGAAGGCCCGCAGGGCGTACTCATCGTACGCAGTGGTGAAGATGACAGGGAAGCCCACCTCCACGCGCTTGAAGATCTCGAAGCTGTCTCCATCGGCCAACTGCACATCGAACAGCGCGAGGTCGGGCGCGGGGTTCTCACCGATCCACTTCACAGCGGCCGAGATGCTGGGCACGGCACCCGCCACCTCGATGGCGGCGTCGATTCCCGCGAGCAATTTCCGCAAGCGGCTCACCGCCGCTTCCTCGTCCTCAACGATCAGTATCCTCATGGTTCGGAATCGATCAAAGGTACCCGTACCTCGAACACGCCACCCTCGCGCGAGACGATGATGGGACGATCGGTGAGCGCCGCGTAGCGCTTGGTGATCGCTTCGAGTCCGAAGCCGGTGGAGCGCGGCGGCGTGGCCCTCGGCCTGATGGCATTGCTCACCACGAGCGCATCATCGATGGCCGAGACGCGGATGAGGAATCGCGCGCCACCCACCACCACATTGTGCTTCAAGGCGTTCTCCACGAGCAGTTGGAGCGTCAGCGGCACCACGCCGCGAGACAGGCAGGCCTCATCGACGGCCAGTTCCAATCCGATGGCATCGCCGAAACGGCGCTGCTCCAAGGCGAAGTAGTTCTCCAACAGCTTCAGTTCCTCGCTCAGGGTGATGCGCTCGCGATCGCGGACCTGGAGCACATTGCGGAAGAAGGTGCTGAGCTGCTCCACATGCTCGACGGCCCGCGCCGAGTCGGTCTCGATCAGCTCCACCAAGGCATTGAAGCTATTGAACAGGAAATGCGGGTCGACCTGACTGCGAAGGGCTTCGAGCTGGAAGCGCACGCGCTCCTGCTCCATGCGGTCGCGGAACCGCAAGCGCCGGTCGCGGGCGCGCACGATGAGCACCGCGATGATGACAGCCAACAAGACCATTCCGACCATCACCCAGGGCTGCCGCCACCACGGTGGGTCAACCGTGATCAAGAGCGAGGTCCAAGGCGCATCGGGCTGCGGCGCGCCCACGTACGCGCGCAACTGGAAGGTGTATTGCCCGGGGCCGAGCTCGGGGAAGGCGGCCTCACGGTCGCGCGTGTCGATCACGCGGTCACTGAAGCCCAGCAGACGGTACTGGAAGCGCACGGCCTGCGGATCGGACCAATGCGTGGCCGTGAAGTGCAGGGTGAGCGCGCTGCGGTCATGCGATGCACGAATGCCGCCGGCGTGAGGCATCCCCTCGCCCGCCACCTGCACCACGAGCAGGGCTGCTTCGAGCCGCTGTCGGAAATGGGCTTCATGCGGTCGCAGGCGCACCAGGCCCTTGCTGCAGGCCAGCCACAAGGCTTGCGCGTGATCCTTCGCCAGCGCGTTGAGCTCCGCGGTGGCTCCGGCCATGCCGAATGTGCCGGTCACGTCCATCGTGTTACCTGTGCCGGGCTCGAACGCGAGCACACCGGTGCTGCCGAACGCGAGCAAGCGACCGGCCGATTCGCCGAGCGCGTACACGTCGCCATCGAACGGCGGAAGCTGCGCCCCCACGCACGCCACGTCGCCATTAGCGGCGCAGAATCCGGTGCCTGGACCGATGGCCCAGCATCGGCCGTCATCAGCATGAAGGATGCTGTAGTACGTCCCTGTTCGCAATTCGCGGCTGGCGGATGAGCCGGCATCCAGCGCGCGGATCCCCTTGCCATCGGTGGCGATCAACGTGCTTGCACCGCAGGTCAGGGCGTCGAAGGCGAAACCAGCATCGCTGGCCGCTGCATGCACCCCTTCCGTATCAACGAAGGCGATACCGGACAACGTGGAGAGCACCACGCCGTCCTTGGTCGATCGCACCGAGAGCACATTGTTGTTCGGCAGACCATCGGTCTCCGTGATCAGCCGCGCATGTCCATCCGGTGAGATGGCGATGGCCCCGGCGCCGAAGGTGGCGGCCCAGATCGTGCCATCCGGTGCCGAGGCGAGCGAGACCACCGGCGTCCGCGGATCCAGTTCCACCGGAAGGCGCGTCACCTTGCGCTCCTCGGAGAACCAGGCCACGTGGCGGTAGATGCCTGATCGCGTCGCGAACCAGATGCTCTGCCGGCCATCCGCGCATAGCGCGGTGATGCCGCGGAGATCAAGTCCTTCGTGATCGGGCACGAATAGGAAGGCCGGATCGGCGCGATGCAGCGCTTCGGTGCCATCGCTCCACCACACCGCGCCGTCGCGATCGAGCAGCAGATCCAATGGCTCCTTGCGCAGGGTGCTGTCAGGTCGGTAGGTGCCATGTTCCAGCGCCAGATCGACCACGACGGGGCCATGCAGGGCGGTGGCGGCCCAGAGGTAGCCACCGCCGACCGCCAGGTGCCTGATCGCACCGAACTCCCACGGCTGGGCCACGGCCTTCGGCGCTGCGCCCATGCGCCAATTGAAGACCCCACTGCGATCGGTGCCCGCCCATACCAGGCCCTGCTCGTCCACGGCCACCGAATGCACCAGGTTATCGGGCGCGCCTTCGCTCTCGCCCATCCGCCCTGTGATGCGACGTCCATCGCAGACGGCCAGTCCCTGGTCCGTCGCCACGACTACGGCACCGTCGTCGAGCAAGGCGAGGTCGTTCACATGGTCATCGGGCATGCCGCTCCGGGAATCGAAGCGTTGCGCGGCACCTGCCTGCCAGCACCAAAGCCCGCTGCCGTGCGTGCCGATGTAGAGCGTGCCATCATGCCTCCTCGCGATGGCGCTCACGCGGGCACCGCTGAGCAGCGAATCGATGAGCAAGGTGTCGCAGCGCGCATCACCGCAGCGGAGCAGCGCTCCGCTCGAAACCGCGATGACGACCCCGGGGCCGTCCGCTCCGATTGCCGCGATGCGCTCGTTCTCGAAACGTGCCATCACCTCCACGGTCTCTCCATCCGTGCGCAGCAGGCCGGCGTCGCTGGCAGCCCAGATCAAGCCGCGCGAATCCTGGGCGATCCGGTCCACACGCGGTCGCTGCTGCCCGGGCCTCACCTCGAACGCGCGCACCAACGGGTACTGCGCCAGTAGCGTGACAGGCAACGCGAGGAGGGCTGCGATGAGGAGGAGGCGCTTCATGTCATGGTGCGAAGAACAGGTCGACCTCGACGCGGACGACCGCACTGACCTTCTGCTGCACCACGCGCGGGATCCGGATGCCGTGATCCGCCACCGGCACCTCGAAGGAGGAGCGCACCCGAACACCGTTATCAACGACATCCAACGTGCAAGGGATGATCCGCTCCTTCGTCGTGCCACGAATGGTGAGCTCGCCCTTGGCCCGCACGGCTTGGCTGCCCGGTGCGCGGAGGTCGACCGCTTCGATGACGCGCCCGGTGAACGTGGCCATGGGCCATTGGCGGGAGACCATGTAATTCTCCTGGAAATGCTCCCGCTGAAGCGGCGCGTTGAAGCCTTCGAAGGCAACGACCGGAATCTGCACGGCGAAGGAGCGCTCGGACCTGTCCAGGATGCCCTTCGCCTCCGTGGTCGTCGCCGTGATCGTCTCCAGCGGGGCCTCGCTCGTGAAGCGCACCGTCGAGCGCTGCACGCGCACCAGGTCCCGCTCCTGGGCCTGAGCGCAAGCAGCGGCGAGCAGCAACGCAATCGCGATGATGGCAGCACGCATGGCAGGGGTCGCGGGCCTGGCGGCCATGCGACGCGGCCGAAGGTAGCGGGGCCTCAGCGCGCGATCAGCACGCGCGTGCTGCTCAAGCCCGCTGCACCTTGCAGGCGCAGCACGTACGCGCCATCGGGCAGACCAGAGATGCTCACCGGTTCCCCTCCGTTCACCGCGGCGCGCACGAATGCCTTGCGACCCGCCGCATCGAACAGCTCAAAGCGCCAGGGTCCATTACCGTGAACCACGAGCTGATCGCCGGTGAGCCTCACGCCGATGTCGGTGGCACCGATGGCGGTTCTCTCCATGCCGGTGGTCAATGCGCAGGTCGTTTCGCAGACCGCCCTGTCGCTCACCGCGGCGCTATCGATGAAGGCATTCAGCGCATCGGCATCGCCCTTTAGGAAATGATCGAGCCAGAGCGTGGCGAAGTCGTTCACCACATCATGCTGCTGCGCGCGTGTGATCGAAGGCGAGGGCGAACAGGTGAGCTCGCCGAATGCGCAGTTGAAATTGTAGTCCGCGAAGTAGCAGTGCCCGCCACCCGTGATGCTGACGAAGGCGCGGCATGGGACCGTGAGCGCCTCGTACATGGGCTGCTGGTGCTCCGCGATGGGCGTGATGCAATCGTTCGACCCGGCGAATACGAGCGTGGGGACGAGCACTTGCGCGCTGGCCGCGATGGCGCTGGGATTCGTTTCGGCGGCGGCAAGATTCACCACCGTCGTGATGGCCGAATTGCCCGCCGCGCCGAGAAAGCTCGCTCCGCCGCCCATGCTGTGGCCCATGAGCGTGGTGAAAGGCGACACATGCGTGAACAAGGGGGAAGCGCCATCACCATTGGCCGCCTGCACGGCACCCGCCACGAAAGCCAGATCGAGCCCGAAGGCACTGTGGCTCGGGGCGAAACCTCCCTCCGTGGTGGGCAGCGCCACGATGTAGCCGAGCGGCACGAAGTGGTTCCACAGGTTGGCGTACGCGTCGGTGCCCATCACGAAGCCGTGGCCGATCACGAGCACAGGGAAAGCGCCCTGTGCGAATGGGGCGTCGCTGCCAGGGCTCGTAGCGGGATAGCGAAGCTCGGTGACGATGCTCCGGTTGCGGCTGGCATCGAAGAAGGTGATGCTCCGGCTGCCGATAGCGAAAGGCTGCGCGGCCGCGAGGGTGGGCAGCAAGACGAGCATCATCGTAAGAGAGCGGGAACGCATCGTTGCAGTCTGGGTGATGGGTCCGTGACGCCACGGAGGTGAAAAGGTAGCGATTGAACAAGGATGCGGCCCCGGTGGTTCGGCCGCGGAGATGGCAAGGTGCAGCCGTCTATCTTCGCGGCCCCTGATCGGAGAGGTGCCAGAGTGGTCGATCGGGTCTGTCTCGAAAACAGATGTGCCTTCACGGGTACCGGGGGTTCGAATCCCTCCCTCTCCGCCGATCGGAAGCCGCCTGACGGGCGGCTTCTTCCTTTCAGGGGCGAGCCAAGCAAAGCTTGAGCGCGCTCCTGAAAGGAAGAAGCACGATCGCTTGGCGATCGCGGCTTCCGACCCAGGCCTCCCCCAACGGGAAAGGCCGACCAGCGGGAGGCCAATCCCGACCCTTCGATGAACTACCCCTGCGCGCTGGAAACACCTCCGGTCAGTATCGCATCTTCGCCCCGCAAGCAACCGATCATGCAGCCGATCAACGAAGCACAATACCTGGCCCTCATCGTAGCACGCTCGCGCGAGTACGCACGCTTCTACTTGAGCCTCCTGAAGGGCCATGATCCCCATCGCGAATTCGAGTGCGAAGGCAAGAAGCTGAACACCTTGTTCTGGATCGTGGCGCATATGACGACCACGCAGAACGGCCTGCTCCTGTACAGCACCGGTGGCCCATTCGAGAAATTCAGCTGGGCGAAGCACTTCACGGTGGGCGGCAAGGGCCTGCCCAGGGATCAATGCCCGCCGTACGAGGAGGTATGGGCGACGTTCAAGGCCGTTCACGAGAAGGCTATGGCGCATCTCCCCACGCTCACGCAGGAGCAATTGGATGCGCCGAACCGCACGGGCCTGCCGTTGATCGGCACCACGGTGCGCGATGCCATCATCCATGCCGCGCGGCACGAAGCACTGCACACCGGGCACCTCACCACCCTGTGCAAGCTCTACGGCGTCGCCACGGTCTGAGGAGCCATGCTGACACTCCGCTTCCTCCTCGCCTGCATGCACTTGATCGCGCTGGCCATCGGCATCGCGGCGGTGTACGCGCGCGGCCGCGCCTTGAGCCGCACCACCAGCGCGGCCGATCTGCTCGATGTGTTCCATGCCGACAATTGGTACGGCATCGCAGCGCTGATCTGGATCGGCTCGGGGCTATGGCGCGCCTTCGGAGGCGTGGAGAAAGGCACCGAGTACTATCTGTCCAGCCATTGGTTCATGGGGAAGATGGGCCTTTTCGCCCTCGTCCTCGCGCTGGAGCTGATCCCCATGATCACGCTGATCCGCTGGCGCATGGCGTTCAAGAAGAACGGCGCCATCGCCTTGGAGAAGGCCCGTCTGCTCGCACGACTGAGCTTCGCGCAACTTCCCTTGCTGGCGCTGATGGTGCTGATGGCCGCGGCGATGGCGCGTGGCATCTGAGCCCCGCCTCTATCTTACCGGCGCAACCCGCAACGCATGCCGCCCCTGCGAACATTCCTGCGCGGAACCCTCCGCCTGCTGATCCCTTGCTGCTTCGCCTTCTCGGCTCAGGCGCAGCAGTACAAGCTGCGGGGCGTGGTCACCGATGGCGCTACGGGCGAGACGCTCATCGGCGCCAACGTCTTGCTGAAAGGAACCACCATCGGCGCCACCACTGACCTCGATGGCCGCTTCGAGATCATCCTGAGCGAGCTGCCGCCATACACCATCGTGGTGAGCTACGTGGGCTACGCGCCCATGGAGATGCAGGTGAAGAGCCTCGACAAGGAATTGAAGCTGAAGCTCGGCGCCGACCAGGTCCTCCTGGGCGAGACGGAGGTGATCGGCAGCCGCATCAGCGAGAAGCAGAAGCAGGCGCCGCTCACGGTGGAGAGCATGGACGTGATCGCGATCCGCGAGGCGCCGAGCGGCGATTTCTACGAGAGCCTGGGCACACTGAAGGGCGTGGACATGACCGCGGCGAGCATGGGCTTCAAGGTGATCAACACCCGCGGCTTCAACAGCACCAGCCCCGTGCGTTCGCTGCAGCTCATCGATGGCGTGGACAACCAGAGCCCCGGCCTCAACTTCTCGCTCGGCAATTTCTTAGGCGCAAGCGACCTCGATGTGATGAAGGTGGATGTGATCGCCGGGGCGAGCACCGCCTATTATGGCCCGGGCGCGTTCAACGGCGTGGTGGCCATGACCACCAAGAGCCCGTGGACCTTCCCCGGCCTGAGCGTGAGCGCCAAGGGCGGCGAGCGTGGCTTGCTCGAAGCCGCGGTGCGCTGGGCGCAAGTGTTCAAGAACAAGGATGGCAAGCCGCGCTTCGCGTACAAGCTGAACCTGTTCGGCATGCGGGCCGAGGACTGGTACGCGCAGGATTACAGCGCCACGAGCAACAGCCCCACGCAGCCCGGCAATCCCGGACGCTACGATGGCGTGAACATCTACGGCGATGAGAACGTCACGGTGAACAACGATTTCAGCAACAACGCCTTCGACCGGAGGACCTATCCCGGCCTTGGCCTCTTCCTGCGGCCCGGGTACCGCGAGCAGGACCTGGTGGATTACGGCACCAACAACTTCAAGGCAGGCGCATCCGTGCATTACCGGATCACCGACAGCGTGGAGGTGCTCCTCGCCGGCAACTACAGCACGGGCAGCACGGTGTACCAAGGCGAGAACCGCTACCGCCTGGATGGCGTGCGATTCTGGCAGCAGCGCTTGGAGATCCGCAAAGAGGGCAAATGGTTCGTTCGAGGCTACTACACTGGGGAGGATGCGGGCAGGACCTATGACATCTTCACCACTGGTGTGCGCCTGCAGGAAGCGGCCGGGGCGACCAAGGAGTACAACATCAAGTACTTCACGCTCTGGGAGACCTGGATCAAGCCGCGCATCAACAACGAGCATCCGGAATTCATCACGGTGAGTGAGGCAGGGGGCGCGGGCATCGGCACGCAAGCGGCGTATGACGCGTACATCCAGCAATACGTCTCGGACAACAGCGGCATCTTCACCGGCTACCACAATGAGGTGGCCGACAGCATCGCGCTCATCGACAACAACGAGCTGAACCCGGCCTACATCGTCGGCACGGACAGATTCAACGAGAAGCTCGATGAGATCCGCGGCAAGCGCTTCACCGAGGGCGGATCGCTCTTCTACGACCGCAGCGCGCTGGCGCACGCCATGGGCGAGTACCGCTTCAAGCCGAAGTTCGCGGAGATCGCCGTGGGCGGCAGCTTCCGGCAATACATGCCCAACAGCGCCGGGACCATCTTCCGCGATACCGGCGATGTGGTGATCCGCAACAGCGAGTTCGGTCTTTACGTGGGCTTGGAGAAGAAGCTGATGAAGGAGAAGCTGAAGGCCACCGCCACGTTGCGCATGGACAAGAACCAGAATTTCAACGCGCTGCTCTCCCCCGCCCTCTCGTTCGTGTACGTGCCGCGCCAGGACCGCACCTTCCGCGTGAGCTTCAGCAGCGCGGTGCGCAACCCCACGCTCGCCGACCAGTACCTCTACTACAACGTGGGCCGCGCCATCCTGCTGGGCAACGTGGATGGCCAGTTCGAGCCAGGGCGCGACAGCCTGATCACCATTGAGAGCTTCAATGCGTACCGGACATCGCCGACCCTGCTCGAGGGTTTGGCCAAACTCGATTACTTCAACGTGGACCGCCTGCGTCCGGAGCAGGTGCGCACCATCGAGGCCGGCTACCGCGGCACGCATGCCGAGAAATTCTACATCGATGCGAGCGCCTACAGCAGCTGGTACACGGACTTCATCGGCTATTTGATCGGCCTGAGCGCCCGCTTCGATCAGACCAACGGCTTCCCGGTGGGCGGCGTGCAGGCTTACCGCTTAGCGGCCAACGCCAGCACCACCGTGCGCACCCAAGGCGCCAACCTCGGCATGAGCTTTTTCCGCAAGCGCATGACCTACGGGGTGAACTACAGCTACAACGAGCTCGTCACCGGCGACGATGACCCGATCATCCCCGCCTTCAACACGCCGCGCAGCAAATTCAACCTGAGCTTCACCGGCCACGACATGAAAGTGCCGTTCACGGACAAGCCCAACCTCGGCTTCGGCATCAATTGGAAGTACGTAGAGGGCTTCACCTTCACGGGCTCACCGCAGTTCACCGGGCCGATCCCCAGCTACGAC
Source organism: Flavobacteriales bacterium (assembly GCA_016788405.1). GTDB lineage: Bacteria > Bacteroidota > Bacteroidia > Flavobacteriales_F > PHOS-HE28 > PHOS-HE28. The sequence goes on from JAEUSX010000225.1 coordinate 9,187, forward strand.
ATGGTCGATGCGCAGGTGAACGTGAAGTTCCCCGTGCAGCACCTCACCGTGAAGCTGGGCGGCAGCAACCTCTTCGGGCTGGTGCCCTTCTTCGATGCCGATGTGGAGAGCAGCGAGAAGGCCGAGCGCGCCTTCGACAACCGCGTGCGCATGGTGTACGGCGGACCTTTCGTGGGCAGGCTGGCCTACGTGCAGCTCATCTATGAGCTGGATAGGCGATGATCACTTCAGCACCGCAAGCCTTTCCTCCAGCGCCTTGATCTTGGCCTCCGCGTCTGTCTTCTTCCTCCGCTCGTTCTCCAATACTTGAGGAGGCGCCCCGCTCACGAAGCGCTCGTTGCTGAGCTTCTTTTCCACGCTGGCCAGGAAGCCACGGAGATAGGTGAGCTCCTCCTCGGCCTTCTTCGCCTCGGCGGCAGAGTCCATCTCCGGAAGCAGTACGGCGTATTCAGCGGCGCCAGCAAAAACGGCCGTGGCACCTGAAGGGATCGAGGTGTACGGACCAGCCAGCGCACCGGTGTTCGCGAGCTTGTCGACCAGTGAAGCCGAGGCAGCGGTAAGCGGGCTCTTGCCGGTCGGACCAACCTGAAGCCGCTCCTTGGGCGAGAGGCCGCGCTCATTGCGCACGCCCCGCACGGCGCTCACCAGGTAGAAGGCATGCTGCACTTCGGCTTCCAGCTTGACGTCGCCTTCGCCGCCCTTGGGCCACGATGCGATGATGATGTCCTCGCCGCCCTTCCGCTCGCGGAGGTGATGCCACAGCTCCTCGGTGAGGAAGGGCATGTAGGGGTGCAGCAGCTTAAGCACGTCCTCGAAGATGGCGATCGTGGCCTCGTAGGTCGCCGCGTCGATCGGCTGCGCGGCGCCATCCACGAAGGCCGGCTTGATGCTTTCGAGGTACCAACTGCACAGGTCGTCCCAGATCAGCTTGTAGGTGGTCATCAGCGCCTCGCTGATGCGGAACTGGTCGTAGAGGCCGTCGAGCTCCGTGGTGGCGCGGGCCACGCGGCTGCGCATCCAGGCCAAGGCGGACGCATTACCGGCCGGCTGCTCCTGCTGCGTCACGCTCCAGCCCTTCACCAGGCGGAAAGCATTCCAGATCTTGTTGCTGAAGTTGCGGCCCTGCTCACAGAGCGAATCGTCGTAAGGCAGGTCGTTGCCGGCGGGCGATGTGAGGAGCATGCCCACGCGCACGCCATCAGCGCCGAACTTCTCGATCAGCTCGAGCGGGTCGGGGCTGTTGCCGAGGCTCTTGCTCATCTTCCGGCCCTGCTTGTCGCGCACGATGCCCGTGAGGTACACGTTCTTGAAGGGCACCTCCTTCCGGTACTCCATGCCGGCCATGATCATGCGCGCCACCCAGAAGAAGAGGATCTCCGGAGCTGTGACGAGGTCGTTCGTGGGGTAGTAGTACCTGATGTCGGCGTTGTCCGGGTCCTTGAAGCCATCGAACACGCTGATGGGCCACAGCCAGCTGCTGAACCAGGTGTCCACGACATCCTCATCCTGCTTGATGCCTGCGGTGCTCTGCCCAGCGGCCTTGAACTGTGCGGTCGCTTCGGCTTCAGTCCTGCACACGGCCACATCGCCGTTCGCGTTGTACCACGCCGGCACGCGCTGCCCCCACCACAACTGGCGGCTGATGCACCAGTCGCGCACGTTCTCCATCCAGTAGGTGTAGGTATTGGCGAATTTCTGGGGGTGCAGCTTCACGCGGCCGTCCTTCACCACCTCCAGAGCGGGCTTGGCCAGTTCGGACATCTTCACGAACCACTGCAACGAGAGGCGCGGCTCGATCACCGCATCGGTGCGCTCGCTGTAGCCCACCTTGTTCTTGATTTCCTCGATCTTCACGATGTGGCCCTTCTCCTCCAACTCCTTCACGATCTTCTTGCGCACGACGAAGCGGTCCTCGCCGATGTATAGTTGGGCAGCAGGGCTGAGCGCGCCGTTCGGTTCCAGGATGTCGATGGCCTCGAGCTGGTGCTTCTTGCCCAGTTCGTGATCGTTCGCATCGTGCGCTGGCGTCACCTTCAGCGCCCCGGTGCCGAACTCACGCTCCACGTATTCATCGAAGATGATGGGGATGCTGCGTCCGATCAGCGGCACCAGCGCGCGCCTGCCCTTGAGGTGCGCGTAACGCTCGTCCTCCGGGTGGACCGCGATGGCGGTATCGCCCAGGATCGTCTCGGGGCGCGTGGTGGCGATGGTGACCCACTCATCCGCTGCACCTTCGATCGCATAGCGCACATGGAAGAGCCGCGAGTTCTGCTCCTTCATGATCACTTCCTCATCGCTCACTGCCGTCAGCGCCACGGGATCCCAGTTCACCATCCGGAAGCCGCGGTACACGAGGCCCTTCCTGTGCAGATCGATGAAGACATCGATCACCGCGTCGCTCAGGTCGGGCTCCATGGTGAAGCGCGTGCGATCCCAGTCGCAGCTCGCGCCGAGCTTCTTCAATTGCTCCAGGATCACGCCACCGTACTTCTCCTTCCACGCGAAGGCGTGCTTCAAGAACTCCTCGCGGCCGATGGCGCTCTTCTTGATCCCTTGCTCTCCGAGGAGGCGCACCACCTTAGCCTCGGTGGCGATGCTCGCATGATCGGTGCCTGGCACCCAGCAGGCGTTCTTGCCCTGCATGCGCGCGCGGCGCACCAGCACGTCCTGGATGGTGTTGTTGAGCATGTGCCCCATGTGCAGCACACCGGTGACGTTCGGCGGGGGGATCACCACAGTATAGGGCTCGCGGCCATCGGGCACGCTGCGGAAGTAGCCCTTGTCCATCCAATGCCGGTACCATTTGCCTTCGGCCTGCCGCGGATCGAAATGCTTCGGGATCTCCATCGCTTGAAATGAGGCGCGAAAGTAGCCGCGCTGGCGCAGCGACGTCGTCGCGACGTTGGCGGGTATCTTGCCACTCGGCCATCATGCGTACCACACCCCTGCGCGAAGCACTCGAGGCGATCTCCGCGGACCGCAGCGGCGGCGAACTGAGGCGCGGCGCGCCTTCCAGCGAGTTGCTGCGCATCGCTTCGGCCCTGAAGCAGCCATTCAGCCTCGATCCGAAGCGCTTTTCTACCCGCCGCGTGACCTTTGACCCCCCACCGACTGGCAAGGAGTAACGTCTTGTCAGGGACTTCTCCTCCGCGCGACCACCGATGGCAGAATCTTCCCATGCGTCTCCACAACATCGTCACAGCATCATTCCTGTTCTTGACCACGCTGGCCCAAGGCCAGGTGAGCACGGACCCGCAGCCGCGCAATGCATTGCTCGAGGAGTTCACCGCGATCAACTGCGGCAATTGCCCCGCAGGGCACGCCACGGCGGCCATCATCGCGGCGGCCAACCCCGGCAGGGTGGTGATGCTGAACGTGCATGCCGGGTCCCTCGCCGTGCCGGGCAGCTCACAACCGGACCTGCGCACGCCATGGGGCAATCAGTTGCACAGCGCTTTCGGAGTCAGCTTCACGCCCCAGGGGCTGGTGAGCCGGCGCGCCCACAATGGCATAGTGCTGCTCGGCCCATCGGCCTGGAGCGCTGCGGTGAATGCGTTGATGCCGCAAACCGCGATCGTCAACCTGGCGATCGGCACCGAATACGACCCGGGCACGCGCGAGCTGTCGTTGGAGGTTGAGCACTATTGCACGAGCTCGAGTCCTGGATCGCCAGACCGCCTGCATGTGCTGCTCACCGAGGATCACATCACGGCGTACCAAGCGAACTACGGTCCGGGCGGCGCGCAAGCAGCATACGATCACCGCCATGCGTTGCGCGCGGCATTGACGCCCTTCGAAGGCCATGCGCTGGGCAGCGGCGCTCAGGGCGAGACAGGCGCCGCCACATTCGGATACACGCTACCCGAAAGCTGGAACGCTGCGAACGTGCGCGTCGTGGCCTTCATCGCAGAGGAGAATGGCGAGGTTCACCAGGTGGCGGAAGCCATGGCGACCGGGAGCACCACCATGATCCCGGACCAACAGCGGCCGATGCTCATCGTCATGGCGCCGAATCCGGCCAACGAATCCGTGACCTTGTTGCTCAGCGAATGCTCGACCGGCGTCTTCTCGGTGCGCGACGCCAGTGGTCGGCTCGTGCATGCCATGAACGTGGCCGCCGGGCAACGCGCTGCGAGGTTGAGCGTGGAAGGCTGGTCGGAAGGCGTCTACATCGTCACGGATGAACGAGGCCATGCCGCTCGCCTCCTGATCCAGCACTGACTTATTCGCTGATGCGTCTGAGCACGGCTTGCTCCACCGATGACGCATCAACTGACGGTGCATCATCCGCGCGCCGGACCATCAGGTGATCGATGGCGGCGCTGTGCTTGCGGTAGGCCCGGCACGCAGCGCAGATCCGCAAGTGCCAGAAGAGCCCCAGTCGCTCTCTGGGGGTGAGCGGTTGAAGGGCCCGCAGCTCGATCAAGCGCGTGGCCTCGCGGCAGCTGGTGCGAAGTAGTGCGGTCATGTCTTCTGATGGCGCATGGCCGGGTTGATCCGTTCCTCGATGCATGCACGCAGCCGGAGCTTCGCGCGATGCACCTGCTGCCAGTAGTTCGCCTCACTTAAGCCCAGTTCCTGCTGGATGAGCGCAGCGTCCCGCTCCAGGAGGTACTTCATCTCGATTGCGCCGCGCCAGCGCTCCGGCAACGCTTCGAGGCAATGCAGCAGTGCGCGGTGCATGCGCTCCGCATCGTCATCATCGGCGAAGAGGGCGGGGTCCAGCGCAGGAGCGTGCTGCGACCGCCAATGGCCGTCCGTATCGAAGAGCATGGCTTCCGGTTCGTCGGCCTCGGCTGGCTCGCCTGACAGCCGGCTGCCCTCGCGATAGGCCTTGCGGTAATGATCGAGCAGCTTGTGCTTGAGGATGGCGAATAGCCAGGTGCGCGGGGAGCTGTCGCCGGCGAAGCGGTCCATGGACTCCCAGGCCGAGATGAGCGCGGTCTGCACGAGGTCGTCGGCCACGGCAGGATCCTTCACGCGGTTGCGCGCGAAACGGAGCAGCTCAGCGGTGTGCTGCCTCACCCAACCTTCGAATCGCCGACGTTGATCCATCGGCTCGGCCTGTTCCGCCATGCGGCCAAAGTACCGAAGCCAACGGGCCTACTGGATCTGCACGCGCAGGGATCCCTGCTGTCCTTCGCTGCCTAGCAGTACGGCCGTGTAGAGCCCGGGTGACAACTCGGCACGCAAGGATGATGCGCCAGCGGCCACGCGCTGACGAAGCACTTCACGGCCTGATCCGTCGATGAAGGTCAAGGTTCCCTGGGTGCTGCAACGCAGGTTCATCTCGCCACGCGATGGATTCGGGAACAACTCGAGGTTGAGGGGCCGGGCGGCCTCGCTCACCCCGGAGAATTGGGCGAGCGCCTGAAAGGCGTTGATCCGTCCATGGCCATGGTATTGATCCCAGCCGGGCGTATCCTCGAGTGGATCACCCACTTGGTCCTCCGCTGTGCTCTCGATGATCGACCGGATCTCCGCAGGAGTGCGGGACGGCTGCTGGGACTTGAGCAGCGCGGCCAGCGCGGACACGTGAGGCGTGGCCTGCGAAGTGCCAGACCAGTAGACGGTGTACGCCACGTCATTGGCATGGCTGAAGCCATAGATGTACGCTCCAGGGGCGCACACGCTGATGTGGCTGCCGAAGTTGCTGCCGCTCGTCGGGCTCCAATTGAAGGGCACCGCGCGGCTGTCGTTGGGCTCGGTGGCGCCAACGGCCATCACGCCATTGAGCGCGGCAGGGAAATAGGGCGTATTGGAATTGGTGTTCATCATGCACGCCACGACCAGCACTCCATTGGCCACGGCGTAGTCCACGGCGTCCTGCATCTCCGGCGAGGCATCGGTGCCGCCCATGCTCATGCTGATCACATCGGCGCCATTGGCGATGGCGTAGTACATCGCATCGATCCACCACGAGTACCAGCCCTGGTTCGCGGAATTCAGGGCCTTCAGCACCATCGCCTTGCAGTTCAGGTCAACGCCGGTGAAGCCCAGCGCGTTATTCCCCGAAGCGGCCACCACGGTGGTGACGTTGGTGCCGTGCCCTTGATCATCGGAGGGGTCGTTGTCGTTGTTCGCGAAATCCCATCCGCGCCAATCGTCGATGAAGCCGTTGCCGTCGTCGTCGATGCTGTTGCCGGCGATCTCGTCGGTGTTCGTCCATAGACGGTCGTCCCAGTCGGGATGCTGCATCCGCACGCCGCTGTCGATGATGGCCACCGTGACGTCCGGGCTCCCCTGCTCGATCTCCCAGGCGCTCTCCATATCGATGTCAGCGCCGGCCACGGCGGGCGAGAGAGCGAAGGTCCCGTCGTTCTTCAAACCCCATTGCTTGTCGTAATGCGGATCGTCGGGCACGAAGCTCCGATCCCCTCCTCCCTGGCCCATGGCGTCGAGGCTCACACGGGCCACGCGGCCGCTGAGCCGGTAAGCGTTCATCGCGGCAGCGGCATCGGTGCCGGGAGGGAACTCGATGACGTACAGCGCTGGCACTCCCGACTTCCTTGGGGTGATGCGTCGCGCGTAGCGGGCAGCGAGGGAGGAGCTCAACCGATCCACATCGGCCACACCGATCATGGCTTTGGCCGTGATGGGCACCGGGGAGATCTCCGTTCCCGGAGCGAGCTTCACCAGCAAACGAACGGGAGCCTGGCCCAGCGCGGACAGGGGCAGCAGCGCGAAAAGGAGCGCATAGGGTTTGATCATGGCAGTAGGCTTTGAGCGCCAAACTAATGAACGGGATCACAGGCCGCACGAGACCGGATGGCCCGCCTCGTCGCTCAGAACTGGAAGTAGATGAAGGGCACCATGTCCGCCGTGACGGTCTGGTACAGCAGCACCACGGCGCCGGCGCTCGCCAACGCCATGGCCCAGAGCGGCAGCGCGGCGAAGCGCTCGCGGTAGCGTTGCTTGAAGGATTCCGGCAGCCAGTGCACCACGAATCCGAGGATCATCACGGCGAATACGCTCCGGAAGCCCCAGAGCACCTCGGGCGCGTATTGCAGGCCGAAGCTGCCGGAGACCTGGCCCAGGAAGTGATCCGCCGTCTCCTGATCGGGGCAGCGGAACCAGATCCGCGTGAAACTGATGAAGCAGAAGGTGAAGAGCACCTTCCAAGCGTGCGCCAGCCAGTGCGCGCTCTTCTCCCACGGGCTGATGCGCTTCCACCATTTGTACACCACGAGGCCCAGGCCGTTCAGGCCGCCCCAGATCACGAACATCCAGCTGGCGCCGTGCCAGAGACCGCCCATGAGCATGGTGATCATCAGGTTCAGGTTGGTGGTGATCGCGTTGCGCGCGTTCGGTGAGAGCCGAATGAGCACTGCAGCAGCGGCGATCACGGAGAGGTAGATCACCGGCAGCCACCACCAGCCGGTGAGGAGGATCAGCGCCGCGCCGATCACCCCGAGCATGATCCAGGAGAAGAGCGAGCCGCCGCGGTTGCCGCCCATGGGGATGTACAGGTAGTCGCGCAGCCAGGTGCTCAGGCTCATGTGCCAGCGCTTCCAGAACTCCGCCACGTTGCGCGCCTTGTAAGGGCTGTTGAAGTTCTGGTTGAGCCGGAAGCCCATGAGCAGCGCCACGCCGATGGCGATGTCGGTGTATCCGCTGAAATCGGCGTAGACCTGCAGCGAATAGCCGAAGAGCGCCAGGAGGTTCTCGAAGCCGGTGAAGCGCAGCGGGTCGGCGAAGACGCGGTCGATGAAGTTGACGGCGATGTAATCACCGAGGATCATCTTCTTCGCGAGGCCGTTCAGGATCCAGAACACCGCCAGGCCGAACTCGGCTCGCGCAAGGCGGTAGGGCTGGAAGATCTGCGGGATGAAATCGGCGGCGCGCACGATGGGGCCGGCCACCAGCTGCGGGAAGAAGCTGACGTAGAAGCCGAAGTCGATCAGGTTGCGCACGGGCTTCAGATCGCCGCGATAGACATCGATCGCGTAGCTCATGCACTGGAACGTGTAGAAGCTGATGCCCACGGGCAGGAGCACCTTGTTCTCCACGAAATGCGCGTCCCACGCCAGGTTGGCCCAGCGCGCGAAGTAGTTCACCGGCTCGAATGAGGTGCCCAGGAGCTCGTTGAGGTTGGCGACCACGAAATGCGCGTACTTGAAGTAGCCGAGCACGAGCAGGTTGAGCGTCACGCTCAAGGCCAGGAGCAGTCGCCTGCGCAGCTGGTCATCGATGGCGGCGCTGGCCCGGCCGATGAGGAAGTCCATGGTGATGGAGAAGAGCAACAGGCCCACGAAGAGGCCGCTCGTCTTGTAGTAGAAGAAGAGGCTCACGGCGAAGAGCCATCCGCTCCGCCACAGGGGCCGCTTGTGCAGGAGGCTGAAGACCGCGAGGACCACGGCGAAGTAGCCCCAGAAGTAGAAGCGCGAGAAGATCAGCGGCGCCTCCGGATCGTAGAGCAGCAGCGATGACCATTCCATCGGCGCGGGCATCACTTGCTGGAGGTCCTGATGTGCTCACCGTACTTCTCCATCAGCGCGCCGAAGAGCAGGTCGCCGAGCAGCGAATAGCCTTCGCGGTTCAAGTGCACGCGGTCGCGCTTGGCCAGGCCCGCCTTCTCCCAGGCGCGTATGCTCCCGTGCCCGCCCATGACGCCGTACGTGTCCCATACGCCAACGCCTTCGCTCGCACTGAGGCGCAGCATGGCATCGCGCACGGCTTCCGCGTTCTTGTTCACGTAGCGCCGCTTCATGTAGCTGTCGGTATTGGTGGTGAGCAGGATCGCCGCGCCGGGGCTCGCCGTGCGCACGCGCCGGATCAGCTCGAGGTAGTTGGCCTCGTAGCGCGCGGCGCTGAAATCCGGATCGTGCGCATCGTTGATCCCGATGGAGAGGATCACCAGGTCCGGCCGCAGCATCGCGAGTTCCTCGCTGAAGCGCTGGCAGCGCAGCCAGCTGGTGGTGCTGGAGCCGTTCACGCCCAAGGAATGAAGGAAGAAGCCGGGATCGCCGCTGCCCAGGATGATGCCGCCGAGGGTGAACTTCCGCTGATTGGTGTCGGTGCGCGCAATCCGAAGGCGCAGCGTATCGAGGTGCCGGTCGTAGGTGAACTCGGTGAAGCCGGCGGCGGCATCCACGCGCCGCTTGATGTTCACCGCTGGATCAATGTCCCACGCGGACACTTCGTAGCTGCTGTCCATCTGATGCAGCACGCGCACGCGATCGAAGGTGTAGCCTGGATAGATGTCGCCCCGGAAGCTCACCTTGAGCGTCGCCGCCGTATCGCGCGTGGTGACGCTGATGCCCGCCATGCCGAGCGCGGAGCTGTCGGTGCGCACCACGTTGCGCAGCCCCGTCCATCTGCCTGTGGCCTCGGGCACGTACCACCACGGGTTATTGCTCTTCGCCAGGTTGAATGGGAAGATGAAGCCCCTTCCGGCGCGAACGCCCGGCGCCGCGCTCTGAAAGCGGTGCCGCAGCTCCATGCTCCACATGTCCGCCTGCACATGCGATCCGCCCACATGCACGATGCTCACCTGTCCGGTGCCGTCGAAGAACAATCGGTCGAGCTTGCCGTGGTAGGCCTCCCACGCGCTGCTGTCGCCCTTGAAGATGATGCGGCTCGCCGCCGGATTCATGAAGGGCCTTGTGCGTGCCGCGAATGGATTCTCCTGTGCCGGGAGCGCGCTCACGGTGAACAGGGCAGCGATGGCGAACGTGCTCCTCATGTCATTGCCGCGCTTGATGGTAGGCTGCGAACTCATTGATCAGGGCCGTGTAGAAGAGCTCGCCCACTTTACGGGCGCCTTGCGGGCTGAAGTGCGTGTAGTCCTCGGCGGCTAGTGGCGGATCCGCCTTCACCCAGCTCACCATGCTGTTGCGCCCGCCCATGGCATCGTACATGTCCCAGAACACCGCGCCCTGAGCCAGCGTGCTCGCCTTCATGGCGTCGCGCACATCCTCCAGGTACGGCCGTGTCACGTAGTCCTCCCCTTCCTTGATGCTCATATCGCTGGGGCCGATCACGATGATGCCCGCCTCCGGCAGCATGCGCTTGAATCGGGCGATCTGCGCCCCGAAGAATCGGCCGTACTGCTCGGCTTCCTCCTTGCTCGTGAGGTTCGGGAGCACGTTCCCGCCGTACTGCAGGATGAGCAGCTTCACATCGAGCTCGGCATACATGCGCGCGAGCAGGGCCTGGTCGCTGCGGCGGAACTCATAGCCGGCGGCTCCTCGCGCCGGGATGTTGTCCATCGCCACGCCGTTGCGCCCTTCGAGCGAGATGCCGAACACGTCCGGGCTGTCGGTCCCCTTCATGGTGATCACCACTTCCTTCGGCGTGGTCTCGAAACGCCAATCGCGCACGAGCAGCTGCGGGGAGGGCTCCACCAGTTCCGTGCCCGCATCCACGCCGTCGATGCTCAGGTTCAAGGTGAGCGGCGCGCGGTGCCAGCCGTAGAACAGGCGGCACGCGCTCCAGACCTGCGCCTTGCCGAAGCACTTGCGCTCCGGACGCAGGGTGATCGTGGCCGTGTGCTCAACGGTATCCGGTGGCACCGTATCGGGCAGGATGGGCGTGAAGCGGGAGAAGGACGACAAAGCGCCGAAGCGGTCGTGCCCCTGGGCCTTGGGCTTCTTGTTCATCACGCTGTAGCGCTCCCAACCATCACTGAGCTCACGCGCCACGCTGAAGTGCGGGACGATGTCGGCCACGGAAACAAGGCCGGGGCCGTTGCCGCCGAATTGCGTCTGCAGCTTGTTGCGCACGTACGCGGTGATCCGGTCGCCCTCGAGCTGGGAGTCGCCGTAGTGCAGGATGCGGATGGGACGGCTGCGCGAGGATGCGCTCTCCAGGGAAGCGAAGAAGGGATGAAGCACCGACTGGCCCTGCTCCGGGAAGTGCAGCCGGATGCGGTCCTCCAAGGGCGCCAATTTGCTCGCATCGAAGACGAAGGGCTTCGCAGCGGTGTCCACGAGGGCCTCGTCCACGGCGATCGTATCGACGGCCGCACTGTCCGCCTCCACGGCGAGGATGTCGCTGATGTCCACCTCCGCCTGCTCCTCGGCGAAGAGCGCTTCACGCACCGACGGGAAGCCAAGTTCCAGCCCGCCGATCCGGAGGCCGTCGGACGGCAGGAGCTGACCTACGAGCGCCAGCACCAGCAGCACGGCGACGAGGAAACCGAGCACGCGTCCGGGGCTCATGGCTTCACAGGGACTTTGATGCGCTGGCCCGGACGGATGTCCGCCGTGATGCCATTCACCCGCATGAGCGAATCGGCGTCCACGCCGGGGTAGCGCTTCGCGATGCCATAGAGCGAATCGCCCTTGCGCACCGTGTACCAGGTGTAGCCGCCATCGCCCTTGCGATTAGCCGGCGCGGCCGGTTCCGTGGTGCGCGCATCCGGCGCGTTCGTTCCTGCAGGCGGCGTTGCCCGCTCGGATGGCTCATCGTCCTCGTCGCTGTCGTCCTTCGATTTCTCGAAACGCGCGCGCTGCGAGGGCGATACCCAGATCACGAGCTCCTCGCCCACATCGATGTTGTCGTTCTTCAATTTGTTCCAGGCCTTCAGCTGCGATACGCCCACATGGAAGCGTTGCGCGATGCGACCGAGGTAGTCGCCGCTCCGCACGCGGTAGTAAATCGCCTCGCGGCCGTCGGGCCCTTTGGCCACCACTTCCTCCCCTGGCGCGTTGGCTTTGCGCTCGGTCTCGGCCAGCCATTGCTGCAGTCGCTGCACGCTGTCGGCCATCGCCTCGAAACGCTTGCGCTCGCCGCGTGGGACCAGCAACGCATGGTAGGCAGGCACATGGTCGCTGCAGAGCGTCGGATTGAGCGCGCGCAACCGCTCACGCGCGATGCCTTGCGCGGCGGCGATGGCGGTGATGCGCAAGTCGTTCCGTGATCGGATGGTATCGGCCTCCTCGAAAGGGACCACTTCGATGGGCGTGATGCCGAGCGCCCCGGCATGCGCGGCCAGGTAGGTCATGGCCATCCAGAGCGGCATCACGTCCACGCTGTTCCGGGTGAAATGCGGGTAAAGCGTGCGCACGTTCCTGGCGTTGCCGGTTCGCCCGCTGGCGCGCGTGAGGTTGGCGGGTCCGCAGGCGAAGGCCGCCACGGCCATGGCCCAATCGCCGTGGCGCGCGTGCAGGTCCTTCAGGCAGCGCACGGCGGCCATCGTGCTCAAGCGTGGGTCGCGCCGCTCATCGATCTCCGCGTTCACGCGCAGGCCGTAGCGCACGGCCACCGGATACGTCAGCGCCCACAATCCCGATCCCCCTTCGCGCGTGCTGCCCCAGGTGCTCATGGCGGAGAGCGCCAGCGGCAGGTGCTTCAACTCGCGCGGCAATCCCTGGCGCACCAGTTCGCCTTCGATCAG
>JAEUSX010000228.1 GCA_016788405.1 Flavobacteriales bacterium
CGCCACGAGCAGGTCCTCGCTGCCGAGGGCGGTGAGCGGCGTGCCGAAGAAGTCGATGGTCTGCAGGAATTGCGCGCTCACATAGGCGTTGCCCAGGCCGTCCGCCGCCACGCCGTAGGCCACATCATTCTGCGCGGAGCCCGTGCTCATGGCCCAGCGGAAGGTGCCCGCCGTATCCAGGCCCATGAGGAGGATGTCGTTGTTGGCGGAGACGGAGTTCAGCGTGTCGTCGGGCAGGTACAGCGCGCCCCACAGGCGGCCGCTCACGAACACGTTGCCTAGCGTATCGGCAGCGATGCCCATGCCTTCATGCTCGCCGGAACCATAGGCCCTCGCCCAAAGGGCGTCGCCATCCAGGTCGCAGGCAAGCACGTAGAGCTTGGAAGCGATGGCATCCGTCGAGATGGCGAGACCATCGAAAGCAGCGGCCGTGAAACTGAGCCACCCCGTGATGTACAGGCGGTCGTTCGCGATGCTGATGGCGCGGGCTGATTTCCCCTGGCCGTTGCCGATGCTCGCCTTCGCCCATTGCACCGTGCCCGTGCTGTCGTAGCGCGCCACCACGATCTGTTTCCAGTTGCCCGTGTTGGGGATGGCGATGGCATCGAAGGCGATGGTGGCGCCGCCGCTGACCCCGGTGATGAAGACATCGCCGCTGTCGCTCACTGCCACGCCACGTGCCTCATCGTTCGACCCGCTGCTGCCGGCCCGACGCGCCCAAAGGCAGTTGCCATCGGTATCGTAGCGCGCGAGGAAGATGTCGTCGCCACCAAGGCTGTTCAGCACGATGCCGTTGCCGAAGTCGGCATTGCCGTCGTAGCTGCCGGTGATGTAGATGCGGTCCTGCGCGTCGATCGCGATGCCATAGGCCCATGCATCGTTGAAGCCTACCGTGATGCCACGCGTCCATTGGCACACGCCGGTGCTGTCGTACTTCGCGAGCGCACCGGCGATCGTCGTTCCTGGCGCCAATGTTCCGCAGCCGAAATCAGCGGTTCCGCTCACGCTTCCGGCCCAGTAGGCATTGCCCTGACTGTCCGTGGCGATGCCCCAGCAGATGTCGGTGTTGCTGTTGCCGCCAGCGTCCACGGCCCAGTTCCACTGTTGGGCGTTCATGCGCAGGGTGCATAGAAGGACGAGCGTGAGGAAGGGAATGCGCATGGGACAAAACTACCTGAGGCACGGTGCTACTTCTCGCCATACCTCGGATCCGCCTTCCACGGCAGCTTCTCTACGAACTGCGTGCGCAGGCTCACGTGCCCGAACTCCTCTTCCACCACCCCGGTGAACCGGTACACGCCGCGTCCGCGGAACGGGAAGCGCTCCGCCACTTGCGGGAACTGCGTGCTGTCCCAGAAATCGCCGGCGGGATCGATGAAGGAGCCGAAGCTCATGCGCTGGCCGTAGTGCGTGTCGGTGGCCTTCACATGGATGAGGTAGCCGAGCATCTGCACGCGTTGGCCTACGCATGAGCTCATCTGGCGCGCAAGGATGGCCATGGGCTGCGGGGCACGGGCCGCGGGCTGCACCCCGCTCAAGCCCGAGGCCCGAGGCTCATGGCCCGTAGCCGCTTCCACCAAGGTGAACGGATCGCACAACGGGAACCCCAGCAGATCGAGCTCATCGTAGGCATCGGCCAATGGGTAGTGGTGCAGGTCGGGCAGCTTGGGTTCTTCCACGCGGGTGATGAAGAGGTCGCCATCGCTGCTCACGGCGGCGGGGCGGTGCAGCAGCGTCACGTCCCACAGCAGCTGCGGCTTGCTCTTGCCGGTGAAGCGCAGCGCGCCCACGCGGATGAGGATGCGCGCCTGCTCGATGCCCAGCGGCACGCGCTTCAGGAGGTCCTGCAGATCGGCGAAGGGACCGTTACGGCGGCGCTCGTGCAGGATCAATTGCACCGTGGTCTCTTCCAGGCTCTTCACATTGCCGAGGCCGAGGTAGATGCGAGCGGTAAACGGCGAGTCAGCCAGCGGCGAGTTCGGATTGCCCCTTGCCGCTTGCCGACCAGACGCTCTTGCCAACGAACACAGTTCCTCGCTCCGGTTCACGCACGGCGCCTCGATCACCGCGCCCGCGCGCTTCGCCTCGTGCAGGTAGAACTCCGTGTGGTAGAAGCCGCCGAAGTTGTTGGCCACGCCCACCAGGAACTCGAGCGGATGATGCGCCTTCAGGTAGAGGCCCTGGTAGCTCTCCACCGCGTAGCTGGCGCTGTGGCCCTTCGCGAAGCTGAAGCTGGCGAAGCTCTGGATCTGCCGCCAGATCTCTTCCGGTTCACCGGACGGATATCCGCGAGCCCGGCAGTTCTCGAAGAACTTCTGCTCCACCATTTTGAACTCGGGCCGGTCGCGGTAACGGATGTTCATGCCGCGCCTTACCTGGTCCGCTTCGGTCAGGTCCAATCCGCCGTACAGCGTCACCACTTTGATCACGTCCTCCTGGTACACCATCACACCATAGGTCTCGGGCATGATCTCCAGAAGGCGCTTCGGCGCCTGTTTCCTGCGCTCGGGGTCGTGGTGCCGCAGCAGGTACTCGCGCATCATGCCGCTCTCGGCCACGCCGGGGCGGATGATGCTGCTGGCCGCGACCAGCCCGAGGTAGTCATCCACCTTCAGCTTCTTCAGCAGCATGCGCATGGCCGGGCTCTCCACGTAGAAGCAGCCGATGGTGTTGCCGTTGCGGATCAGCTCCTTGATCGCGGGGTCCTGCTTGAAGCGCGCGATGTCGTGGATATCCACCGCTGCGCGGAAGTCGCAAGGCTCAAGGTTCAAGTCACGAGCATCAAGTTGGTTGGCGTCAGTTCTTGGGCCTTGAAGCTTGGGACTTGGGACTTGGGTCTTGTTCACCAGCTCCACCGCATCGCGGATATGCCCCAGCCCGCGCTGGCTCAGCAGGTCGAACTTGTGCAGGCCGAGGTCCTCGCATTCGAGCATGCTGATCTGCGTCACCGGGAAACCCTTCGGCGGACGGTGCAGCGCGGTGAAGTGCGTGACGGGCTTCTCCGTGATCACGATCCCGCCCGCGTGGATGCCCAGATGGTGCGGCATGCCGATCAAGCGCTGCCCGTGCATGATCACCGCCTGCGCCACCTTGTCGAGCGCGTTGCTCTTCGCATGGGCGCTCGGACGACCGCGCGAGAAGTAGCCGTGATCGCCCTCGCTCAGCGCATCGATCTCCGCCGGCGGAAGGCCGACCGCCTTGCCCAGCTCGCGGATGGCGCCGCGCCATTGGAACGTGGTGTACGTGGCGATCTGCGCTGCGTGGATCCCGCCCGCACGCCCATCTGCAGTGTTGTACTTGTTGAACACGTAGCGGTACACCTCATCGCGGTCCTTCCAGCTGAAGTCGATGTCGAAGTCGGGCGGCTTCTTGCGCGCGGGGTTGATGAAGCGCTCGAAGTAGAGGTCCAGCTCCATCGGGTCCACGTCGGTGATGCGCAGGCAATAGGCCACCAGGCTGTTGGCGCCGCTGCCGCGCCCCACATGGAAGAAGCCCCGGCTGCGCGCGTAGTCCACGATATCCTGGTTGATGAGGAAGTAGCTGATGAAGCCCATGCGCTCGATCACGTCCAGCTCGTGCCGCATGCGCTCCATCACCTTGGCGCTGGCGCTCGGATAGCGGTACTTCAGGCCCTCCATCGTATCGCGGTGCAGCTTCTCGCGATCGGCGCGCGCATCGCTGGTGAAGGCCGCGCGCGTCTTGTCGCTGCCATCGAACGAGATGCTGCATGCATCCAGCAGGCGCTCTGCATTGCGCACCAGTTGGGGGAAGTCGCGGTAGATGCGCCGCGCTTCCTCCTCGCTGCGGAAGAACTCATCGGGTTCGGCCAATTCCTCCTTCGGCAGCATGCTCACCACGGTGTTCGTCGCCACGGTGCGCAACAGGCGGTGCGTGTTCCAGTCGCTCTTCGTCCTGAAGGTCACCGGCACCAACGCCACCAGATCCTGCATCGTCCGCGCCCACGGACTGAAGGGCAGCCGCGTGAGGTCGGACGGCTTGATGCCGACGCGCTCATTCGGCTTCAGTTGCTGCGGCGCATGCCCGAAGGGGTAGATGAAGAATGCTTCATCCAGTTCCGGCGCGCGCTCTGGTAATGGCGCGTCGTCCAGCAAGCAGGGGCTGAGGAGTTCGTTGAGCTGCTGGAATCCCTCGTTGCTCTTCGCGATGCCGATGTACAGGAGCTTCGGCCCCTGCCGGAATTCGATGCCCGCGACCGGCCGGATCCCGAACCGTCGCTGCGCATCGCGCACGAGGTCGGGGATGCCCGCGGAACAGTGGATGTCGGTGAGCGCGAAGGACCGCACGCCGGCCTTCGCCGCCTCCTCCAGCAGCGCCTCCGGCTTCATCACGCCGTACTTGAAGCTGAACCAGCTATGGCAGTTGAGGTGCATGCGTGATTCCCCATCCCATTGGAAAGGGAATGGGGGGCGGCTTGACGCTTTCCCCGTCGATCGCGGGCGCTAGAAGGTATGGATGATCGGCAAGCGCCGAAAGCGGAACTTCGCGCCTGCCTGCCGAAGGCAGGGCCGTCATGTCAGAGACCACGTCCCGCACCGAACTGTCCGCCTTGGGCGAGTTCGGCCTCATCGAGCGCATCGCATCGCGCGTTCAGCTCCAGCACGCCACCTCCATCAAGGGCATCGGCGATGACGCAGCCGTGTTCGATCCGCAAGGATTCCATCAGGTCGTCACCACTGACATGCTCGTGGAGGGCGTTCACTTCGACCTGGGCTACGTGCCGCTGAAGCACCTGGGCTACAAGGCCGTGGTCGTGAACGTGAGCGATGTGTGCGCCATGAATGCCACTCCCAAACGAATCACCGTGGCGCTGGCTTTGAGCAATCGGTTCCCAGTCGAGGCCATTGACGAGTTGTACGAGGGCATGCTGCTGGCATGCAAGAACTATGGCGTGGACCTCGTGGGCGGCGATACATGCAGCTCGCCCAGCGGATTGGTGATCAGCGTAACGGCCATCGGTGAGGCGAGGAAGGAGGATCTCGTGTACCGAAGCGGAGCGAAGGACAACGACCTGCTGGTGGTGAGCGGTGACCTCGGCGGCGCCTACATGGGCCTGCAGGTCCTCGAGCGCGAGAAGGCCGTCTTCAAGGAGACGGGCGCGCAACCCGACCTCGCCGGGCACGATTACATCCTGGAGCGCCAGTTGAAGCCTGAGGCGAGGAAGGACATCATCGAGCTTTTCAGGAAGCTGGAGGTGAAGCCCACGGCGATGATCGACATCAGCGATGGGCTGGCGAGCGAAGCGATCCATCTGGCGCGCAGCTCTGGATCGGGCGTCCGCATCTACGACGAGAAGATCCCGATCGACCCGTCAACCTACAAGACCGCGCGCGACTTCGACCTCGATCCCAGCACCTGCGCCCTGAATGGCGGCGAGGACTACGAGCTGCTCTTCACCATCGCGCAGGCCGACTACGAGAAGGTGAAAGGCAATCCCAGCATCACCGTGATCGGCCACATGACCGACAAAGCCAGCGGCTGCATGCTCGTGGATAAGCAGGGCGGCCTGCACGAGCTCCGTGCGCAAGGCTGGGACGCGTTCCTGAGGAAGTGAGCTTATTGCTTGGTGAACCGGGCAAGGCTGCCTGACACAGTGCGGATCGTGAACACTCCCGTGCCCAGCCTAGCCAGATCAATCTCATTGATGCCCGGGCGGAGGAGGCCGCTCGCTACTATCCTGCTATCGGAGGAAAAGATTGAGTAACGCTCACCTGCCATGGCCTCGAGCAGGATGCGGTCGGTTGCCGGATTCGGCCAAGCCTTCGAACCAGTGCTTGGCGCTGCGGCCGAGACCTGCGTGTTCAACCCGTCGATCCGACCATCCACAAAGGCCTGCATGCCACCACTGTTCACCGTTTCTCCACCCATGGTGTACGGACCGAGCACATGCCCGGTGAAAAAGACGGTGCCATCATCAGCGCATGACACCGCTTGCGCGTTCATCGAGCTGGGGTTGCTGGTGATGGCCCATTGCGCGGTGCCGCTGCCATCAAAGGCCACCACCGTTTGAGCGTAGGCGCCGATCGTGATCGCATCGCTCACCACGCCGTTGCCCCATTGGGTCTGGCCGCGCACGGTCCCCGTGAGGTAAACGTTCCCGGCAGCATCGCAATCGATGCTCTTCATGCGGCTCTGCGCCATGTCGCCCACGATGGGCCCCGAGGCGGGTGCGCTCTCCCTGCCCCACAGGAAGTCACCGTTCCTGTCCACCTTGGCGATGAAGACATCGCCTACCCAATTCGGGCCATTGAGCAGGATGCCGCCGAGGTCGGTCGCCATCATGATGGCGCTGCTGATGAAGGCGTCGCCGTTCGGGTCCACCGCCACATCGGGGCTATGGAAGGTGCCGGCTTCAGCAAGGCGGGCCCAATCCCCGCTGCCATCGGCATTCATGCGGAGGATGAAGATGTCATAGGGGTCCGGCACTGTGACGCTGAGCCCGCCAAAGGCGAGTGGGCCGCTATTGTCGCCCGTGCTCCCGGTCACGTACAGGTTGTTATCCGCGTCGAACCCGAAACCGCCGAGCACGCGTGTGCCCGTGATGATGAGCTCCTGATTGTCGGATCCCTGCGAGTCCACAGAGATGAGATGGATCTCTTCGAATTCCTCGTAACCGTACCAAAGCACCCCGTTGGCATCGATGGCGAGCGCTGGCACGCGCTGTCCGTTGGGGTGACCGGTGCTCACGTTCTTCACCCATTGCAGGCCGAACGTGGTGCCACTGAAGGCCGCGACGAACAGATCGGCATCCAGGAATCCTCCTGTTCCAGGAAGCGTGTTGCCATCGCAGAATTGGATATCGCCGAGGAATCGGCCCGCCACGTAAATGGTGCCATCATCGCCCATCACCATGCTCTCCATGAGGACGGAATCGGTCATGGAGCAGCTGGCGAATGCGATTCCGGTCGCGGGGTCTATCCAGTCCACGGCTACCTGGTTGAAGACATCCACGCCGAAGGACATCCCCTGGCCGAATTGGCGGACACCGCCGACCAGTCCCGTCGGCGAGGCATCCACCTGGTGGTTCACCATCGCATAGTTCATGGTCCAGTCCACGGAGTTCGAGTGGAGCCAGAGCAGGTCCTGCGCGACGGAGCAGGTGGTGAAAGCTGACGCTGCAGCCAGTGCGATGAGTTGTTTCATGTCGTTCGGATCGTGGATAAGACAAGGACGGGGGATTCGCAGTTGCCTGCCAGGGCAAGCTAAGCCGCCTGTTCCATCTGCCGCGCCCGCTCGCGCACGTGATGCGAGAGCGATTTCCCGGAGAGCTTGCTCTCTGCCCAGGCGATGGGGTCGAAGTGTTCGAACATGCCACGTTCTGCAGGTTCGTCGATCAACGGGAGAACGGCGCTTCGGAATCGGATGATCGCATCGATGCGCGCTTCCTTGTTCCGTGGCGAAAGCGTGCAGCGAACCAGTTGGAGCAGCGCTTTCTCGAATCGGTTCTTGCGCTTGTGAAGGCGCAGAAAGCGCTCCGTGTTCCGCATGGCGTACGTGAGCAGTCCGGTTCTGCCCAGATCAAGAAGGATGAGCAGGTGCAGCAGGCGGCCGGCATGAACCGCATCGCTGTGATCATCTGCCCGAACGCCGTTCAGCAGGTCGTTCATCCAACGCAGCGCATTCTCCGGGCTTCCGGCGCCGAATTGAGCGTAAGCCGCCTGGTATTGCAGGCTTGCCCGACGCACCGGACCGATGCGATCGACATGCTGGGCCAGGCCGCGCTTCACAACGGAAGTGAGTTCCGCGGCCTTGTCGAAGTCCCCCATGCGCAGGTGCATGCTGAGCTCCAGGCTGGTCGTGGTGGAGAAGAGCTTGAGGTCGAGATCGTCGGTCTCCGGCATGCCCCACTGGGCGGGCAGGGATCGGAATCTCCGAAGGAGAGCGAAAGCACTCTCGTATCGACCGAGCCGCATGTTCGTGTACGCGAGATTGCTCACCACCCCGAGGATCAGGCTGGGCTCATCCTGGAAGCAGGCGCGCTCGTGCTCCAACAGGTCCAGGTTCTTGTGCAGGTGTTCCACGCATTCCAGCAAGCGTCCACGAGCGAACGCCGACGCGCTCCTGATGTGATGGAGCAGGTAGCGGGCCTTCGCGGTTCGGGGCTCATCACCGCCCGGCGCGAGCGGTTGATTGGACGACTCGACCGTGTTGCGCTCAGATTCGGATGGGGGCACGGTGCCCTCATGGTAAAGAGAAATCAGCAGGTTGCTCTTCAACAGCCAGAGCGAATCGATCTCCTCGACAGCGCGGCGCCGGTCGCTATCCTCGTCGGTCATGCGCTGGAGCGCTCGGGCATCGATGCCGTCGTAATTGCGGCGCTCCGCATCGCGGCGCTCCCATTCACGTATGCTCATCAGCGCTGGGATCCGCTGGTGCCGTTCGGCGACCCGCTTCGCACTGCGTAGGATCTTCGCGGCATCATCGTACAACGCCCGCTGGTGGAGTATCTCCGCTTGATGCACGAGCCGGTTCAATCGGGCATCCACTGAGCTTTCTGCATGGAAGGCCTCCAGGCCGTTCAGTATCGACTGATAGAGGCGTCGCTTGGTGATGGCGAAATGGCGTGTGAAGCTTGCTCCTTCGAAGCGTGACAATAGCGCCGTCTCATCATATCGATCCATGCGTGCGATCGCATCGAAGAGCAGCTCTTGGGTGCGATCGGGAGCCTGACCGTTGCGGGACAGGTGCAGCTTGAATCCGCGTTTTTCGGCCGGACTCATCGAGCGGATGAGTCGATGGACGTGGTCCTGGCTCCGGGCGGGCATGGCGGTTCGTTGAACCGAAATCTAGAAGGACCGTTTCCGGCGCGAGCGTGGCGCACGGGGAACGGTGCGACTCGAACAACGTCGGGCATGAATGAAAACGCCCGGAATCCCGGGCGCTCATCGAAAGACCGAAAGCTGAGGGGGTCAGCTCGTCGGTTTCTTCTTGCGGTTGCGCTCACCATCACCGACGTCATCTCCATCGTCACTGATGGAACTGCCGTCTGAAGTTCCGCGCGTGTGGCCTGGCTTGTTGCGAGCGTCGTCCATATCCATCATGGTGCCATTCGCATCGCCCCTCTTCTCATCACCGATGTTCTCCGCGTTCTGCTTCGCGCACGGTGCGAATCCTTCCTCCTTGGCGCAACTGCTGAGCGCCATCACGGCCACAAGGGCCATGAACGCCAGGAGTCTGTTCGGGGATGAAGTCATGTGCATCACGCCTCAAATGTAGGGTCGCTCTGGGCCGGTTCCAAGCCCTCGGCCCTGTTTTTTACGCCCTGATTGACAGGAAGTTCAATGCTGACCAAGGTGCCTTGGCGCCGTTGCCCGGATCCGTTCAGCCGGTCCTTGGGCCCATCAATCCGGATATCGGTCAATTCCAGCCGCCGGAGCACGTCGGCCCGACCCTTCGTGATCTCGATCCCCCTGGAGATGTGGTCGTTCTCAGCACCCGACTTCGAGCGTTGGCTCTCCTCCAAACCGATGCCGTCATCTTCAATCCTGACCACGACACGTCCTGGTGCACTGGCCGGGGCTGCGGAGATGGATACCTGCCCCTGCCCTTCCATGGGGAGGATGCCGTGCCAGATGCTGTTCTCCACATACGGCTGAAGCATCATGGCCGGAAGCCTTACCTGTGAGGGGTCAACAGCGGGATCCACTGAGATTATGTAACGGAACTTGTCCTTGAAGCGCATGTGCTCCAGCTTGAGGTAGAGCTCAAGCCGCTCCAATTCCTCAGACAGCGTGGTCGTGTCGCTCTGGCTGGCATCGAGGTTCTTGCGGATGAGCTTGGCGAAGCTGGTGAGGTACTTGCTGGCTGTGGCGCGATCCTGCCGGTTGATGTGGAATTGGATGCTGTTGAGCGCGTTGAACACGAAGTGGCGATTCATGTTCGCATTGAGCGCCTGCTGCTCCAGCTGGAGCATCCGCGAGCGCAGTACGAGCTGTCGGGTCTTCTCCCGTCGATCGCGGCGCGATGCGCGCACACGGTGCACGCCATACCCCAGCGCGACTAGCGCAGCTGCGCACAGCAGATAGAACCACCACCGGGCCCAGTACGGCGGATCGATGCTGAAGGTGAAGCGGGCCGGCTCGCTCCATGCGCCCGCACCGACCCTCGCCGCCACCTCGAAGGTGTACTCGCCATGCGGCAGGTTGCTGTAGCTGGCGAATCGTGCTTCGGTGGGCGGCAGCCAATCGGGATCGAGCCCGATGAGCCGATAGCGGTAGCGCACTTCTTCCGGGCGGCCGAATGCGGTGGCGGTGTAGTCGAAAGTGAGGTAATGACGTCTGTAGCTGAGATGCAGTCCTACCGGTACATCATGGGCATCAAGGCTGTCGCATTCGTTCTTCCAGTCGCTTGGTTGCAGGAAGGAGCGCACGCCATCGATGCGGATGCCAGGGGGAGTGGCGGCGAATCGGCCGGTCGCGGAGGCGCGGGCTTGATGAAGCACCATGCCAGTGGCGCTGCCGAAGAGCATGCGTCCACGTCCCCACGCGAACGACGCATTGAGGTTGAACTCGAGGCCGCGCAGCCCATCGCTCTCGGTGATGTGCCTGTGCGCTGTGGAGTCCGAGAGGAGGCTGTCCGGGTGGAAATGATAAAGACCATTGTTGGTGCCCGCCCAGAGCCAGCCGTCCTCGCCGGTGTTGAGGAAATTGATGTAGTTGGAGCCGAAGTCCTGCGCGAATCGGAGAACATGGGGCCCGTCGGGGCCGATGCAGGCGATGCCATTCGTCGTGCCCGCCCAGATGCGATCGGAACCATCGCGGAGCAAGCAGAGCGCGGCTTGCCCGTTCAGCCCGGGCCCCATGGAGATGGTCCCGAATCGCCCATCGCTGTATTGGAAGAGCCCATCGTCTCCAGCCAGCACCAATTCGTCCAAGGAGGTGCTCATGATCGCGCGCACGGCGCGTGTCGGTCCTTCGGTTGATGCGCCGTGGCGAATCGCTTCGCCGCTCGGCTCAAGCGAGAATAGACCTTCGCGAGTTCCGCACCAGATGCGCCCGTCGCTGTCCTGGTGAAGGGCGAAGACGCGTTGATCGGCCAGTGGCGGATCGCCTTGGGGCGTCTGCACGACCCCGTTCACGACGTGCGCCAGCCCCTCGCTGGTTCCGAACCAGAGGGATCCATCGGTGGCCAGCATGCCGCACCATACGGTGTTGTTCGGCAAGCCATCGAGCGTGGTGATCATGGCCATGCCATCGAGGCGGCAAAGCCCGTTGTCGTACGTGCCGAGCCACAGGTCGCCATGCGCGTCAGCGGTGATGCTCATCACCAGGTCGCTGCATAGGCCATCCTTCATCGTGAAGGTGACGTAAGCATCGCCGAGGTACCGCAGCGCGCCCGCGCCATCGGTGCCGAACCAGAGGTTGCCCTCGCGGTCCTGGAAAGCGCAATGGATGTTGTCGTTCGGCAAGCCTTGATGCACGGTGAAGGTCCGCATGCGCTCGCCTTCCAGCCGGTTCAAGCCCAGCTTCGATCCTATCCAGAGCCGCTCTTGATCATCGAGGAGCAGGCAGCGCACGTTGTTCTGCAGCAGGCCATTCTCCTCGTC
>JAEUSX010000247.1 GCA_016788405.1 Flavobacteriales bacterium
CTCTTCGATACGTTCCCTTCGCCACCGAGCCCATGCCCCGGGACCTTCAGCATCTCCAATGTTCCCCCGCCTGTGGTGGCCAGTGATTGCAATCAGGCGGTGAACGTGTGCACGAACATCAACTTCCAGATCGATCCCAACGGCTTCGGGACCACCAATGAGATTCCTGCGCTGGGCACCACGGGCAATCCGGATTTCTGGGCGGCGGACGCGGTCATGAGCCCGTGGGGCTCGGATAACTGGGGTTGCCTGCGGTCGGGCGAATTGAACAGCACCTGGATGGTGGTGAATGTGCTGACCGGAGGCAGCCTACAATTCACGTTCGGTGGCCTCGGCACGCAGACCGGCTTCTACGATTGGATCATGTACCCCTTCAATGCCAGCGCATGCGCCCAGGTGGCCGGGAACACGTTGTCGCCGGTGCGCTGCAATTGGAATGGCGTTTCAACCGGAGGCACCGGCCTGGCATCGCCACCGCCAGCTGGCGGCGATCCGACGAACTATGAGCCTCCGCTCACCGTGGGCTCTTATACCCAATGGCTGATCTGCTTCAGCAATTGGAGCTCGGTTTCGACTGCGGTGCCGCTGCAGTTCGGAGGCACGGCCGTCGTGAGCTGCTCGCCGCTGCCGGTGGAGATGCTGCATTTCGATGCGAACGTGGTGGGTGCCAGCGTGGCATTGGAATGGATCACCGCTTCAGAGCAGAACACCTCTCGCTTCATCGTCGAGCGGTCGGTTGATGGCGCTTCTTGGACCGAGCTCGCCACGGTTCATGCAGCGGGCTTCTCGAGCACGCCACGGTTGTACAAGCACTTGGACCATGCACCGCATCATGGTGTTGGGTACTACCGCCTGCGCACGTTGGATGTCGATGGCGCCGAGTCGCTCTCTGTGATACGCACCGTGCGTTTCAGCGATAGCTGGATAGTAGCGCCCAATCCCACGACCGGGAGTTTCACGGTGCTGCGTCTGCCAGAAAACAGCAGGCCACGACTGTTCGATGCATTCGGCCGCGAGATGCCGGTTGCGGTGACCCGCTTCGATGGCGGCTCCGCTACCGTCGACGCAACGGGGGCTTCTCCCGGAGTTTACCAGCTTCGATTCAATGAAGATGCTGGCGCGGCTCTCCGCGTGGTGATCGAGCGCTGAGATTCAAGTCCCAACGCTCATCGCGGTTCCGGCTTGGCTTCGATTCCGGAATGGAGTCGCGCGGCAACCGGATCTGCCGCATCGACACGAAGGGGCGTCTGAGTGATTGCGGAATCCAGTTCATCCATCGATTCTCCCGCTTCATCCGATCGAGGAGCCGGATGGTGATGGTTGTCACCGCGCGGAACCCGTCGCGGGTGCAGCTTTCGGTTCGATTACGCAGCCATGGCCTCGCTCCGTCTCTTGATCTTCTCGCTTGCTGTGCTGGCTCTTCAAGCCGATACGCAGGCCCAAGATGACGGCGTGGATCAGATTCAAGCGGTGGTGTCCGGGCCGCTGACGGGTCATGGCGCGCGCACCATCACGCATCACTTGGCCGCGCACCCGGGTGTGCGGCTCTGTCGGGTGGACCCGGTCTCCCGCAACATGCTGCTGCATGTCGATGCCGCCTTCCGCATGGATGAACGAGCGATCCGTCATCTCTTCCGCACGCACGGTCTTCACCTGCGCTGCTATTCGAGGGCGCCGCGAACGAATGCACCGTTCCGATTGCTCGACCCGAGAGCTTGCGGTCTTGACCAATCAAAGCGATGAAGCTGACGAACGGCATAGCCATCATCACGCTGTTCGCTTGGTTGCAGGTGCCATGCAGTTCGTACGCCCAATGCACCGATTACGACATCATTGTCGAAGGGGGCGCCGCAGAAGGGGAGATGCACTGGGAGCTGATGGACCAGTTCGGGAACATCGTGGCCTCTGGCGATGCGCCGGAGAACACCGGCGAATGCCTCGACGACGGGTGTTACACAATGGTCATGTACGATGATGGCGGCAACGGATGGCAGGGAGGCACATGGTCCATCAACCTGGAGAACACAAGCATCGTCGTGGCTTCCGGCACGTTGTCTTCCGGAGGCTACGGAACAACGCAGGTGGACCTGAACGGGGATTGCGGCGCGGGGGGCTGTCAGGATTTCCTGATCGAAGTGACCGCTGGCTCCAGTCCGAACGATGCCTATTGGGAGCTGGTGGACGAGTTCGGATGGCTGCTGGCGTCCGGAGGCGCGCCGGAGTCGCAGGTGGTCTGTTTGGTGGACGGATGCTACACGCTCTACCTCTACGATTCCGGGGGAGATGGTTGGGAAGGCGGTGATTACACCATCACCGAGATCAGCAGCGGCAACATCGTCATTCAAGGCACGCTCGCGAGCGGCAGCTATGGCACAGGCCAGCTCATCATCGGCACAGGATGCGGCTCGTGCGAATTCTATGATCTGGAGCTCACTACGGGATCGGTGCCTTCCGAAGTGAGCTGGGACCTGTACGATGCCTCTGGCAATTTCATCGCTGCTGGCGGGGCCCCCATGCTGCAGTCGCTCTGCCTCGCGACCGGATGCTACACGCTCTATGCGTACGATGCGGGGAACAATGGATGGGATGGCGCCGAGTTCACCCTCACCGATGGCGTCGGCACCGTGCTGAGCAGTGGAACGCTCATCGCTGGCGGCTTCGGCTCGTTCCAATTGTCCATTGGCGGTGGTTGTGGGAGCGGATCCTGCAGCGACTACAGCATGGTGGTGACGGGCGGCGCTGCTCCCGCTGAGGTCTCATGGAGCTTCTCGAACATGGGCACCGTGTTCGGCTCGGGCTGGGCACCATCCACGGTGAGCATGTGCCTCGACACGGGCTGCTACGTGATGCGCCTGTACGACAGCGGCGGCAACGGCTGGAACGGTGCCACTTGGACGCTTTATGACGCTGGCGGCTCGGTCGTGCAGACCGGCACGCTCGCCTCTGGCGCGAGCGGCGCGGTGGCGATCAACCTGGGCGGAACCGGAGCCTGCACGGTGCCTGTCGTGGTGAGCGCGAGCGATTGCCCGCAAGCCGTCAATGTCTGCACGAACCTGAATTTCACCATCGACCCCAGCGGTTGGGGCAATATCTGGGAGATTCCCGCGCTCGGCTCCACGAGCAACCCGGAGTTCTGGTGGGGCGATGGCCTGCTCAGCCCATGGGGAACCGATCACTACGGCTGCCTGATGGGCCAGGAGATCAACACCACATGGATGATCGTCAATATCGCGCAGGGCGGATCGCTGGAGTTCACCTTGGGCGCGAACGGCGCGCAAGCGGGCTTCTATGATTGGATCATGTTCCCGTACTCGCCGACCACGTGCGGTCAGATACTGGCCAACAGCATCGCTCCAGTGCGCTGCAATTGGAATTACTCCTCCACCGGCGGCACCGGCATCGCCAGCGTCATCCCGCCCGGAGGCTTCTCCGAGAATTATGAGACCCCCTTGAATGTGCTCAGCGGACAGCGCTACATCATCTGCTTCAGCAATTGGAGCTCAGTGACCACGGTGGTGCCTTTGGTGTTCGGCGGCACGGCCGTGGTGAGCTGCCTTCCGCTCCCTGTGGAGCTGCTGCAGTTCGACGCGGCCGTCGTGGGCTCGGACGTGGAGGTGCGCTGGGCGACCGCTTCTGAGCAGAACACCGATCGCTTCGTGGTGGAGCGCTCCGCCGATGAATCGGGATGGGAGGAGGTCGCTGCGCTGCCCGCAGCGGGCCAGTCAGCAGTGCTGTTGCATTATCGATTCCTCGACGAGCAGCCCATCGATGACAGGTCCTACTACCGCCTGCGCGCCACCGACCTCGACGGCGCCATCACCTACTCGCATGCGGTGATGGTCAATCTGCTGGCGGATCGGATGGTGTGCCATCCCAATCCCACGACCAGCGCCACGCTGGTTGATGACGTGGCCGAAGGAACGGTCTTCGAGTTGCGCGATGCCGTTGGGCGTCTGTCGCCCATGCGCCTCAGTAGTCCGCAGGAAGGCGTCGTGCGCGTCGATCTCGAAGGCAATCCGCCCGGGATGTACACCCTGGTCGCGCGGACGCGTGATGGCACCCGTGCCGCCAAGGTGCTGCTGCGGACGGAATGAGGCATCACTCCTTGGTGCGACTGTCGATGATGATGGTCACGGGACCTTCGTTCAACAGTTGTACCTGCATCATGGCTCCGAACTCGCCGCTGCGCACGGGTCGGCCTGTCAGCTGCGCGA
Organism: Flavobacteriales bacterium; assembly: GCA_016788405.1. Taxonomy (GTDB): domain Bacteria; phylum Bacteroidota; class Bacteroidia; order Flavobacteriales_F; family PHOS-HE28; genus PHOS-HE28. The sequence goes on from JAEUSX010000247.1 coordinate 4,215, forward strand.
TGCGCTGCTTGGCGCGCAAGTAGAGCGGAGTGGCCTCCTCGGGCCTCGCGGCGCGGATATAACTGGGCCGATTGCCTTTCGCCGTGCTCGCATGCAGCGTGAACTGGCTCACCACGAGCAGTTCGCCATGCGCCTGCGCGACGTCGAGGTTCATGACCCCTTCGGCATCCGGGAAGATCCTCAGCCGGGCGATCTTCCCGCAGAGCCACTCAAGGTCGGCCTCGGTATCGCCCACCTCGATGCCGAGCAGCACGAGCATGCCCGTGCCGATGCGCGCATGTTCGCGCTCGTCGATGCGCACGCTCGCCTCGCTCACGCGTTGGATCACGGCACGCATCTCAGTATCCGTTGATGGCGAACCAGGCTTTCATGCGCGCGAGCTTCTCCGCGTCTGTGCCCTTGCCCTGCACGGCGTCGCGCCAGGTGCCGTACATGGGATTCGGCAACAGGATGAAGCACTGCGAAAGGGTGTCCATCATGTGATCCACAAGGCCCCTTCCGTAGTCGGCGTTGCGGTCCTTGAAACGCTCATCGAAGTCCCGCAATTGGTCGCCCACGAGCATCACCACGTTGTGCGTCGCTCGCACGCGCGCGCGCCGCTCCGTCTTGTCGCTCGTGCCTTCCATGAGCAGGAGGTGCTTCTCATCCGCATCCGGGAAGCCGAGGTCGCTCAGGTTCTTCAGCGTGCTGGCCTTCTCGCGGACGTCGCGGTTCGTGATGTAGAAGACCTCGCACTCGCTGCTCCGCGCGAAGCGAAGGAATTCAAGCGCCCCGGGGCATGCCTTCGCGGAGGCCTTGTCGGTCCACTCGCGCCATGTGCTCTGATCGAAGGTGCGGCCGTCGCGTATGGCGCTCACCTGGTAAGGGCTGTTGTCGAGCACGGTCTCGTCGATGTCCACGATCACGGCCAGTGGGCGTCGATCCCATTCTGTGCTGTCCGTCATCTGCTTCTCTTCATCCAGATTCGCGAGCATCGACTCCAACCTCCAGGTGGCCAGATCATAGGTCTGCTGGTAGAGCCAATACGCCTCGGCCGAGGTGTGCTGCCAGAGAACGGCATCGGCACCCTGCTGGGAGAGCGAGCTGACCTCGGTGGGCGCTGCGGCAGGCTGCGCGCTGCGACAGGCGATGAGCGCCAGGGATGCGAGGAGCGGGATCGTTGCTTTCATGTCGGATGACTCTCAGTCCGTGCGGTAAGTGCTCTCGTCATCAATGCCTGCGAGCATGTCCAGGTAGCTGCGGTAGCGGCTCTCAGGCACATCGCCTTCTTCCACCGCTTTGCGCACGGCGCAGCCGGGCTCGTCCTTGTGCAGGCAATCATTGAAGCGACAGGCGCCTTTCAACTTGAACATCTCCGGGAATTGATCGCCGATGTGGTGCTCCTCGAGGTCCACCAAGCCGAAGCCCTTGATGCCGGGCGTATCGATGACGAAGGACGGCGCGGCGCCCAGACCGTGCAATTCGAACATCTCCGCGTAGGTCGTGGTGTGCACGCCCTTGCCGCTCGCCTCGCTCACTTCAAGCGTGAAGAGGTCCAGCGATGGGTCGATCGCGTTGAGCAGGGTGCTCTTGCCCACACCGCTATGGCCTGCGATGAGCGTGACCTTGCCGATGAGCAGCGCTTTCACTTCTTCGAGGCCTTTTCCGAGCAGCGCCGAGGTCATCAGCACGCGGTACCCTGCCTGCTGGTACGTGTCGACCAGGTCGATGAGGCGTTCCTCCTCGTCGCCGACGAGGTCGTCGATCTTGTTCACGACCACGATCGCTGGAACGCGGTACGTCTCGGCGGTGACCAGGAAGCGATCGATGAAGCCGTGGCTGGTGCGTGGCCTGGCCACCGTGACCAGGATCATCGCCTGATCGAGGTTGGCCGCGATCACGTGCTTGTGGTGACTGAGGTTCACGCTGCGGCGCACGAGGTAGTTCCGCCGATCGCGCAGGTCGGTGATGGTGCCGGGATGCTCCGCATCGCGCTGGGGCTCGTAGTCGACCCTGTCACCGACAGCCACCGGGTTGGTGCTCTTCCAGCCTTTGATGCGCAATTGACCGCGCGCCACGCACTCATGCAGCCCGCCATCTTCGCCGCGCACGCTGTAGCGGCTGCCGGTGCTGCGCATCACGAGTCCGGTGGGCATGCTGCAAAGAAAGGACGGCGGCATCGCGATGCCGCCGGATCAACGCGCCTACCTTCGTACCGTCTTGCAACGGGGTGCCCATCGCGTGATGGTGCTGAGATCATACCCGACGAACCTGGGCGGATAATGCCGCCAAGGGACCAGCCCGAAGGGGCGCCTCCGCGCAAGCCACCAACACGGAGGATCATGCGCGCATCCATTCTGATCGCGGCCTGTGCCGCGAGCATCACGATCAACGCACAGGTGCGCATCAGCGGGCAGGTGCTGGGGCGGGGCGATGCGCCTCTCGCCGGCGCGGCAGTCACGGTCGGCACGGAGACGGAGCTGGGAGCGGCCACCGACCCACAAGGGCGCTTCACGCTGCGCGGAGTTGCTGAGGGCGCGAGTCGCCTGCATGTGCGGATGATGGGATACCGGACGCTGGATACCACGGTCATCGCATTTGAGGGCATGGCCGCCCTCACGCTTCGTCTTCAGGAAGAAGCCATCCCGTTGCCTGCTACGGAGGTGGTTGCCCTTCGCGCCGGCGATCGTGCGCCCTTCGCCAAGTCGGTGGTCACGCGCGAGCGCATCGAGCGCATCAACACCGGCGTTGATCTGCCGTACGTGCTCGAACAGCAGCCCGGCACGGTCTCCACCAGCGATGGCGGCACGGGCATCGGCTACACCTACATGCGCATCCGCGGCACCGATGGCACGCGCACCAACATCACCGTGAACGGCGTGCCCTTCAACGATCCCGAGAGCCAGGGCGCCTTCCTGGTGAACATGCCCGACCTGGTGACGAGCGCTGAGGACATCGAGGTGCAGCGCGGCGTGGGCACAAGCACCAATGGGCCGGCGGCCTTCGGCGCCACCGTGAACGTGCGCACCACCGCGGTGAAGCGCGCGCCATGGGGATTGCTCAGCGCCAGCGGTGGCTCCTTCAACACGCAGCGCTATTCGGTGAGCGCGGGCACCGGCCTCATCCAAGACCGCTTCAGCCTTGATGTGCGGCTCTCTTCGATCAGCACCGATGGCTTTGTGGACCGCGCCAGTGCCGACCTCAAGAGCTATTTCGTGCAGGGCGCGTGGTTGGGTGCGAAGCGCTCCTTGCGCTTCATCCACTTCCGCGGGAAGGAGGTCACGTATCAGGCTTGGGCCGGAGTGCCGCGCGAGGTGATCGATACGAACCGAACCTTCAATCCGTACACCTACGAGAACGAGGTGGACAACTACGACCAGTCGCACTACCAATTGCTCTTCGACCAGAGGATCGGAAAGAGTGCCACGCTCAACCTCACGCTGTTCAGGGTGCTCGGCGCGGGCTACTTCGAGCAGTTCAGGGAAGATGATGACCTCGCCACCTACAGCATCGCTCCCGCCGTGATCAATGGCGATACCACCACAACAACGGACCTCATCCGCCGCCGCTGGCTGGACAATGCGCTCACCGGCGTCAACGGGAGCGCGGACATCGCGCTGGGCGATCACCGTCTGGTGCTCGGCGGCAGCTACGGCGATTATTCAGGCGCGCATTATGGCGAAGTGATCTGGGCGCGCTACGCGGGCGGATCGGATATCCGCCAGCGCTACTACGATGATGATGCGCGCAAGACGGATGTGAGTGCTTTCGCGAAACTCACCTACGCGGTGCGCGACAACATCGATGCATTCGGTGATCTGCAATACCGCAGCGTATCGCACAGCTTGGAGATGCTCAATGCCGACTTCGTTCCGCAGCAACAGACCATGGCGTTCAACTTCTTCAATCCGAAAGCCGGCGTGACGTGGCGGATGAGCAACAGCGACAAGGCCTACGCGTCCGTGGCCGTAGGCAACCGTGAACCCAACCGGGAGGACCTGCAGGAGACCACCCCGAAGAGCCGTCCTCGGAGCGAGCGGCTCATCGACTACGAACTGGGTTATGAGCGCAGCACGCGTCCGTTGAAGCTCGGGCTCAATCTCTACTACATGGATTACACCAACCAGCTCGTGCTCACCGGCGAACTGAACGATGTGGGCGCTGCGCTGCGCACCAACGTGGCGAAGAGCTACCGTGCCGGCGCTGAGCTCACGCTCGCGGCGCGCATCGCAAAGCGATGGAACTGGCGCGCGAACGCCGCGTTCAGTCGCAACCGGGTGCGCGCGTTCACGGAGTTCGTGGACGATTGGGACAATGGCGGGCAGGTGGCGACCACCTATGCCGAGAGCGATCTTTCGTTCTCTCCGAGCGTAGTCGCAGGGAGTGAACTCGGATTCCGATTCTGGAGCAAGGAGCGGCACGGTAGCGCCGAGCTTACGCTCGTGACCAAGTACGTGGGCGCGCAATACCTCGATCTCACGGCCAACAAGGATCGCATGCTTCATCCCTTCCTCGTGAACGACCTGCGATTGAATGTGAGTCTGCTCGAATGGAAAGGCATGCGCGGCATCGACTTCAACCTCACCGTGCGCAACCTCTTCAGCGAGCTCTACGAGAGCAACGGCTGGGTGTACAGCTACGTGAGCGATGGCAGGCGGCAGCAGATGGTGGGCCTGTACCCGCAAGCGCCGCTAAACGTGCTGGGGGGTGTGAGCGTACGGTTCTGAGCGATCCGCAACTCGCCTGAGCGTGGCGGGAATTCCCGACGTGCTGCGCGGATTATCTGGAGGCCACTATAGCTGAAGAACAACGGGTTCTCATCCAAGGGGATTCCTTGGGCCGGGCGGCCTGCGCAATACCCGCTCTGAGACCAAATTATATCGTCGAAACAGCGATAACTATCGACAAAAGGCGATGGACCCGCTAATTTGCGATCCATTCCAACCGCATGAAGCAGCTCTACGCCCTCCTCGCCGCCCTCGTTTTCACCCTTCCGTCCAGCGCCCAGATCAGCATCGCTGCTGCGGAAATGCCGCATGCCAACGATGAGTTGATCCGCGTGCGGGCCGTGAACAACCCCTTCCTCGACTATGCCGCTACGGGTGCCGCGCATACTTGGGAATTCCCGAACCTGGCCGTGGCGCAGGGCGATACCACCGCCTACCAGACGGTGGCCAGCACCAACTTCATCTACGCCATCATCTACGCCGACCTCTTCTTCAACGCCAACCGCGCGAACCATGCCAAGCCCGGGGTGGACATCCCCTTCAGCAACCTGCTGCCCATCGCCAATCCGTACACCTTCCGCTATCGCAGCAATTCGGTGTACAAGACCGTGGGATATGGCGTGGAATTGAGTGGCATACCGGTGCCCATCCTCTTCGATGAGCAGGACGTGATTTACGAGCTGCCGCTGGAGTATGGCGATGCGAGCACGTCCAACAGCAGCTATCACATCGATATCCCGAACCTGGGCTACTACGGTTTCGAGCAGGAGCGCGTGAACGAAGTGGATGGCTGGGGCGCGATCACCACGCCTGGCGGTTCATGGGATGTGCTCCGTGTGAAGACCACCCTCACCATGCGTGACAGCCTCAGCGGCTTCGCCATCAACAGGCCCGTGGCGCGCGAGTACAAATGGCTCGCACAAGGTTTGCGCGTGCCCGTGCTGCAAGTGAACACCACCAGCATCTTCGGCAATGAGGTGATCACCGGCATCTGGTACTACGATGTGCCGCGCACCATCACCGTGGATGAGCCGCTGGCCGCTACACTGTGCCCGGGCGCCGAGCTCGATGTGTACTACACCGCCACCGGCTCCTACAATGCGGGCGGCTTCTTCATCCCTGCCAACGAGTTCACGGCCGAGCTCTCCGATGCCAGCGGCAGCTTCGCGAACCCCGTGGTGATCGGCAGCGTGCAGTCCACCGAGAGCGGCAGCATCGCGGCCACGATCCCCGCCAACACGCCGCCGGGCAGCGGCTACCGCATCCGTGTGGTGAGCAGAAGTCCCGACTACATCGGCGCCAGCTCGCCCATGAGCATCACGATCGGTGGAGCGACCACTGCAGCGATCACCGCCGATGGTCCGACGCAGTTGTGCGAAGGCGGATCGGTCACGCTCACCGCAGTTGGCGGCCCGGGATACCAGTGGTACATCGACGGCACCATGATCGCCGACGCTGAGGAAGCCACCCTCAGCACCGACCTCGCGGGTGATTACACCGTGATGGTGAGCAACGGTTGCGGCAGCGCGACATCGAACACGATCACCGTGGCCGTGAATGCCGCGCCGGAACTCTCCGTGGCGGTGAACAGCGTGACCGTTTGCGCGGGCAGCACGGCCTTGCTCGAAGCGATGGATCTGAGCAGTGAACCCGGCACCACCTACCAGTGGTTCTTGAATGATGCACCGATCGCGGGCGCTGAGGCGCTCATGACCATGGCCGCATTAGAAGGCCTGTACACCATGCAAGCCACGAGCGCTGCGGGTTGCGCCTCCACTTCCGAAGGCATCTTCCTCAGCGTGGAGACGATGGATGCTACCGTGCTCACGGCCGGAGGCCCCGCGACGTTCTGCGAAGGCGGCAGCGTGGAGCTCACCGCTACGAATGCGATGGGCATCGCTTACACGTGGTCGCTCGATGGTACAGTGATCGACGGAGCGACGGATGCAACGCTCACAGCAGATGCCGCGGGCAACTACACCGTGACCGCGACGAGCTCCAATGGTTGCGTCTCGGCTCCCAGCGGGATCGATGTGATCGTGAACCTCGCGCCGAACGCGCCATCCGTGACCGCCAACGGAGCCACCGCCTTCTGTGCGGGCGGCACCGTTCAGCTGAGCACCGACGGCAGCGGCGGAGATGTGCAATGGTACCTCGATGGTTCAGCGATCCCCGGGGCGACGAGCGCGGTGCTCGATGTCAACGCCGGCGGCAGCTACACCGCCATCATCACAAGTGCCGAAGGTTGCGCATCACAGGCGAGCGCGTCCATCGATGTGACGGTCTCGCCCTTGCCCGTTGCGCCCAACGTGATCAGCTCCGAACCCACCGCTTTCTGCGCTGGTGGTGGCACCACCCTGATCGCCGACTTCATCGATGGCCTGGAATACCAGTGGTTGCTGAACGGCGTCTCGATACCGGGCGCCACTTCGACCCAATACTCCACGCAGATCGGCGGGACGTACACCTTGCTGGTGACCAACGCGAGCGGCTGCTCCACCATGGGCGCTCCCGCGATCGAGATCACCGTATTCGATGCGCCGGACCAGCCCGTGATCAGCCAGGGCGTCGATGGTTTGGAAGCCTCGGGCACCGGCACTTTCCAGTGGTACCTCGACGGCGCGCCTATCAACGGGGCCACAAGCGCGTTCTATGAACCGACGGAGGACGGCTACTACACGGTGCTCATCACAGATGCCAACGGATGCAGCAGCCTCTCGGAGGCGTGGTTCTTCCTGACCACCGGCGTCAGCGAATCGAACCCGCATGAAGTGCGACTGGTGCCGAATCCGAGCGTGGGCCGCTTCTTCATAGAAGGCGCCTCTGCCGCCAGCGGCTATGAAGTCCACGACCTCACGGGAAAGCTCGTGCGCATCGGTCGGATCACCGCATCGCGCACCGCGATCGACATGAGCGATGCTGCGGATGGCGCCTACTTCCTGCGGACCATTGGCGGCTCTCGCGAGGTGATCCGATTCATCATCGCGAGGTGATCGGGTAAGCGCACAGCGTTGGCGCTACCCGTGCACGGCCTCGCTCATCGCGAAGATGAGCTCGGGGTCCTGCTCGAAGGCCGTGCCGACTACGAGCACATCGGCGCCCGCCTCGCACAAGGCGCGCGCTTGTTCCGCATCACGGATGCCGCCGCCAACGATGATGGGGAGCTTCACCGCATCGCGGACAGCCGCAACCATTCGGGGAGAAACGCTCTTCGGTGCCCCGCTGCCGGTGTCGAGGTAGATCGCGCGCAGCCCAAGCAGCTCGCCGGCAAGCGCAGTAGCCGCAGCGATGCCCGGCTTGTCGTGCGGGATGGGCGATGACTGGCTCACGTAATGCGCGGTAGTGGTGCGGCCGCCGTCCACGAGCAGGTAGCCGGTGGGGATCGCTTCGAGGCCCAATGCTTTCACGGTTGGCGCGGCGGTGACATGGTGCCCGATGAGCAGTTCGGGATTGCGGCCGCTGATGAGCGAGAGGAAGAGCACCGCATCGGCGTGCCGGCTCAGTTGCGCCGGGCTTCCGGGGAAGAGGACCACGGGACGGTCGGCGAGCTCCTTCACGCGATGCACGCATTGATCGAAGGAGGCCGAGGTCATCAGGCTGCCGCCCACGAAGAGCAGGTCAGCTTTGGCCATGCAGGCGTTCTGCACGGTGCGCTCCAGCGCTGCTTCGTCCTGCCCGAAATCGGGGTCGATGAGCACCGCGAGCAGCTTACGCCCCTCGGACCGTGCGGCATCAAGGAATTTTAGCACTTCAGCCATCGATGCGAACATACCGCTTCACGGCTTGTTCCAAGGCAAGAGGCTACTTTCGCGGGCCGCAAGCGTCATAGCGGCGAACACGACAAGACACATGAGCACCAAGACCGCAGAGCAAGTGAAGTACAAAGTGAAGGACATGTCCCTGGCCGATTGGGGCCGCAAGGAGATCGAACTGGCCGAGGCCGAGATGCCCGGTCTGATGGCCCTCCGCGAGAAGTACGGCAAGGAGAAGCCCCTGAAGGGCGCCCGCATCGCCGGCTGCCTGCACATGACCATCCAGACCGCCGTGCTGATCGAGACGCTGAAGGAGCTCGGCGCCGAGGTGAGCTGGAGCAGCTGCAACATCTTCAGCACGCAGGACCATGCCGCCGCTGCGATCGCGAAAGCGGGCATTCCCGTTTACGCGTGGAAGGGCATGAACAACGAGGAGTTCGACTGGTGCATCGAGCAGACGCTCTTCGCCTTCGAGGGAGGCCAGCCGCTGAACATGATCCTGGACGATGGCGGGGACCTCACCAACATGGTCTTCGACAAGTTCCCTGAACTGGTGAAGGGGATCAAGGGCCTCAGCGAAGAGACCACCACCGGCGTGCTGCGCCTGAAGGACCGCGAGAAGAACGGCACGCTCGTGATGCCGGCCATCAACGTGAACGACAGCGTCACCAAGAGCAAGTTCGACAACAAGTACGGCTGCAAGGAGAGCGCGGTGGATGCCATCCGTCGCGCCACGGACATCATGATGGCCGGCAAAGTGGCCATCGTTTGCGGCTACGGCGACGTGGGCAAGGGCACGGCGGCTTCACTCCGCGGTGCGGGCGCACGCGTGATCGTCACCGAGATCGACCCGATCTGCGCGCTGCAGGCCGCCATGGACGGGTTCGAGGTGAAGAAGCTCGTGCCCAACGTGCACCGTGCGGACATCATCATCACCACCACGGGCAACTTCAACATCGTCACCGAGGCCGCCTTCCGCAAGATGAAGGACAAGGCCATCGTGTGCAACATCGGCCACTTCGACAACGAGATCGACATGGCC
>JAEUSX010000259.1 GCA_016788405.1 Flavobacteriales bacterium
TCGGTCACGAACTCCTTCTCGATCTCCACGGCGTCGCGGATGATCGTCTCCACCGTCTTCTTGGGGAGCTTGTTGAGCAGGTGCTTGGTGTAGAGCAGGCAGGCGAAGTCGCAGTGCAGCCCCTCGTCGCGGCTGATGAGCTCGTTGCTGAAGCTGAGGCCGGGCATGAGGCCGCGCTTCTTCAGCCAGAAGATGCTGCAGAAGCTGCCGCTGAAGAAGATGCCTTCCACGGCGGCGAAGGCGATGAGGCGCTCCGCGAAGCTGCCTTTGCTGATCCAGCGCAGGGCCCACTCGGCCTTCTTGCCCACGCAGGGCACGGTGTCGATGGCGTGCAGCAGCTTGTCCTTCTCCAGCGGGTCCTTGATCAGCGTGTCGATGAGCAGGCTGTAGGTCTCGCTGTGGATGTTCTCCATGGCGATCTGGAAGCCGTAGAAGAAGCGCGCCTCGGGGTACTGCACTTCATGCAGGAAGTTCTCGGCGAGGTTCTCGTTCACGATGCCGTCGCTGGCGGCGAAGAAGGCGAGCACGTGCTTGATGAAGTAGCGCTCGTCGTCGTTGAGCTTCTCGGCCCAATCCACCAGGTCGGCGTGCAGGTCGATCTCCTCGGCGGTCCAGAAGGCGGCCTCGTGCTTCTTGTAGAACTGCCAGATGTCGTTGTGCTGGATGGGGAAGATGACGAAACGGTCCTTGTTCTCTTTCAGGAGGGGCTCGTTGGCGTCGGCGTTGTTCGCCAGTTCCATCGTCATCTGGGTATCGTTGCTCATGTCGGAGGGAAAGTGAAGAGGTCGGTGGTCTGATCAGGAGGCGGCTCCTGTTAAGCGGTTCGCGGTCTTGTCGGTTGGTCCGTCGGCGTCGATTCCGGAAGCACTCGGAGGAAGGCGTCGGCGGGTCACAAAAATGGATGCGATGCGGATCGGGGACAACGGATCGGAGGGCGCACTTCTTTCGACTTTTCAACACGGGTCGCGAGGCCGCGTCAGTGCTGAGAGGGAAGCAGCGGGGATACTTGCAAGCGGAAAGTTTTCACGATCGGTTAACAGGGGGCTGGAGCGCGCGGGGCTAGGGCGAAAGCGCGGGCCCGCAGCAGAGGATCTCAGCGGTGACGGGTGTTCCACGGGCTCCGCGATCCGCGCGCGCCCATGTGGCGGGGATATCAGGCGATCCGCTTCCTCGGCTTCTGTTCTTTCTCCCACTCCGCGTAGATGCCCTCCAGCTCGTCGAACCACTCTTTCCCGTAGGCACGCACGAGCGCATCCTTCAGGAACCGGAACACGGGCACATCGAGCTTCGCGCCGCAGGTGCAGGCCGGCTTGCACAGGTTCCACTTGTGGTAGTTGAGGCCGTCCTTGTCGCCGATCTTCTCCACGCGGATCGGGTACAGGTGGCAGCTGATGGGCTTGCGGAAGGGGATCTTGCCGTCCCTCCACGCCTTCTCGATGCCGCACAGCGCGATTCCCTTCTCATCGAACACGGTGAACGCGCATTCCTTCTTGCCATCCACGAGCGGCGTCACCAGGTCTCCGTCCTCATCGATCACGCTGAAGCCTTGCTCGGCCACCGCCTGCCTGCCCTTCTCCGGGATGTAGCTCTTGTACTTCGGCCACAGCTTCTTGATCTGCTCGGCTTCCTCCTTCAGCAGCGGCGCGCCGCTCTCGCCCTCCACGCAGCAGGCGCCCTTGCACGCGTTCAGGTCGCACACGAAGCGCTTCTCGAAGAGGTCCTCACTGATGAGGGTGTTGCGGTGCTCGATCATTCGGGCTCAAAGCTACAGGCCGCTAGCCTCTAGCTTCGAGCCGCTATCGCAATACCGCCCCGTAACACCTTGCACCATGAAAGACTTCAAGAAACTCAAGATGTGGCAGAAAGCCATGGACATCGCCGATATGGTCTTCGATCTGTACGAAGAACTGCCCTGGCAGAAGGTCGCTGAGCTGAAAGGCCAGTCGACGCGTGCGGCCATCTCCATCGCTTCCAACATCGCTGAAGGGAATTCGAGACGAAGCGAAAAGGACAAGCACCGCTACATGGAGATCGCACTGGGATCAGCTTTCGAACTCGAAACACAAACACTCACCCTCCAGCGGAGGAAATGGGCTCCGAAAATCCAGGTGGAGGACCTGCTGAAAGCCATCGACGAAGAACAAAAGATGCTCGCGGGCTTCATGACCAAGCTGCATTCTTGAGGCAGCACGCGCTAGTGGCTAGGAGCTAGCGGCTAGAAGCTCCTAGCTACTTTCGCGCCCCGCGCCGCCAGAGGTTTCCAAGACGACCGCGAGCACATCATGAGCAATCAAGAAGACCGTCTCAAGACGTTGATCGGCCATGCCAAGGAGTATGGCTTCGTGTTCCCCAGCAGCGAGATCTACGATGGCCTCAGCGCCACCTACGACTACGGGCCGTACGGTGTGGAGCTGAAGAACAACATCCGCCGGTACTGGTGGGAGGCCATGACGAAGCTCAACGAGAACATCGTGGGCATCGACGCCGCCATTTTCATGCACCCGACCACCTGGAAGGCCAGCGGCCACGTGGATGCGTTCAACGATCCGCTGATCGACAACAAGGACAGCAAGAAGCGGTACCGCGCCGATGTGCTGCTCGAAGAGCACATGGCCAAGTACGCCGATAAGATCGAGAAGGAGGTGGAGAAGGGGAAGAAGAAGTTCGGCGACGCGTTCGATGAGGTGCAGTTCCGGGCGACCAACCCGAATGTGAAGCGCAGTCAGGAGCGCATCGATGCCGTGGAAGGCCGAATGAAAGCCGCGCTCGAAGCGAACGACCTTGAGGCGGTGCGTCAACTGATCATCGACGAGGAGATCAAGTGCCCCATCAGCGGTACCGCCAACTGGACCGAGGTGCGTCAGTTCAACCTGATGTTCGCCACCGAACTCGGCAGTGTGAGCGGCGAGAGCAGCACCATCTACCTGCGACCCGAAACGGCCCAGGGCATCTTCGTGAACTTCCTCAACGTGCAGAAGAGCGCGCGGATGAAGATCCCCTTCGGCATCGCGCAGACCGGAAAGGCCTTCCGCAACGAGATCGTCGCGCGTCAGTTCGTGTTCCGCATGCGCGAGTTCGAGCAGATGGAGATGCAGTTCTTCATCAAGCCCGGGACCCAGCAGGAGTGGTACGACACCTGGAAAGCGAAACGGATGGCGTGGCACCGTGCCTTGGGGCTACCTGCGGAGAACTACCGCTTCCACGACCACATCAAACTGGCGCACTACGCCGATGCGGCCTGCGACATCGAGTTCAGGTTCCCGATGGGCTTCAAGGAGCTGGAAGGCATCCAC
>JAEUSX010000030.1 GCA_016788405.1 Flavobacteriales bacterium
TATGTCACCGGGGCCGTGCGCTATACCGAAGAGCGCCAGCGCAACGGCGGCTGTTTCTCACGCATGGAATTGTTCGCCGCCGATGGGAAGCCGATCAGCACCTTGAATCTCACCGACAAGGGCAGGGGTTTGATGGAGATCAAGGAGTACCATCCGGGAGGCGCACTACGGACGTCGGGCATGGCGCGGTGCGACAAGCGCAGCCTCGAGACCACCCGCATCGGCACGTGGACCTACTTCGACATGGCTGGTGTCAAGGTCCGCGAAGAGGAGTACATTGATGGGAAAGTGCACGCGACACGCTGAGCGCGCCGTCCTCACTGAATGAGCGAGCCCCGCTGATCAGCGGGGCTCGCTCATTTCATTCAAAGCCGTTCACGTCCGACTGGCCCGGTCCGGGATAACGGATCGTTACTTGCCGTCCTTCACTTCCTCGAAGTCAACATCCTTCACCTCCGGATCGGTGGCGTTGGTGCTGCCTCCATTCCCGTTCCCATTCGCCTGGCTCTGCTGGGCGGCGTTGTACATCTCCTGGCTGGCGGCCTGGAAAGCGGTGTTCAATTCGCCCATCAGCTTCTCACAGGCGTCCACATCCTGCGCCTTGTGCGCGTCCTTCAGGCGGCTCAGGGCCTCTTCGATCGGCTTTTTCTTCTCCTCGGGGATCTTGTCGCCGTATTCGTTCAGGCTCTTCTCGGTCTGGAAGATCAGGCTGTCCGCTGCATTGAGCTTGTCCACCGTCTCGCGGGCCTTCTTATCGGCATCGGCATTGGCTTCCGCTTCCTTCTTCATCTTCTCGATCTCGTCCTTGCTCAGGCCGCTGCTCGCCTCAATGCGGATGCTCTGTTCCTTGCCGGTGGCCTTGTCCTTGGCGCTCACGTGCAGGATGCCGTTGGCATCGATGTCGAAGGTCACCTCGATCTGCGGCACGCCCCGCGGGGCTGGCGGGATGCCATCGAGGTGGAAGCGGCCGATGGTGCGGTTGCCGTTGGCCATGGGGCGCTCGCCCTGCAGCACATGGATCTCCACGCTGGGCTGGCTGTCGCTCGCCGTGCTGAAGGTCTCGCTCTTCTTGGTGGGGATGGTGGTGTTGGCCTCGATGAGCTTGGTCATCACGCCGCCCATGGTCTCGATGCCGAGGCTCAGCGGGGTCACGTCCAGCAGCAGCACATCTTTCACATCACCGGTGAGCACACCGCCCTGGATGGCAGCGCCGATGGCCACCACTTCATCCGGGTTCACGCCTTTGCTGGGCTCTTTGCCGAAGAACTTCTTCACGGCATCCTGGATGGCGGGGATGCGCGTGCTGCCGCCCACGAGGATCACCTCGTCGATGTCGCTGGTCTTGAGGCCGGCGTTCTTCAGCGCGCTCTCGCACGGGGCGATGGTGCGCTTGATGAGGCTGTCCGCGAGCTGCTCGAATTTGGCGCGGGTCAGGCTGCGCACCAGGTGTTGCGGGATGCCATCGACCGGCATGATGTACGGCAGGTTGATCTCGCTGCTGGTGGTGGAACTCAGTTCGATCTTGGCTTTCTCGGCAGCCTCCTTCAAGCGCTGAAGGGCCATGGGGTCCTTGCGCAGGTCGATGTTGAACTGGCCCTTGAACTCATCCGCCAGCCAGTCGATGATCACCTGGTCGAAGTCGTCACCGCCGAGGTGCGTGTCGCCGTCGGTGCTCTTCACCTCGAAGACGCCATCGCCCAGCTCAAGAACGCTCACGTCATGCGTGCCGCCGCCGCAATCGAAGACCACGATCTTCTGGTCCTTGTGCTTCTTGTCGAGGCCGTAGGCGAGCGCCGCGGCCGTGGGCTCGTTGATGATGCGTCGGACTTTCAAGCCTGCGATCTCGCCGGCCTCCTTGGTGGCCTGACGCTGCGCATCGTTGAAATAGGCGGGCACGGTGATCACGGCTTCGCTCACCGTGGTGCCGAGGTAATCCTCGGCCGTCTTCTTCATCTTCTGCAGGATCATGGCGCTGATCTCCTGCGGGGTGTAATGCCGGTCGCCGATGGCCACGCGCGGCGTGCTGTTGGCGCCGCGCTCCACCGTATAGGGCACCCGTGACACTTCTTTCGCGCACTCATCGAAGCTGTTGCCCATGAAGCGCTTGATGGAGTAGATGGTGTTCTTCGGGTTGGTGATGGCCTGACGCTTGGCCGGGTCGCCCACCTTGCGCTCGCCGCCTTCCACGAAGGCCACGATGCTGGGCGTGGTGCGCTTGCCCTCGCTGTTCGCGATGACGACAGGCTCGTTGCCTTCCATGACGGACACGCAGCTGTTGGTCGTGCCCAGGTCGATGCCGATGATCTTGCTCATGTGTTCGCGCCGAAGCCCGGCGCTGGTGTTGATTGGATAGGGTTGGTTCCGTTGGCTGCGCGGCTGTCAACCACTATGCCGCCAGCGGAAACCAAAGGAATCTGCCATGTCCCACGCAGGTTCCGGCCATTCCAGGCCAGTCAGCGCTGACAGCTTGGCATATCAGGGGCAGGGGAAGGCGTCCTGCGGGGAGCAGAAGCGCAGGTCGGCCGTGTAGGGGCCGTCGATCAACTCACTGAAGGAGGTCGTGCTGAGGCGTTTCCCGCGAACCGTCTTGGTGTAGCGGCTTCCCCATACCCCGATGGCGTTCTCCAAGTTGCTGTACGCGGGGCGGTCGTTCACGATGCCGGTCACCGGTTCGGTGAGCGTGAGGTAGGTGTGGAAGTCGTCGTTGGCCACGGTGACCGGGAAATCGAGGCCACGGAAGATGCGCTTATCGGCGTTCTGCCAACCGGATTCGGCCTTGATGCGGGCAGCCACGGTGCTGAAGAAGGTGACACCCGACAGGCGGATCGCCATCTCTTCGTTCACGAACGAGGAGACCTTGGTGCCGATGATCTGCTCAATGGCCTTGTGCACCGTGTCCGTCCCGGTCACTTCGTCGTAGCGCAGCTTCCAGCTCACCACGAAGCGCTTGCAGTCGGCTCGCGATATCCAATTGAACTCGTATTCGGAGTAATCCGTGCCTGACTGATTTCGCAACCCAACACGGGCCGCATTCGCCACGGTGTCCTGATCCACGGGATCCACCTTGAAGTCGTTGGTGATGGCCGTCTTCGCCGAGATGGTCTTCCCGTTGATCTGCAGCTTCAGGCGATAATTGTCATCTTGCCACAGATACATGGGCACCCCGCTGGTTCCCGGAGGAAGCACCTGCGTGAAGTCCGAACGGAAATAGAAGAGTTTCTGAATGGGTGAGTAGAAGGTGCCCGGCTCGCGGTCCTGCACGATGGTGTCATTCAGCGGGAAGGAGTCGAGGATGTTCCCGAACCCATCTTCCCTGTAGACCTTGGCCAGGGTGATGGCCTCGGCCGGATACTCGCTTGAATCCTGCACCTGCGCCATCGCGAGCGCATCCCCCTCACCGAGGAAGGCCTTGTTGATCTTGATGTAATGGATGGAATCGCGCTGGTTCAGCAGGCCGTACACCACGGTGATGTCCTTGTAGGGCTCGTTGATGTCGAGCTCGGTGCTGCACGAGGCGAGGAGGGAGGCGGCGAGGAGCGCGACGGGGAGTGAACGGTGCATGCGGTTTCCTTGGAAGGCGGCCAAAGATAGCCGGGCACCCGGAGCGCGGAGGCCTCCTTGACCAACGGTGGCCGAGGACCGGTGAGCGGCTGCTTCTAGCTTTACCCCCATGAGCACCGGATCAACGGACGCCAGGCGCGTCACCACGCACACCTTGCAGGAGATGAAGGCGGCCGGGGTGCCCATCGCCATGCTCACGGCCTACGACTATTCGCTGGCCCGCTTGGTGGATTCCGCCGGCATCGATGTGATCCTGGTCGGCGATAGCGCCAGCAACGTGATGGCCGGGCACGAGACCACCCTGCCCATCACGCTTGACCAGATGATCTACCACGCCAGCGCCGTGGTGCGCGGTTGCCAGCGGGCGCTCATCGTGGTCGACCTGCCCTTCGGCACGTACCAGGGCAACAGCAAGGGCGCGCTCAACAGCGCCATCCGCATCATGAAGGAGAGCGGCGCGCACGCCGTGAAGCTCGAAGGAGGCCGTGAGGTGATCGGTTCCGTGGAGCGGATCCTCACGGCGGGCATCCCCGTGATGGGCCACCTCGGCCTGACGCCGCAGAGCATCTACAAATTCGGCACCTACGTGGTGCGGGCCAAGGAGGAAGCGGAGGCGGCGCGTCTGCGGGAGGACGCGAAGCTCTTGGAAGAAGCGGGCTGCTTCGCATTGGTGCTGGAGAAGATCCCGGCCACGCTCGCAGCCGAGGTCGCCAGAAGCGTGAGCATCCCGATCATCGGCATCGGCGCCGGCGGTGGCGTGGATGGGCAGGTGCTGGTGCTGCACGACATGCTCGGCATCAACAAAGAGTTCAATCCGCGCTTCTTGAGGCGCTATGCCGATCTGCACACCGTGGTCTCTGACGCCGTGGCGGGCTATGTGCGTGATGTGCGCGCGAAGGACTTCCCGAGCCCCAAGGAGCAATACTGATCCGTCATGCCGGGCGTGACCCGGAGTCGAGAGCATCATGCGCCTTTCCGAGATCCCTGTTCTCTTCAGCGACCCTTGGCTGCTGGTCGTGTGCAAGCCGGCAGGCATGCCCGTGCAATCGGATACGACCGGCGACGAGGATCTGCTCTCGCTGTTGCGGCTCGAACGCAAGGAGCCATCGTTGGAGCTCGCGCACCGCATTGATCGGCCCGTGAGCGGCGTGGTGCTCCTGGCGCGCACAGCTGAAGCGAACACGGCGATGCAGGCCCTCTTCCGCGAGCGAAGGATGGGAAAGCGGTATTGGGCCATCGTTGAAGGCCGCGTCGAAGAGCCGCACGTGGAATTGCGGCATCGGCTTGTCCACGATGCTCGAAAGCACAAGGCGGTCATCTCGAAGACCGCGGATGGCGAGGAAGCCTGCACGCACGTGCGCGTGCTTGCGCTGGGCGATCGCTACACGCTGGCGGAGTGCGCGCCTGAAGGCGGCGCTTTCCACCAGATCCGCGCGCAACTGGCGGCGTGGGGCCACCCCATCAAGGGCGATGTGAAGTACGGCGCGCGGAGAGGGGAGAAGGATCGGAGCATCGCGCTGCATGCGCGGAGCGTG
>JAEUSX010000128.1 GCA_016788405.1 Flavobacteriales bacterium
GATGTAGGTGGCCTTGGGCCGCGGTGATGCGATGATGCGCGATACCACGCGCGCCAGTTCGTCGGGATCACGGCTGTAGTGCATGCTCCCGCCCAGGATCTCCATGGCCCGCGCGTAGCCCGGCTCGTGCTCCGGACTGATGCGCTCGGGGCGCAAGCGGGCATCGGCGATGGGCGTGCGGAATTCGCCGGGCTGCACGTTCACCACCACGATGCCGAAGCGCTCCTCTTCGATGGCCAGGGCCTCGCCGTAGCGCTCGAGGGCGGCTTTGCTGGCGCTGTAGAACGCCCGGTAGGGCAGGCCGAAGTTGCCCGCCACGCTGGTGATGTTGATGATGAGGCCCTGCTTGCGCTGGCGCATCGCGGGCAGCACGGCCCTGCACAAGCGGTGCGCGCCGAGCACGTTCGTGTCGAGCAGCCGCATGGCCAGTTCCGGTTCGATGTCCTGGGCTGGGCCTTGTATGCCGAGCCCGGCGTTGTTCACGAGCACATCCATGCGGCCCAAACGGCGCTGGGCTTCCTCCACTCCATGCTTCACCGAAGCTTCGTCCGTGATGTCCATCTTCAGCATGGTGATGCCATTCACCACCTCGCCATCCGCGACCCGCCTTCCGGTTCCGATCACGGCATGGCCCTGCGCCACCAACCGCTGCGCGATGGCCTGCCCCAGCCCGCTGCTCGCCCCCGTCACCAGCACCGCCTTCGCGTATTCCGCCATGGCGGCAAGGTAGATGCGCCATGCTGATCCGCTCTCGCTCCGCAGGCGAGCGTGCCCGCGCCCTACATTCGCGCCGGGGCAAGTCCCGTACGACCAGCTCCCGCTGAATCCCCCAGGGCCGGAAGGCAGCAAGGGCAGGCGGTTGTAGCGGTGCGATGCGGGTCGCTTGCCCCACTTTTTTGGCTTCGTCCGGCGTTTCAGTGACCTAACGGACGGGCCGCTATTTTCGGCTCCGAAACCAACACCACGACACCATGGGCATGATGAAGGAATTCAAGGAGTTCGCGATGAAGGGCAGCCTCGTCGACATCGCGGTCGGCTTCGTGATGGGCACGGCCTTCACAGCGGTCGTGAACAAATTCACGGGAGGGATCGTCGCGCCCCTGATCAGCCTGTTGACCGAGCGCTTCAAGTTCGATGAGCTCGAGTGGGTGCTGCGGAAGGAAGTGCTGGATGCGACAGGGGCGGTCTCCACGGCCAAGGTCGCCGTGACCTACGGCCAGTTCCTCACCGCCGTGATCGATTTCGTCATCGTGGCCTTCGTGATGTTCATGGTGATCAAGGCCATCAACCGCATGAAGACCGCCGAGCCCGCGCCGCCGCCTCCTGGGCCCTCCAACGAGGAGAAGCTCCTCATGGAGATCCGCGACGCGCTGCGCAAGTAGTCCCTTGGACCCATTGGCGTGAGCCCCGCCCTTTGGTGGGGCTCCGCTTTTCCAGGCCGCTCCATGCATTGAAGAGGTCGGCACCATGGTTGCCGGTAATTTTCACCCGCCATGCGCTTCTTCCTGCTCTTCGCCACCCTGTTGATCGCTGGCTGCGCCGCCCGGCGCGGCTTGCGTGACGCTGCGCTGCAGGAGCAGAACGGCAGGATCCCTGAAGCGAAAGCGGCGTATGCAGCGGTGTGGGAGCGCAGGCCCAAGAGCGCGCCCGCCAAGGACGGATTCAAGCGGATGGCGCAACTGGAGCTCAATGATCTCATGAACGGCGCCATGATGAGTTATCGCGCGAGCGGTCTGAAGGAAGGGGACGCCCAGCGGCAGCGCGCCGTCGACTTCCGCCGCATGGTCGTGGACAAGGGCATCGACCTCAAATGGGATGCGGCCGTGGATGCCGTGCGCGAGGAGACGCGGTTGCGCGAGGCCGAAGCGCTTTTCCTGATCGCCTCGCAAGCCTATCGGGAGGACCGCTTCCAGCAAGCCATTGACCTCGCGCGGCAGTGCCTTCAGCTCAATCCCAAGCACCCGGAAGCCGATCACCTGATCCGCATGTCGCAGGCAGAGCCGCTGTACCGCGAGGGCCAGCAAGCGGAGCAATTGGGCCTCTGGCGCACGGCCCATGGGCGGTATGAGGCGGTGGCCAGGCTGGATGCCGCGCACCGTGATGTGATGCTCCGCATGGAGCACACCCGGCGCATGGCCCGCTACACCCTGGCCTATCTGCCGGTGCAGCCGTCACGCTCGAAGCGCACCATCCTGGGCTTCGAGATCGGCAGCGGGCCGGTGGACCAGGAATTGGCGGTGCTGGTGCAGCGCGAGTTGCTCGCGTTGAAGGACCCCTTCATGCAACTGGTGGATCGCGGCAGCACCGATGTGATCCTGGCTGAGCAGCGTCGCCAGATGAGCGGTCCGTTCAATGAACAGGTGGCCGAGGCCGGCAAGCTCCTTGGCGCGCGCTACATCCTCACCGGCCGCGTGCTGAAGTACGACGACCTGCTCAAGCGCGACCTGGAAGTTCAGGTGCAGGTCATCGATGCCGAGACCGGGCGCATCCATCTGAGCGAAGTGGCCCGTGCCTCCAAAGCCGATGTGGCGCGCGATGGAGCAGCCCGGCTCACTGACGTGGTGGCGCGCCGCATCGCCGCGCTGCTCAAGGGCTTCGACCCCCAAGCCTGAAAGGCCCGTTTACATTCGCGCCTGCCTTCCGCCCAGAGGGGCAGCCACACCGCCATGCCGCAGCTCACACGCGCCGTCTCGCGCACCCAGCAAGCCATCGACCTCGAGGAGCGCTACGGCGCGCACAACTACCACCCGCTGCCCGTGGTGCTCGACAGCGGCAAGGGCGCCTTCGTCTGGGACGTGGAGGGGAAGCGCTACTACGACTTCCTCAGCGCCTATAGCGCGGTGAACCAGGGCCATTGCCATCCACGCCTGGTGAAGGTGATGCAAGACCAGGCCGGGCGCATGACGCTGACCAGCCGCGCCTTCTACAACAGCGTGCTCGGGGAGTACGAGAGGACGGTTTGCGAACTCTTCGGCTACGACAAGATGCTGCCCATGAACACGGGCGCCGAAGCCGTGGAGACGGCGATCAAGATGGCCCGCAAATGGGGCTACGAGAAGAAGGGGATCCCGGCTGGGCAGGCCAAGGTGCTGGTGTGCGAAGGCAACTTCCACGGCCGCACCATCAGTATCGTGAGCATGAGCACCGATCCCGACAGCCAGGGCGGCTTCGGGCCGTTCACGCCGGGCTTCGAGGTGGTGGCGTACGATGACATCCCCGCGCTCGAACAAGCGCTGGCCGACCCGAATGTGTGCGCATTCCTCGTGGAGCCCATCCAGGGCGAGAAGGGCGTGTACACGCCGGCCGACGATTACATCCCACGCGCCATCGCCGCATGCAAGGCCCGCAAGGTGCTCTTCATCGCCGACGAGATCCAGACCGGCATCGCGCGCACCGGCCGTCTGCTCTGCAGCGTGCCGGATGATGAGCGCGACCCGGCCCGGCGGCCCGATGCGGTGATCCTGGCCAAGGCGCTCAGCGGCGGCATGTATCCGGTGAGCGCCGTGCTCGCGAGCGATGCGGTGATGGGCGTCTTCACACCAGGCACGCATGGCAGCACCTACGGCGGCAATCCCATGGGCGCGCGCATCGCCATGGAGGCGTTGGCCATTGTGAAGGACGAGGGCCTTATTCAGAATGCGGAACGCCTTGGGGAACTCTTCCGCGCGGAGATGCGGAAACTGGTGGAAGCCTACGACTTCGTTAAACTGGTGCGTGGCAAGGGATTGCTGAATGCGTTGGTGATCGAAGCGCGCACCACAGCCGACGGTTCACCTCAGACAGCGTGGGAACTCTGCCTGCTGCTGCGGGACAATGGCCTGCTGGCCAAGCCCACCCACGGTGATATCATCCGCTTCGCGCCGCCGCTGGTGATCACCGAAGAGCAATTGCGCGAGGCCTGCAACATCATCGCGCTCAGCGTGCGGCAGTTCGCCTAACGCGAGGGAGTCCTTTGCTCCGGGTTCCTGAACCGAGCCAGAGGAAAGAAGAAGTTGAGCCTCATGTAGAAGACGAGCTCGGTCGTGCGGGCGTCATCCTCAAGTTCGCTCGTGACAACGGTTGAGTAGATGAGGTTGTCAGTGGTGCTGAACCGCTTCGCCACGTTCGCACTGATATCATACCCGCAGCTGCTTCCCTTGAAGTTCCGCTTGTATCCGAGCCCGGCACCCAGCTCGTTGAAGGTTCCGTCGCTACGGTTCTGCGTTTCAATCGAATCCATCGCCGAAAGAGCATGGTCAAGCTGAGCGTACCACATCTTGTACGTCCCGGTCTTCACGTAGGAATTGAGGTAGACCTGGTTCTGTCCCCGGTTGAGGAATCTGTACTTGTAGTCGAAGAGGAGGTACGATCTCCGTTCGTATCGCTGATACATGGCCACATCATCAACGTCGTCATTCTCGAACCTCCATCTGAAGTAGGAGCCGTCGATGCCGATGCTGTGAGAATTATGGATGAGCTCTACACCGAGGTTTGCTGTGGTGAAATAGGTGTCCTCGATGATCACGAACGTGATCACCTTCGCTCTTAGATCCAAGCGCGCGCCCTCCTTGACTGAAGGCCTGGATTTGGCGTGCCCGGATTCCTGCCCGGCCACCGCCAGGGAAAGGAGTGAGAGAATAGAGGTCACCAGAAGGTGAGCCATTTGGATGGAGTTGGGCAGCTGTTCACGACGAGAAGGCCGTCTTGATCGCGACAGATGAGAGCTTCAAAGGAACGCTCGATCCCAATTGCACGGAAGGACCCGAGAGATGGTCCTGGTGGCCTGGCATCCATGCGCCAATTCGCCTAGCGCGCCACGACGATGCGCACCACGCGCCGCAGTCCGTTCGATGCGCTGAACCGGATCGCGTAGGTGCCAGCCGGCAAGCCGCTCACATCGGCCGCGCCTGCGGTGAAGGAAAGGGCGTGCAGTCGGCTATCAGTGCCAATGGCTTGAGCACTGCCGGTGGCGCCGGGCACTTGGATCCATGTGCTCGCAGGCACGGGGGAGGCGATCGGCTCCTCAGCCTCCTCGATTGGATCTAGGCCGGTACTCGTGCAGAACACATCGTTCAGCATACCCCAGAGCTCGTTGTTGAACACGATGGCCACCGCAGCGCCTGTGCCGTCAGGCGCGTTGCCCATGCGTACCACCACGATGCCCTGCGAGGGCACCACATTGATCTGCTGGCCGTTCTTCCCCAACGCGCTGACCATGTCGGCAGGCGCGTTCGGCGCGAGCTGCCCGGTGAAGACGAACTGCGAGCCCGGCGCCATGAAGCTCGGTTGTCCGTTGAGCCACCAGAGGTAGCCGTACGACTCGTTCAGTGATTGCGACGGGGTGGTCATCGCCTCGAAATAGGCATCGTCGCCGAGCACATCGTTGCCGTTCCACACGCCGCGGTTCAAGGCGAGCAGGCCGAAACGCGCCATCGCCCGGGGCTTGCTGTAGAACACGTTGTTGTCCCCGGTCTGGAGGTAAAGGCCCGCGATGCCGGTGGAAGCGGTGAGCTTGCTGTACACGTAGCCATTCAGCGTTTGCCCCGTTGCTCCTTCAATCACGCCATCGAGCCGGGTGTAGGGGGCGTTGTGGTAAGCCCAGCGTGTGCCAGGCACAGCAAGGAACTGCAAGCATGCAGGATCGGTGCAATCCGGGTTGGCCACGCCATCGTCGAGGCCAGTGGTCATGGTGAGCTGATGGCGCACGGTGATGTTCGATTCCTGGCCCGGCGTGCAACTGGTCCACCCAGCGCCCAGGTAGTCCGTGCTGACGTCGTTGATGTCCAGCAAGCCATCGGCCTGCGCAGCGCCCACGAGGAAGGAGGTCAGGCTCTTGCCGGCGCTGGCCCAGTACCAGATGCTGTCCTGCGTGAAGGTGCCGGTGTAATGCTCGATGGCGATGCGGCCGTCCTTGAGCACGATGAAGGCCTTGCTGTTATTGGCATCCACGAAATCGAGCAGCGGTGGGATGGCGTCGGTGCACCAGCCGAGCGCAGCGGGGTCAACGGTCTCCCAGGTGTTGCCGACGATGGGAGGGAAGTAGAGTTGCTGCGCGTGAACTGCTGAGCCGATCACGGTCAGCGTGGCGAGTGCGAATGGTCTCATGGGGAGGTGTGCGTCGAAGGACGCTCGTGCGGGCGGCGGGTTTGATCCGCACCGATCACTTTGGCTTGCTCAGGTCCACCTCCTTCACCAGGCGGCCCTTCTCGTAATGCAGCTCGCGGTAGATCTGGCCGTCGGGGCTGTAATCGTAGTGGATGCCATGCTCCACGCCGTTAGCCCAATGCTCCACGTACTTCTTGGTGCCGTTCTCGTAGTAGTACACCCACTCGCCGTGCTCCACGCCGTTCTCGAAACGGCCCACGTATTCGAGCTTGCCGCTCGGGTAATACACCTTCTCCATCACCTTCACGGCATCCTCGCCTTCGCCCTTCATGTAGATCACCACCTCGGGCTTGCCGTTGGGATGACTGGCGGCCACATGCTTGTGCGTGGAGCAGCCCGCGAGCAGCGCGATGCACGTGAACAGCAGGAAAGGACGGTGGATCATGGCCCGGCGAAAATAGGGGAAAGGCCCTCCTCGGTGCGGCGCCCCAGCGCGGCCAGGCGTGCCTAGATCTTCACGAATGCGCGCTGAATGATCCGATCGGAGCTTACGACCCGCAACAGGTAGCTCCCGGGTTCGATGGAGCTGACGTCCACCGTCGGTTCGCCCACGTGCGAGGCCACGACGCGACCGGCACGATCGATCACTTCGCATCGCGCGCCTGATATGCCGGGCACGCCGGACAGATGCAGTTGGTGAGAAGCAGGATTCGGATAGAGCGTCCATCCTTCACTCCCCGGGATTTCATCGATGGCCACGTCCGGGGCGATCACCCACCCGATGTCCTGGAGGATGCCGATGCAGATGGGGCCGGGCCAGTGGTTCGCATGACCCGCGCTGCTGAAGGGCGTCATCAGTTCGTTGGCATTGCCCGCCGGATAGGTTGTCTCGTTCAAGTGCACGCAGCTGCTGCCCAAAGCGAAGGTCGCCGGCGAGTAGATGCGGATGTCGGCGCCGCCGCTGCCCACCAGGCCGAAGCTGCCGCTCCAACGCAGCTGGTTGCAGGTGAAGAAGGATCCGAGCGGCGTGGATGGATTCGGCACGTCAACGAGCAGTTCCAAGGTGGGCGCCCGCAGGAAGCGGTCAAATATCCCAGGCAGGGTGTCCTGCTGCGGCCACGGGAAGGTGGTGATCAGCGGCGCGAAATCGCTGGGCTGGAGCAGGCCGAAGGATCCTTCGCTGCCCACCTTCTTCGCCAGGCCGACGAAGCCGATGCCGTGGCAGAATTCGTGCAGCGCCACGCTCACCAGGTCGTACTGGCCGGCCGGCGTGTTGCCGTCGGTGCCGTAGTACCAGTTGGTGCTGGCATTGAGGTACACGTTGATGTCGTCCTCGCCGGGATTGAGCTCCGTGCCGGCGATGCTGTTGGCGAGCGCCGTGGCGTACCAGGTGGCGGGCACCGGTGCGCTGGCGAAATCCTTGCGACCATTCGGGAACGTGACGCCGAGCGCATTGCCGCCCATCGCGAGCCATTGCACGGTCACTTTGATGGGCACATCGCTCACCAGAATGCCGCCCCAGATGCCCGCCGCGTGCTCGATGGCCGCTTGCGCGTTCGGCGGCGTATCGAAGTAGGCGATGGTGAAGGTGGCGCAGCGGGCCTGCGCGAAGAGCGTTGATGCCAGCAGGAAGGAGAGGCAGGCGCGGATCATGGCACCAACTTACACCGCGAGCATGGGTAACAAGCGGAAGAGGTCGGGCTCGATGACCTTCTTCTCGGCGAGCGCGACCGCGTGCGGCGTGAAGGTCAACTCGCCCTTCACCACACCGACCACGCAATGCGACTTGCCGGACAGCAAGCCCTCCACGGCCGCTGCGCCCAAACGAGAAGCGAGCAGGCGATCGGCATGCGTGGGATTGCCGCCGCGCTGCAAGTGGCCCAGCACGCTCACGCGGATGTCGAACTGCGGGCATCGCTGCTTCACGCGATCGGCCAGTTTGAAGGCGCCGCCCTCTTCGTCGCCTTCGGCCACCACCACGATGCAGCTGCCTTTCTCCTTCGAGCGGTTCTCCAGCACGCGCACCAGTTCGTCCACATTCTCCTTGCGTTCGGGCACCATCACGTATTCAGCGCCTGCGGCGATGCCCGTGTGCATGGCGATGAAGCCCGTATCGCGCCCCATCACTTCCACGAAGAAGATGCGGCCATAGCTGCTGGCCGTGTCGCGCAGCCGGTCCATGGCTTCGAGCGCGGTGTTGCACGCGGTGTCGAAGCCGATGGTGCGGTCGCTGCCGCCCAGGTCGTTGTCGATGGTGCTGGCCACGCCGATGAGGCGAACGCCTTGCTCCACCGCCAATTGATGCGCTCCGGCCTGGGTTCCGCCGCCTCCGATGCAGATCAGCGCATCGATGCCCGCTTCGCGCAGGTTCTTCGCTGCCGTCGTCCGTCCTTCTGGTGTCTTGAACGTTTCGCTGCGCGCGCTGCGCAGCATGGTGCCGCCGCGCTGCACGATGTTGCGCACATCGCGCGGGCCCAGTTCGATGAAGCTCTTTTTCATGAGCCCCTCGTAACCGTCCATGATGCCGGTGGCCTTGATGCCGTGGAAGTGCGCCGTGCGCACCACGGCACGAATAGCGGCGTTCATACCGGGAGCGTCGCCGCCGGAGGTGAGAAGGGCAAGGTGCCTGATGCTCATAGCCATTTCGCGAAGTAACCCAGGCTCCAGCCGATCACGCCGCCCATGATGCCGACGGTGACGCCCGCAGCGGCAATATCAACCGCTACAGGCGCCAGACTGTTGAAGTAGTGCGAAGTTGAATACCAGTACGAATCGGTCATGACGGCCACCAGCACCCCGATGATGGCGCCGAGCAGTATGCCTTTCTGGAAGGTCCGTACATCTGCCCAATAGGCGAACACGATCGCGAGCATCGTGGCGTAGGCCAGGCAGGAGATCAGAAGCATGAGCATGCTCGACTCCTCCGCGCTCTTCTTGAACCCGACCACTTGCGTGGTGTTGGCAGCCATGTACTTGCCGAGCAGTCCCTCAAAGACCAGCCAGCCTATGGCGAAGTAGGCGATGGTGCCCAGGAGGGCAGAGACCGCGGTTCTCATTCTTGGATTTGCTCGGGCAGCGCTCTGTCGATAGCAGCGGCCGTGGCATTCCGTCGCGCTTCATCGGTGGTGTTCACGTTCGGCGCATCACGACCGGAATTGAGGAGGGCGATTTGCTTGATGGGCATCTTCACCTGGTGCGAAGTTCGGGCGAGACCGTGCGCGTAATCAGGACCGATTTAAGCGTGGCCTTCTGGACGTGGGAAATGGATGCGTACCAATTCCTGTTCAGCGAGGGGCGCAGTTTCTTCACCTTGCCTGTTGCAAGCACGGTCCATTCCGCGCCTAACTCCTTGTACATGGGATGGCCGTCCAGGTCGATCCATGCGACCATCTTGAATCCCGGCAGGCAGTTCGTCCATCGCGCGACGAGGGTCCGCTTCTTCACGCCCCACTCCAGAACAGGCACCTGCGTCGTCCTTAAGTACTGATCGAAGATGCTCTTGTTCAGCATGCGCTTCGTGCGCTCGTTGAAGTTGATCAGGAAGTCCTCCACCTCAGCGCTCGTCACCACCTGGTGGCGGAAGCGCCGGTTCATCTCCAGCAGCATAGCCTTGAAGGTGCTGTCGCCCACGATGTGGCGGATCGTGTGGATGAGGTTCGCGCCCTTGTTGTACATGTCGCCGCTGCCTTCCTGGTTCACGCCGTAGGGGCCGATGAGCGGGCGGTCGTTGGCGATGCCCTTGCGCAGGCCGATCACGTATTCCTCCGCGGCTTCCGGGCCCTGCTGGCACTCGGTGTAGATCGTCTCGGTGTAGTCGGTGAAGCCTTCGTGGATCCACATATCGGCGATGTCGGCCGTGGTGATGCTGTTGCCGAACCACTCGTGCCCGCTCTCGTGGATGATGATGTAGTCCCACCGCAACCCTCTGCCGGATCCGCTGCGGTCCATGCCCAGGTAGCCGTTCATGAACCGATTGCCGTAGGCCACGGCGCTCTGATGCTCCATGCCCAGGTGCGGCGCCTCCACGAGTTTATAGCCGTCCTCATAGAAAGGGTAGGGCCCCAGCCATTCTTCAAAGCACTTCAGCATCTGTGGCACTTGCTTGAAGTGCTCGCGCGCCTTGGCCTCGTTCGCCGCCAAAACCCAATAGTCGCAGTCGAGTTTGCCTTCCGCGCCATCGAAGACCTCGCTCCAGTGCGCGTACTTGCCGATGTAGGGAACCAGGTTGTAGGTGTTGATCGGGTTCTTCACCTGCCAATGCCAGGTGCTCGTTCCATCGCCGTTGCTGGCCGTTGATCGCAGGCGGCCATTGCCGATGCCCTGCAGGCTATCCGGCACCGTGATCCGCAGGTTGGCGCCGTACTCAGGCTCATCGCTCTGGTGGTCCTTGCAGGGGTACCACACGCTCGCGCCGAGGCCCTGGCAGGCCACGCTCATCCACGGATTGCCCTGCGCATCCTTCCTCCAGATCCAGCCGCCGTCCCAGGGCGGGTTCTTCGCGGCGCGCGGCACACCGTGGTAGTGTATCGTGATGGTGCTGGCTTCGCCCATCTTCATGGGTTGCGGAAGGTCGATCCAGATCACGTTCTCATCGCGCGTGAAGGGCGTCGACTGGTCGCTCACGGTGATCGCGCCATCCTTGAACCCGGCCACGTCGGTGAGGATGCTGTCCACCACCAGCGGCTGCTGCAGGTCGATCTGCATGCGTTGACCCGCAGCAACGGCGTCGAAAGCGATCTGCGTCCGGCCCGTGATGGAGCGTGCCTCGAAGTCGGGCTTCACCCAGACGTCGTAGCCCACCACGTTCCACCAGGCGCGGAAGGGGCCGATGGATCCCCGGAGCGTATCGGCGCGCGTGAACGTGCTCTGGGCCTCGCCGAGTTGCCCGGACGCGCCAAGGACAAGGAACAGGGCGGATGCCGTCGTCAGTGGTCGCATCGCGGACAAGGTATCCGCTACGAGGAATGCTTATGCTTCACTTGGGCTGGGTTGTGCCCTGCGGGGCAGATGCCTTGAGCATCACCACTTCCAATTTCCGGACGCCGTACTTGGCCTTGAGCGTGTTCCGGCTGTCCTCGCCTTCCTCTTTCGTGCCGAAGAGCAGCACGTCGAAGTCGGCATCGGGCGTGTCCTTCAATTCCGGATGCTCTCCGCGGAAGCGCTCCTTGAGCTGCGTCTTCGTCGCGGCCTCGGTGGTCTCGATCAGGGGCGTGATGTACACCACAGGCCCGTTCCGCCAATTGCCGATGGCGTGGCTGTAAATGGTGTTCTGGGCCGCGGCCGAGAGACCGACCGAGAGCAGGAGGAGCGCGAAGAGGTGTTTCATGTCGTTCGGTGCTTCAAAG
>JAEUSX010000149.1 GCA_016788405.1 Flavobacteriales bacterium
TGTTCTCGCGCAGCGCGGTGCTCTTCATCGACGAGATCCATCGATTCAGCAAGGCGCAGCAGGACAGCCTGCTCGGCGCCGTGGAGAAAGGCACGATCACCTTGATCGGCGCCACCACCGAGAACCCGAGCTTCGAAGTGATCAGCGCGCTGCTCTCACGCTGCCAGGTGTACGTGCTGGAGCCGCTCGCGGAAGAGCACCTCCTTCATCTGCTCGATCGCGCCATGAAGAGCGATCCGGAATTGAAGGATCGCCGCATCGAGCTGCGCGAGACCCAGGCCCTGCTGCGCGCCAGCGGCGGTGACGCCCGGCGGCTGCTGAACACCTTCGAGCTGTGCGTGAAGGCGGCCGGCGGCGAGACCGCGGTGATCACCGATGCGCTCGTTCATGAAGTCGCGCGCACCACGGCGCGCTACGACAAGCAAGGCGAGCAGCATTACGACATCGTGAGCGCCTTCATCAAGAGCATGCGCGGCAGCGACCCCAATGCGGCGGTGTACTGGCTGGCGCGCATGGTGGAAGGCGGCGAGGACCCGCTCTTCATCGCGCGGCGCATGGTCATCCTGGCCAGCGAGGACGTCGGCAATGCCAATCCCAATGCCCTGCTCATGGCCACCACGGCCATGCAGGCCGTGCAGATGATCGGCTGGCCTGAGAGCCGGATCATCCTCAGCCAATGCGCCATCTACCTGGCCTGCTCCCCGAAGAGCAACGCGAGCTACATGGCCATCGGCTCCGCGCAGGAAGAGGTGCGCCGAAGCGGCGATCAGCCTGTGCCGTTGCACTTGAGGAATGCCCCTACCAAGCTCATGAAGGACCTTGGCTACGGCAGCGAATACAAGTACAGCCATGAAGGCGAGGGCAACTTCCTCGATCAGGAGTACCTGCCGGAAGCACTCAAGGGCAAGGCCTTCTACCAGCCGGGCTCCAACCCGCGAGAGCGTGAGTACGCCGGGCTGATCGCGCGGCTCTGGAAAGGCAAGTACTGATGACCCGCGCTACTTGGCGCGCTCCTGCTCCATGAACCGCTGGTGCATGTCGTGGATGATGCCGAGGCTCACCATCAGCCCGCCGATGGCCTGCTCGAACATCTGCCAGATCACATCGGCCACCACGTGGGCCATGCCGTGCTTGGCGAAGCTCATGCCCAACACGAAGATCACGAGGTACACGAAGAAGCCGACCGCTGCCGAGAGCAGCATGGCCATGAACGGGAACGCCTTCTTCAAGGAGATCCATTCGTACTGGACGGCCTTGTGGGTGAGGATGGTCTGCGCGAGGCCGAGCACCACGTAAACCACGGCGGCGAGCGTGAGATAGAGCCAGAGCGGAACGGTGAGCTCCTGGAAGTCGCTGAGCACGATGCCATGCCACACCCACGACAAGCCGAACATCACCCCGGCCGAGAGCAGCCAAGGGAGCACGATGAAGCGTTTCAACGGGAGCATGCGTCTTTCGCCAATGGCAATGTTACGGCGCGGGTCCGTCGCTCAAGCTGACGATCGCAAGCGCTACATTGCCCACACATGGAGAACGATCGCGCACGGCTGAGGGTTGCCTTCGCGCTAGCCACCGCGTTGCTGGCCGCCGCGCCCGGCTGCCGCAAGGTGAGCGAGAAGCCCACTTGGGACATCGACCTGATGGCGCCGCTCGTTCGCACCACGTTCACCATCAGGGACCTGCTCGCTGATTCGCTCATCGAAACAGACGCGCAAGGGGCGGTGACCCTCGTGTACCGTGGCAGTCTCTTCGAGGTGGACCTGGACACGGTGCTGACCGCCCCGGACACCACGTTCACGTACGCGTACGCCCTTCCCTTTACCGGTCCGCTTGATTTCCCGGCGGGCGTGAATTTCTTCAACCAGGTGGATGTGCAGGAGTTCGACCTCGATGACCTGGCGCTGCGTGACCTGGTGCTGCGCGAAGGCCGACTGGAGCTGCGGATGACCAACATGGTGCAGAGCCGCATCCTCGGTTCCATCCAGATCCCGGCAGCGCAATTCGCCGGGGGCGGGAGCACGCTTTTCACGAATGCGGATGCCGGGACGCCTTCTGCACCCACGGTGTCCGTATCGTCGCGCGATCTCGCGGGCGCCCGCTTCGACCTGCGCGGTCCTCAGATAAACAGCGTGAACACCCTGGAGACGATCATCGGAGCGCAGCTCGATCCAGCAGGGCAAGGCGCCACCGTCACCGACCAGGACAGCCTGATCATCGAGGCCGGCTATTTCGGGCTCGTGCCGGAATACGCGCGCGGCTTCTTCGGCCAGCGCGAAGTGAGCGTCGGCCCGACTGAAGAGGACCTCGGCCTCTTCGATGCCCTCGTGGGCGGAACGCTCGATCTGGACGAGGCCAGCCTCGTGCTGGCGGTGACGAACGGATTCGGCGTGGACCTGCAGCTCCGCATGAATGAGCTCCTCGCCATCAATACGCGCACCGGCTCGGAAGTGGCGCTGCAGCACGCGCTGTTCAATGGGCCGTTGAACCTTACCCGTGCCATCGACCTCGGCAACGGTCCGCAGCCCACCACCGTGACGCGCACCATCAGCTCGGCGAACAGCAACATCACCGCGTTCATGGAGGCTTTGCCGGACCGCGCGCGCTACGATCTTGATCTGAGCCTGAATCCGCTCGGAGACATCAGCAATGGGAACGATTTCCTCTATCACAGCAGCGAACTCAAGGCCGATATCGACCTGGAAGTGCCGTTGCGGCTGATCACCAACGAGCTCACGCTGCAGAGCATCAGCACGCCGGACCTGCCAGGCAGCGCTGAAGGGCATGCTTTGCGGAGCGGCACCTTGAATCTCTTCGCGACGAACGGCTTCCCCATGAATGCCCGCGTCCTCCTCGACCTGATCGATGAGGGCGGTGCCGTGCTGGCCGGGATACCAGTGGAGGGCACGGTGTCATCGGGCCTCCTCGGCGCGGATGGCATCGTGAGCCAGCGCACCACCAGCCACCTCACCGCCCGGCTCGATGAAGCGCTCGTGGACCTGCTGTATTCCGGTGCGCGCCTGCGCACGCGAGTGGCCTTCACCACCGCCGATCAGAGCCAGCATCTGCGCCTGCTGGATCGCTACGCGTTGGATCTGCAAGTGACCATCGAAGCAAGCTACATGGTGAATGGCGATGAGTAGGGCCGCTTTCGCGCTCTTCCTGTGGCTCCTCTCCGCTGCGCTCCGCGGCCAGCCGGCCCTTCCCGCGGAACCGGCGCAGGCACGCCCACCGGACCGCCTGCATGCGCTCCTCGCGGCTGCGGATCGCGCGGTGATCCTCGAAGGCGCCTTCGACTTCAACTCCAATTCGCTGCTGAATGAGATGCCCGCCTCGCTCTGGCGCGGGGAATACCTGAACCATGAACTGCGCGACCGATCGCGCAACCAGCTGCGCGTGCGCAACAGCGCCGGCTACCACATCGATGCGCGCATCAGTTACCTCGGTCCTCGTCAGAAGGACTGGCGCTCTGAGATCAGCGTGGCCCACCACGAGCACATGGGCGTGCGCTTCCCCGCCGATCTGTACAACCTCACCTTCTATGGCAACGCCTCTTACGAAGCACGCCGGGCGGACCTGGGACCCGTGGCATTCACGCGCATGCGCTATCAAACGATCGGCTTCGGCTCGCGCCATCTGCGTCAATCCCATTACGTGCGCGTGGATCTGGTGCTCGGCCAGAGCCTCGATGCCGTGGACCTGCGCTGGGCCGACCTGTACACCGGCCCCGATGGCCGGGTGCTCCGCGCGAACGTGAACGGCACTTATGCGCGCAGCGACACCGCCAACAGCCGCACCGGGACGCTCAATGGCCTGGGCCTGGCCCTTTCGGGCCGATGGCAGCTGCCCTTGACGCGATCCAAGGGCCTGGTGATCGAGCTGGAAGCGCAGGACCTGGGCTTCTGCGGCTGGGGCCGCGCGTCGCAGCGCTTGGAACGCGATACCGCCATCGCCTTCGAAGGCCTCACGGTCGACAACATCATCGATCTCGATCAAGCGCTCCTCGGTGAAGAGAGGATCCTGGACACGCTCGGCATCCGCTTCACCAGTTCGAGCCTCACCACCTGGCTGCCCTTCCGCTTGAGCGCGCGCTTGCGCGGCAGGATCAATGACCGATGGAAAGGCGCGATCACGGTGGAACAGCGCAATCTTCCAGGATATGTGCCGCAGCTCGCCTTCACCGGCGAACGATCCTTCGGATCGCGCACCGATGCCGGTGTCACGCTGAGCATGGGCGGATTCGGAGGATTGCGCATCGGGCTCAACGCCACCCATGTCCTTGGGCCGCATTGGCTCATCGCCTTCTCCACGCCGCACGCCCTGGCATTCATCACAGAGCGCACGCGAGGTGCCGGGGCGACGTTCATGATCGCATACGCGCTCTGACCGCATGCCCTGGCTCCTCCTCCTCATCGCCGGCCTTTTCGAAATCGGATTCGCCACCTGCCTGGGTCAGGCGCGCATCTCCGACGGCAATACGCGCATCTGGTGGCTGACGGGCTTCCTGCTCTGCCTTACGATGAGCATGATGCTCCTGTACAAGGCTTCACAATCCCTGCCTATCGGCACGGCCTACGCCGTTTGGACGGGCATCGGCGCCGCAGGCACGGCCATCGCAGGCATCGTGCTCTTCAAAGAATCGGCGGATTTCTGGCGGCTCTTCTTCCTGTTCACGCTCATCGCTTCCATCATCGGGCTGAAAGCGTTCACGCGCTAAGGCCTTCGCCACAGCAACGATCCGTCGCCATAGCTGAGGAAGCGATATCCGTTCGCCAGCGCATGCTCGTACATCGAGCGCCAGCCATCGCCGATGAAGGCCGCGACCAGCAGCAGCAAGGTGCTCTGCGGCTGGTGGAAGTTGGTGATGAGCGCATCGGCGATGCGGAACCGGTACCCGGGCGCGATGAGCAAGCGCGTGCGCCCGGACAGTGAATCGGACCGCCTCTCCTCCAACGAATCGGCCACGGCCTGCAGCGCCTCAGCGGCACCAGGTGACCGCTCTTTCGCGGCGTACGGCTCCCATTGCTCCACGTCCATCGATTCCGCGGACTGGCCGCGGAGCAACCGCGCCCCGTGCCAATACAGGCTCTCCAAGGTGCGCAGCGCCGTGGTGCCGACCGCCACCACCGGTCCGCGACCCAACTGGCCGATCAATTCCGTGATCGCCGTTCGTGGCACGCTCACTTCCTCGCTGTGCATCGCATGGTCGTGCATGCGCGCGCTCTTCACGGGCAGGAAGGTCCCTGCTCCCACGTGCAAGGTGAGCTCGGCCATGCGTACCTGCTTCGCGCGCAAGGCCTCCAGCATCCCGGGCGTGAAATGCAGGCTCGCCGTGGGCGCGGCCACCGACCCCTCCTTGCGCGCGAACACGGTGTTGTAGCGCGTGCGGTCCTCGACGACATCCGCGCGCTTCATGTAGGGCGGCAAGGGGACATGACCGAGCGCTGCGAGCACTTGCGCGAAGGTCTTCGTCGGCGGGTCCCAATCGAAGCGCACGGCCTCCGTGCCGGTGCGGGTGGCGTGCAACCGGAAGCCCTCGGCCCCAAGCGTGAGCACCTCGGCATCGTTCCATCGTTTCGCATTGCCGATGAAACAGCTCCACTCCGCCGTACCCGGTTCGTTGAGCGCCAGCTCCACCGGCCGGCCATCCTTCGGCGCGAGGCAGAGCACCTCGATGCGCGCGCCAGTGCTTCGCTGGAACACGAGCCGCGCATTCACGACGCGCGTGTTGTTGAGCACGAGCAGCGCTCCTTCGGGCAGTTCATCCACCAGGTCACCGAAGCGCTTGTCGGAAATCGCTCCATCGCGCCAGACGAGCAATCGGCTCGCGGCACGGTCAGCCAGCGGCTGCTGCGCGATGCGATCGGCAGGGAGCGTATAGGTGTAATCGGCGATGGCGAGCTCCCGCGGGTGCATGGCGGATATCAGCGCTTCACGAAACGCGCCGTGTACCGCGCCCCGTCAGCCTCGATCCGGACCTGATAGCATCCGGCCGCCAGCGCCGATGCATCGAAGCTGAGGAGATCGGTTCCTCGCACATGTTCCAGCCCTGCAACGCGCCCCGTCATGTCGCTGATGATGATCCGTGCGCTCGCGCAAGGAGCCGGCATCGCGACCTGCATCCGTCCTTCCACCGGATTCGGCCAGAGACGGATGCCTCGCGCCTCTGGCTCCGGAACGGACACGATTCCCAACGCCTCGGTGATGGCCCTATAGGCATTGACCTTGCCCATGCCCCAGCGCAGGCTTCCGCCCGGTGGTATCACGCCGGTGTGTTGATCGGTGCGCGCCGTGGCCATGATGACCTCCTTCACTTCCTCGGGGGTCAGCGTGGGATCGGCATCGAGCAGCAGCGCCGCGATGCCGGCGACCACCGGCGATGACATGCTGGTGCCTGAAAGCCGAGCGAACTCGTACGGCTGGCCCTGGAACGTGATGGTCTGATTGGGATTCACGGCGGCATCCGTGAACGAGCTCACGGCGGAAGAGACACTGACGCCCGGAGCGGCGATATCGGGCTTCACGCGCTCATCGAGCGTGGGGCCGTACGAGGAGAAGGAAGCGATCGTGCCGCCCTGCACGTTCCCATTGGGCAGCAGGTACTCGCTGCTGAAGGCCGCCACGCTGATGAGTCCTTCCGTCGTTGCCGGCTCGCTGATGCCGTACTGGCTGTCCCCGGCGGCCCATCCGTTCACCGACGCCTGAAAGGCCTGCCCCCAGTTCCCCACGTCAGTCACCAGTTCGGTCACGTTCCAGTAGTGCACCGTTCCGCCCGGCGCTGTTGACTTGAGGGCCACTTTGATGAACCCGCTGCGATTCTTCACGCGCAAGCGGAAGTGCGGCCGTCCATTCAACGGGTGCGCGGCATCGGCGGCCAGGTTGAAGAAGACGGTATCACTGCCCACCACCATCATGCTATCGAGGTACGCGGCCTGCGACGCGCTGTTGTACCACGGCGAATCGGCGAGCACCTGATTGGTGTTGCTGGTGATGAAGAAGCCGGCGCTGAACGGCTGGCCGGGCTCACCCCACATGCTGATGCTCTGCCCCCACATGTTGGCATTCGCCGCGTAATTGTAGAATTGGATGCGCGAGCGCAGCGTATCGCCGGTGAAGGTCTTCTTGATGTGGAAGGCCACGTCGCCGTTGTTGCCGGCGGAATTCACGAACACAACGCCCTGCTGCGCCAGCGTGTTGATCGCCTGGCTCAGGAGCGAATTGCCATCGAGGGTGCCCATCCAATGCAGGCCCCAGCTCTGGTTGATCACGAGGCGCTTCGCGTCGGCATCGGCGATCTGCTTCATCCAGGCATAGCAATCGATCACGGCCGCCGCATCGATCAGCCAGGTGGCCAGCAGGAATTGCGATTCGAAGGCCACGCCGCGGTACGGCGTGCCCGCTCCGCTGCCACCCGCGATGCCCGCGACGTGCGTGCCGTGATAATGGTAGCTGTAGATGTTGGCGGTATCGGACCCGGCGGCGAGCAGCGCGGTGGGCGTGACGTACTCGGTCCCATAAGGGAATCCGCTCGGAGCCGGGCCGCTCTGCTTGTACTGGTCCCAGGCGGCCCGGATGCGCGTCTGCGTGAGCAGCGTGTCATAGAGGTCCGGGTGCGTGTAATCGAAGCCCCAGTCGCAGATGCCGATGAGCACATCGCGGCCCGTGTAAGGCTCCGGCAGGTTGATGCCGCGATGCACGCTGTCGGCACGTGTGGTCCAGAGCACCTTGTCCATGTCGGGCCTGGCCTGGCCCGCGAGCTCGATGCAGGTGATGCCAGGGATGGTGAGCGCTTCGTCCAGATGATTCACCTCCACCCGCACCGAGACGATGTCGCCAATGCGCGCGCCCACCGACACGTTCTCGCTCGCGATCGCTCCAGCATCGAATCCAGCATCGGCTTTGGCCAGGAAGCCCACCATGCAGCGTCCATGGATCAGGGCGACCGGATAGCGGCCCTGCGCCTCCCTGGTCAGCGTGGCAGCATCGGTCCGCGCCGCTGCCAGGGCCTTCAATGCATGCAGGTCCGAAAGGGTCGTAGCCGGTGCCTTCACTTGTGCACTGCTATGCAGCGCGCACGCGGAGGCGATGATCAGAAGGAGCGTTCTCATGGCGGATCGGATGGAGCTGGAAGGAAGCGTCCAAAGCTATCCTTCAGCCCTGCACCGGCAGCCCGGCGGCAGCGTGCTCGAGCACACGTTGCAACGCCGCGATGCGATCCTCGACCCGATGCTCCGCGCGCACGTACTCCTGTGCGGCCGCTCCCATGCGTGCCGCCTCTTCCGGATGGTCCACCAGACGAAGCAGGTTCTCGGCCATGCCCGTCACATCCCCTTCGTCGCAGAGCAGCCCACGCTCCTCACCCACCAGCTCAACGATGTCTCCGTGACGCGTGCTCACCACCGGGACTCCGCTTCCCATGGCCTCGATGAGCGCCACGGGGCTGCCTTCCCGATCATTCGTCGGTGAGACCACGCTGTGCTGCACGAAAGCGCGCGAGCGCTTGAGCAGCGCGGCGACCTCATCCGGCGATCGCCTTCCGACGAGTGCGACCTGATCAGCGATGCCCAGTTCCTCGACCAAGGCGCCGCACCGGTCCCAGAGCGGACCGTCGCCGACGAAGGTGAGGCGCGCCGAGGGCCGTTGCCTGCACACTTCAGCGAAAGCACGGATCGTGTTCTGGGGCGCCTTCTTCTCCACGAAGCGGCCGACGGCGAGGAAGTGCGGAGGCGCGTCGCCCGGCGCACAGGGCTTGAATCGCTCGAGATCGGCACCACAGGAATTGTAGATCACGCGGTCCGGCGAAGCGCCCAACGAGATCAGCTGTGCTCGGATGGCATTGCTCACCGCCACGATCGCAGCTGCCCCCTGGAGCAGTTCCCGATGCCCATGGTACCGTGCGAGGATGTCATTGCGGTAAGCATCCACTCCTAGGAAGTACGGCACGATGGGAATGCCCAAGGCTTGGCACACGGGCAACAGCTCGCTGCCCACATCGCCGTACTCGGCCAGCACAACGTCGATGCGCGCCTCGCGCAGCAGGTCAGCGATCCGCTCGCGCAGCTGCTGCCGCCAATCCTTTCCGACGAATGCGGAGCGCAGACGAACCTTGAAGCGGCCCACGAAGCCGTCAGGCAGGATGGAGCGGCCATCGCCCATGCGCGTGGGCAGGCTGCCCTCCGCCAGCACCAGCTCCACATGGTCGAGGCGCTCCACGTGGTGCCGGATGAAGGTCTCCATGCGCGCGGGCGCGGTGGAGGTGGCCAGGGCGATGCGGAGCGGCATGCGCCAAAGGTGCGGATTGCTCACCGCCGATCAACGGCGCGCGCAGCGCCCCAGGATAGCGTGCAGGCGATCGATGGAATCGCTCATCCGGTAGTGCTCCATGGCCCGCGCACGGCCAGCGGCACCCATCCTTGCGGCGAGCGCGGGATCATCGATGATCGCGATCATGTTGCGGGCCATGGATTCCACATCGAACTCGGCGCAAAGGAGGCCATGCACGCCGTGCTCGATGGCATCCGCGATGCCGGCATGCCTTGACGCGATCACTGGCAAGGCGGAAGCCATTGCCTCGAGGACGGCGAGCGGGGTGCCTTCGCGATCACCGCTCAAAGCTTCCACGCTGTGCTGCACGAATCCGCGCGCGGTGCGCATCAACGACGCAACCCCGACGTGATCGACAACGCCGGGCAGATCGACCCTGCCAGCAAGGGGGCCCTTCCGAACCCGCTGCACGCAACTCTCCCAGAGCGGACCATGACCCACCATCGTGAGCCGGGCATCCGGCGCCTTGCGCAGCGCCATCTCGAATGCCGTGAGCGTTAGATGGGGTGCCTTCTTCTCCACGAAACGGCCCACGGCGATGAAATGCGGAGGCGCTTGCCCGGGTCGTCCGGCCGTGAAGCGATCGACATCGA
This sequence comes from Flavobacteriales bacterium, assembly GCA_016788405.1. Taxonomy (GTDB): domain Bacteria; phylum Bacteroidota; class Bacteroidia; order Flavobacteriales_F; family PHOS-HE28; genus PHOS-HE28. Next base: position 9,915 of record JAEUSX010000149.1, read on the forward strand.
TGCCATAGGGGCTGAGGATCACCTTTTCGCGCTGAGCTCCCAGGGTCAGGAGCTGCTGCTCCATGTCGCGGCTCACGGCCACCAGAGCAGCCGCGTGCTTGAAGAGCTGCTTGTAGGAGCCGGTATCGCGCAGCGCGCTCCGGCTGTACGCATCGAAGCCGTGGAAATGCGCCACGAGCGGAACGCCCGCCGCCACGCTCGCCGCCACGACGGCTCCGGCACAGGTGCCATACTCCGCGAGGAGCACCTCGATGCGGTTGGTCCTCAGCGATCGGGTGATGCGCGAGCGGAGCAACCCATCCATGCCCGTGCCGCGAGCACGGGCTTCGACCCGGTCGAGGAAACGGCCGAAGGCGTCGTTGCGCAACAGGCGAGGGCCATCGCTGATGCGCGTCGGCAGCACCCCATCCGTCAGCACGAGGCGCACATGGGGCAGGCGCTGGAGATGCGCGGCGATGAAGGTCTCGCTCCACGCGCCGACCGAAGGCGCTGCGATGCCGATGCGTGGCTGATGGACGGCGATGGTGCTCATGCCTTCGATGCCGCTCGCGCAAGGATGCTCTGCAAGGCCGCGATGCGATCCTCGAGGCGATGCTCCGCTTTCACGTACGCGGCTGCGGCGTCGCCCATGCGCGCAGCCTCGGCAGGATGATCGATGAGGCGCAGCATGCCGGCTGCCATGGCTTCCACGTCGCCTTCATCGCATAGCAGCCCGCGCTCCTCGTGCTTCACCAGCTCGGTGATGTCGCCGTGGCGGGTGGAGATGACCGGGACGCCAGCGGCCATGGACTCCAGGATCGCCACGGGTGTGCCTTCGCGGTCGTTGGTGCTGGTGATCACGCTGTGCTGCACGAAGGCCCGTGAACGCTGCAGCAGCGCGGATACCTCCGCTGGAGCACGGCGCCCGCAAAGGTCCACCCGCTCCTGCAGGCCGAGCGCCCGCACGACCTGATGGCAGGTCTCCCAGAGCGGACCATCGCCCACCATGGTCAGTCGCGCATCGGGGCGCTGCGCGTATGCGCGGGCGAAGGCGAGCAAGGTGAGGTGCGGCGCCTTCTTGTCGACGAAGCGGCCCACAGCCAGGAAATGCGGTGGCGCGGTGCCCGGGGAGCAGCGGGTGAAAAGGCCGAGGTCCGCTCCGCATGAGTTGTAATGCACTTTCTCCGGCGGCGCGCCCAAGGCGATGAGCTGATCGCAGATCGCCCGGCTCACGCCGACCAGCGCGGCCGCATGGGCGAAGAGCGCGCGGTAATCGCCGTAGCGCTCCAGCATGTCATGCCGATAGGCATCGAAGCCCAGGAAATAGGCTACGAGCGGAACGCCGGCGGCCTGGCAGCACGGGAGCATCTCACTGGCGGT
>JAEUSX010000155.1 GCA_016788405.1 Flavobacteriales bacterium
AAGAGCAGTACGCGAATCATGCTCTGGCAAAGTACGCGGAAGGAGCCGCAGGGGAATACCCCCCTTTTGGTGGGGGAAGACCAGCCGAGCTTCACGCTCGGCATCGTTCAGGATCCGGAAGCGCCTTGTCGTTGAAGAGGCCGGATGGTTCGTCTTTCTGCTGCATGGCGAGGGCCTGAAGCAAGGGCCGGCTGAGCCCGATCGTGTTGATTGCCGGGTCGAAGGCCCATGCGCCATGTCGGGGCGCGCTCCGTGTGGCGTCCGGCCTGTTCCTTCATGGCCTGGAGATCAATGCGCATGCGCTGCGTGCAGCGCGTGGGGTCATGCAGCGCATTCCCCGTTCAACATCCGCTCAATCGGCGCGACCACCGAGGGGCGCTCGATGGAGCAATGGAGAAAGAACACCTGCACCTGGACACGAGGGCCCTGCGAGGTTGTGGGGTTCGCCGAACTCGATGGTTGAGTTGGAACGCGGGGCGCGTACCTTCTTCATATCCTCGTCGCCTGCACATGCATCCAGTCGAAGTTGCGCGTGCGGCCCAGGCTGAGCCAGCCTTCCTCTTCCCAGCAATCCCACCAAGCGGTGTACTCGGGATGCGCGAAGGAGGCGCGGTCAGCGCCCCAGCGGAGCTGATTGTTCGTCGGGTCATAATCGAGCGCGATGCCCCAGCTATGCGTGGAACGTCGCGTGCCGCCGCGCATGGGCCGGTCGTTGTAGCAGCCGCCGAACTGATCGAGACGCAGCCGGCTGATCTCGTGCGGGCCATAGATCCGCAGCACCTTGGTGAGCACGCGCTCCAGGCTGTCGCGCACCAGCGCGTGGCAGCGGATGGTGCGCGCCTGTTGATCGGGAGCCCAAGCGAGGTAGTGCGGGTAAGGCGGCGTTAGGGGGACGAGGCGCGTGCCGGGTGCGCCGTAGTACGCGGTGAGGGCCGCGTCGGTGCTGCCCTGAGAGGGCCAGTTGTTCGGATTGCGCTCAGATCGGTCCTCCGGACGCCAGCTGGGCTCGGCGCTGCCGAAGAGCCGACGATGCACCAAGGCGTCGTACGCGCGCTGTGTCTCATCGCCCCAGAGTCCATCGATGGCATCGCCGCGCAGCCCTGAGATCTGTTGGACATAGGCCACCATCTTGCGCTCTCGCGGCCACGAGCGCTTCACCGCTGCGATGTTCACCGCCACCGCTATCATCTCGTCATGGATGAGACCATCTTGTGGGCCGTTGTACTGATGCGCGCGCCGCATTGCGCTTTGTGCGAGCAGGATGCTCTCTGAGGTGAGTGGCATGATGAACGGATTGACAGCATGATGCCAGGCATGATCGCCACAGCGATACGAAGGTCTATGGCGCACGGCGCACCGCCAAACCCTTAGGGGTGGCTTTTCCGCCACCCCCGCCCCATAATGCCCCACTTGTAAGCGAAGATCACCAGGCCCGATTTGCTCTTGATGCCGTGCTTCGCGAAGATCCGCTCCCGGTAACCGTGGATGGCGCTCACGCTCACGCCCATCATAGCGGCCACCATGTCATAAGTGGGCTCGCTTTCATCGCACACGTGTCGGATGAAGTCGATGTCACGATCCTTGAGGTCGGCGAGGATGGCCTGCCGTTGCGCCTCATATTGCTCAGCGCTGGTGGTCAGATCGCGCTCCACGAGGTCCTCATTGATGTACTGCCCGATGGTCGCCACCTCCATGAGCGCTTCTCGGAAAAGCCCTTTGCTAACGTCCTTCGGCAGGAAGCCGCAGGCACCGGCGCGCAACGCGCGGGCCATGGTCTGCTCATCCTTGTCGAACGTGAGCGCCAGGGCGCGCGTCTCGGGGTGATTGGCCCTGATCCAGGCGATGGTCTCGAAGCCGTCCATCACCGGCATGTGCAGGTCCACGATGGCCACGGCCACGCGCGCGCCGCCAGCGATGGCCTTCTGGTACTCCCTGCCGTTCCCGGCCTGCACCACCACCTTGTAGCCGCCCAGTAGCTCGATCATGTCGCAGAGTGCGCTGCGGAACAGGTCATGATCGTCGATCAGCGCGATGGGGATGGACGACGGCATCGGTCGCTAGTGTACGCATTGCAGTGCAGTGGTCATGTTACCCGTGCGCAACGGCTGCCGTTGCGCAACTTGCCGCCGCGGACAAGCCGCATCGCATGAAGCGCCTCCTCTTCACCCTGGCCGGTCCCGCCTGCGCCGTGCTGCTCTACGCGCTGTTGAAGCACGTGGGCGAAGCGCAGGCCGCGATGGCTGGCATCGTGGCCTGGATGGCCGTGTGGTGGATCAGCGAGGCCGTGCCGCTGGCGGTGACCTCCTTGTTGCCGGTGGTGCTCTTCCCGTTGCTGGGCATCTGCGACCTGCCGAAGGCGGCCGGCTTCTACGGCAAGGATGTGATCTTCCTCTTCATCGGCGGATTCCTGCTGGCATTGGGCATCGAGCGCAGCGGCCTGCACAAGCGCATCGCCCTGCACATCGTGCATCGTGTGGGCGCATCGCCCTCGCGTTTGATCCTCGGCTCATTGCTCGCCACCGGACTCCTCAGCATGTGGATCAACAGCACGGCGGCAGTGCTGGTGATGCTGCCCATCGGCATGAGCCTGTTGAGCGCGGCACCGGGCCACGCGCGGTTGGGCGCGGCGCTCGCGCTGGCGGTGGGCTACGGCGCCACCATCGGCGGCATGGCCACGCCGGTAGGCACCCCGCCCAACCTGGTCTTCATGGAGCAGTGGAAGCAGTTCTTCCCCGAGCGCGATGCCATCGGCTTCGGCCAATGGATGCTCTTCGGCGTGCCCTATGCGATGCTGTACATGCTGCTCACCTGGCTGCTGATGACGAAGGTGCTCTTCAGGATGCCCGGTCCGGCCAGCGTCGACAAGCGCGCGCTGCGCGATCAGATCCGCGCCCTCGGCCCCGCTTCGCGCGATGAGGCGCTCTCGGCCATCGTCTTCGGCATCACCGCGCTGCTGTGGATCACCGGCGATCGCATCGCCTTCACCGACGACGTCGTGTTCGAAGGCTGGCGCAACAACGAGTGGGTGGATCTGAAGGGCTTCGGCGACCCTGCGGTGGCGATGGTGGGCGGCATCCTCTTGTTCCTCATCCCCTCATCGGACCGGCCCGCAGGTGGCTCCACCCTCAACGGCTCGCCCCTCGCCGCGGCACCCGCTCGCCGCTCGCTCTTGGATTGGGACTTCGCGCAGGCCCGCATCCCGTGGGGCGTGGTGCTGCTCATCGGCAGCGGCTTCGCCATCGCTGGCGGCATCGACGCGAGCGGGCTGAGCGCGACGATCGGCGAGGCGCTGGCGACCTGGCGCGCGGGCTCAGAGACTCTGCAGGTGGGCGCCATCGCCACCAGCGTGACGCTGTTGAGTGAACTGGGCAGCAACACTGCCGTGGCGAGCCTGGTGCTCCCCATCCTGGCGCGCACCGCCGAGGTCTGGGGCATGCTGCCGCAAGCGGTGATGATACCCGCCACCCTCGCCGCGAGCTGCGGCTTCATGCTGCCCATCGCCTCGCCGATGCAGGCCATCATCTTCTCCAGCGGCCACATCAGC
>JAEUSX010000180.1 GCA_016788405.1 Flavobacteriales bacterium
TGGATCGAGGCCATCCTGGGCAAAGGCGAGAAGTTCGATGCCAGCAAGAGCACCGCGCCAAAGCCGAAAGCTGCTCCCGCCGCTGCGCCCAAGAAGACGAAAAAGGCGGCCGAACCGAAGGCCCAAGCCGCCGAAGCCAAGCCTGCCAGGAAGGCCGCCCCCAAGAAAGCCGCTGCGAAGAAGGCAGCCCCCAAGAAGAAATAACTCCCCTACTCCGACCGGAGTGATCAAAAGCCACAACAGCCATGGCACACAAGAAAGGTGAAGGCAGTACCCAGAATGGACGCGAGTCGCACTCGAAGCGGCTCGGCGTGAAGATCTTCGGCGGCAGCAAGGCCATCGCCGGCAACATCCTCGTGCGCCAGCGCGGCACCAAGCACCACCCTGGCCGCAACGTGGGCATCGGCGTGGACCACACGCTCTTCGCCCTCGCCGATGGCATCGTGACCTTCAAGCGCACCCGCGACGACCGCAGCGTGGTGAGCGTGCTGCCCGAGCCCAAGGCCGACTAGGAATTCCCCATCCTCGGACCGAAGCCCTTCCGCCGTTGGTGGAGGGGCTTCGTCTTGAAAGCGCCCCGCCCCTCGACCGATACCTTTGACCACGAACGAAGCAGACCCATGCTCGAACTGAATTATCTCCGCGAGAATCGTGAAGAAGCCGAGCAGCGGCTGACCAAGCGCAACATCGATGCGAAGGTGGCGCTGGACCGTGTGAAGGAACTGGACGATGACCGGCGGGCCACGCAGACCGAACTGGATGGACGCCAGGCCGAGCTGAACAGCATCAGCCGGAGCGTAGGCGAGTTGATGAAAGCCGGGAAGCGCGAGGAAGCGGAAGCTGCCAAGACGCGCAGTTCTGAATTGAAGTCTGGCATCCAAGCGATGCAGGAAAAGCTCGAAGCCTGCGAGCAGGCGCTGCGCGATCACCTGGTCACACTGCCGAATGCGCCCAACCTGAAAGTGCCCAACGGCCGGACGCCTGAGGAGAACACCGTGGTGATTCAGGAAGGCGCCATCCCCGACCTCGGCCCCGAAGCCAAGCCGCATTGGGTGCTGGGCGAAGAGTACGGCTTCCTGCACATGGACTTGGGCGTGAAGCTCACCGGAGCGGGGTTCCCCGTGTACAGCGGCCAGGGCGCAAGGCTGCAGCGCGCGCTCATCGCCTTCTTCCTCGACAAGGCCGTCGAGGCCGGATACCGCGAGATCATCCCGCCTCACCTGGTGAACAGCGCGAGCGCGTTCGCCACGGGCCAGCTGCCCGATAAGGAAGGGCAGATGTACCACGCCACGGTCGATGACCTTTACCTGATCCCCACGGCCGAGGTGCCGATCACCAACCTGTACCGCGACGAGATCATCGACCCGGAGCGCCTGCCCATCAAGAACGTGGGCTACACCCCCTGCTTCCGGCGCGAGGCGGGCAGCTACGGCGCGCACGTGCGCGGCCTCAATCGCGTGCACCAGTTCGACAAGGTGGAGATCGTGCGCGTGGAGAAACCGGAGCACAGCTACGCCGCGTTGGAAGAGATGGTGGAGCACGTGAAGGGGCTGTTGCGCGCGTTGGAGCTCCCCTACCGCCAACTCCTGCTCTGCGGCGGCGACATGGGCTTCTCCAGCGCCATGACGTACGACATGGAGGTGTTCAGCGCCGCGCAGCAACGCTGGCTCGAGGTGAGCAGCATCAGCAACTTCGAGACCTTCCAGAGCAACCGCTTGAAACTGCGCTACCGCGACGAGAACAAGAAGCCTCGCCTGGCGCACACGCTGAACGGCAGCGCGCTGGCATTGGCCCGGATCGTAGCGGCGCTGCTGGAGAACAACCAGACGGCCGAGGGGATCCGCATCCCCAAGGCCCTTCAGCCCTACACCGGGTTCGCACTGATCACCAAATGACCCCGGGCATTCGCCAGACTATGCACGTCGCGAGCGCCTTGAGCGCCCTGTTGGTCGCCTGCGCGAAAGCCCCGGACCAGCACCAGCTCAGCGCCGTGGATCAGCTCATCACGGCAACGGATGGCGCCGCGCTCACCCTGAACGAGCTCGATCGCTCGCGGTATGAAGAGGCCGTCTCGATGCTGACGAGCGATTCCGCGGCCTACGCCTGGCGGTTCAGCGACACCTTGCGGCCCGAGGAGGCCCGCGTGCTCGGCAGCCAGTGGACCACGTTGCGCGGCGCATCAACCATGGCCCGCGATCATGAGCGCGTGCTCGCGGAACTCATCGCCTCGGCCGAACGGCTGCGCGCATTGCGCAACGACCTCCTTTCCGGAGCGATGGATGCCGCGCGCGCGGCGAGCATCATCGCCGACGAGCAGAAGCACCATACGGAGGTGAGCGCGGGCGTGCTCGTGGTGATCGACAATTACCGCGCGCTCCAGCAGGCCTGGGACCGGCGCGACTCCGTGAACCTGCTCTTCGCCGACACCACCGCATCATGAAGCGCGCACTGATCACGCTCCTCGTGGCGCTGCTCGCGCGGATCGCGGCTGCCCAGCCCGGCACCGATGAGCAACTGGCCGCCCAGTACTTCCAGCAGGGCGATTTCCCGAAGGCCGTGCTGTACTACGAGCGCCTGTACAAGCAGCAGCCCACCGACTACTACTACGAGCAGCTCCTCAAGAGCCAGATCGGCGTGCCCGACCTGGAGGCCGCCCAGAAGCTGGTGAAGGACCGCATGCGGCGCAATAACGCCGATCCTCGCTACGCCATCGACATGGGCCGAGTGCTGGAGCTCATGAGCGAGGACGACAAGGCCCAGAAGGAGTACGAGCGCGCGCTGAAGCTCATGCGCGGCGATCAGGCCAGCGTGCGCGCCACGGCCAACGCCTTCCAAGCCTACAACAAGCTCGACCTCGCGCTGGAAGCCTACGAGCGCGGCGACCGCATGGCCACCGATGGCATGGGCTACGATTTCGAGATCGCCAACCTGCATGGCCTCAAAGGAGACATGCCGCGCATGGTGACGGCGTACATGGACCTGCTGGCCGCGAACGAGGCCTATCTGCAAGCCGTGCAGAACGCGCTCTCACGGTACATGGACCTCGACACGGGGGATGCCCGCGCCGAAATCCTCCGCACCGAACTGCTGCGCCGCATCCAGCGCGACCCCTCGCGCACCATCTTCTCCGAGATGCTCATCTGGATGCTCATCCAGCAGAAGGACCTGGAAGCCGCCTTCGTGCAGAGCAAGGCGCTGGATAAGCGGTTGGACGAGGGCGGGGCCCGCCTCATGGACCTCGCGCGAATCGCCGAGGCCAACAAGGAGTACGGCATCGCGTTCCGTTGCTACGATCATGTAATCGCCATGGGGCGGAACGATGCCAATTACTTCACCGCCCGCACCGGCGCCATCCACGCGCGCTATCTGCAGCTCACCACCGGTCCGGCGCCGCTCCCCGCCGACCTCGCCGACCTTGATCAACGCATGGCCGCCACGCTCACCGACATGGGACTGGCCAAGCACACGGTGAGCCTGCTCCGTGAACGGGCCCATCTCAAGGCGTTCTACATGGATCAGCTCCCCGAGGCCATCGCCTTGCTGGAAGAGGGGATCGAGCTGCCCGCCATCGAAGCGAAGCAGAAGGCCGAGCTCAAGCTCGATCTCGGCGAGTTGCATCTCATCAACGGCAACATCTGGGAAGCCTCGCTCCTGTTCAGCCAGGTCGACCTCGACTTCAAGCACGATGCCCTCGGCCATGAGGCGCGCCTGCGCAACGCCAAGGTGTCCTTCTATGCGAGCGACTTCCTCTGGGCGCAAGCGCAGCTGCAAGTGCTGAAGGCCAGCACCAGCAAGCTCATCGCCAACGATGCCCTGGAGCTGAGCCTGCGCATCACCGATGCGCTCGGAGCCGATAGCAACGCCGTGCCCCTCTCCTACTTCGCACGCGCCGAACTGCTCCGCGTGCAGCGACGGTACGATGAGGCCCTGACCGTGCTTGACTCGCTGGATAAGGAGTACCCCATGCATCCGCTCGGCGATGATGTGCTCTATGAACGCTATCGCATCGCGACGGCCCGCAACCAGTACACGGAAGCCGCCGCCTTGCTGGAGAAGGTCATCGAGCTATACCCCATCGACATCCTCGTGGACAATGCACTGATGGACCTCGGCCTGCTCTACGAGGACAGGCTCAAGGATCCCGAGAAGGCCAAGGGCTATTTCGAGAAGCTGCTCTTCGAACAGACCGGCAGCATCTTCGTGCCCGAAGCGCGCGAGCACTACAGGAGGCTCCGGGGTGATGCTCCGGATGCGCCGACCGAAGAGCGCCCCCCCCATCCAGGCACGCCATGATCATCTACAACGTCACGGTGAGCATCGATCCGGATGCGCACGACGCCTGGCTGGCGTGGATGAAGGATGAGCACATCCCGCGCGTGATGGCCACCAAGCGCTTCCTCAGCAGCCGCATGCACAAAGTGCTGGCGCAGGATGATGGCGGAGTGACCTACGCGATCCAGTACACCGCGGCGGACATGCGCCAGTACGAGCGCTACCGCACCGAGGAAGCGCCGCGCTTGCAGGCCGAAGCGAACGAGCGATTCGGCGGACGCTTCCACGCCTTCCGCACGCTGCTGGAAGTGGTCCACGACGCATGAGCCACATCCGGGCGAAGAAGCATCTCGGCCAGCATTTCCTCAAGGAGGATCACATCGCGCAGCGCATCGCGGAGAGCCTCACCGGCCATGGCGGCTACGCGCACGTGATCGAAGTGGGCCCCGGGACCGGAGCGCTCACCACCCACCTGCTCGCCCGAAAGGAATTCGCGCTCACCTGCTATGAGGTCGATCGTGAGTCGGTCCCCTACCTGCGCGAGCATTTCCCAGGCATCGATGTACGCGAGGCCGACTTCCTGCGCATGGATCCAACCAGCATCACGACGGGCGCCTTCGCCGTGGTCGGCAACTTCCCATACAACATCAGCACGCAGATCGTCTTCAAAGTGCTGGAACACCGTGACCGTTGCACCGAGCTGGTGGGCATGTTCCAGAAGGAGGTGGCCGATCGCATCCGCGCGCCGCACGGCAGTAAGACCTACGGCATCACGAGTGTGCTGGTGCAGGCCTGGTACGATGTGGAACTGCTCTTCCATGTGGAGCCCGGCAGCTTCATCCCGCCGCCCAAGGTGCGCAGCTCCGTGATCCGCATGAAGCGCAACACCGCTGTCACATGGCCTTGCGATGAGGCGTTGCTCTACCGCGTGGTGAAGACCGCCTTCAACCAGCGGCGCAAGACGCTGCGCAACGCGCTGAAGCCGTTGCCCGAGGCCATCGCCGGCGTGCCCGACCGATTCGCCGACAAACGCGCCGAGCAATTGAGCGTGGGCGATTTCGTGGAGCTCACCATGCTCCTTGGTACGCAGTTGATCCTACCAGACAAGTAGTTTTCAACACGACTTGCTATCAACAATGAAGCTGGCATTAGCTTCACCTGCCTATGACAGCCCACATTGGACCTACTGGCCGCGTCGTACTCAAATGGCGCGATCAGCCGAACATACCCGTTGACGTGACAGCGCTTGTTGGTGAAAGCTATGCGGTAGTCCTCCGAGCGCGCGCATCGCTCAAGTCAGCGGCTGGGCGCTTCATTAAGCTCTGGGCATGAAGCAGCACATTCGGCTGCACGTTGCATTGCTTGGGGCATCGATTCCATTCCGTGACGCTGCCCACGCTCAACTTGTAACTGAATTAGGCGGCGGTGTCGGCTTGCAGGGCATCACCTACATGGTGGTCGATACACCTGCGAATGACCTCTACCTCGCCGGGGCTTTCACATGGGCTAACGATCAGCAGGTCAGCCCTGGCATACTTCGCTGGGGTGATGAAGGTCTTGAATCAGTGGGTTGTGGAGTTGGATGGGATTGCATCGCGTTCATCAACCAGGGTGGACTGCAGAATCCCGCCTTTGCATTGGCAAAATGGAATGGAGACCTCTATCTAGGAGGCAGTTTCTTCTTCACCTTGGGTGGAATTGAGTACAACTGGGTAATGAGATGGGATGGCACATCCTGGCATCCAATCCCCGGCCTTGATGGCCCTGTGAAGAGCATCAAGGTCATCGACGATCAGCTCATCGTGGCGGGCTGGTTCACCTACGCCGATACCGTGCTGGCCAACGGATTGGCGCGTTGGGATGGCGAGGCTTGGCACCGAGTTATTGATGTGCCCGTTTTCAGCGCTGGAGACATCAACTACGTGAATGATGTGGTGAAGTACCAAGACCAATGGTACCTAGGTGGCAACCTCCTCTCTCCTGCTCGTGATCTTGTGAAGTGGAGTGGGCAATCATGGGAAACCGTAGGCGGCGGCTTCCTGGGAATCTTCAGCCAAGTGAACAAGCTGCGCGTGTACAACGATCGCTTGTATGTAGCTGGGTCTTTCAGTCGTTGCCCGGAGCACGCTGGGGTCCTATCGAATCCCGGCAGCGGCGTCGTGGCTTGGGACGGTAGTGCGTGGGACGACCTGGGCGGCGGGACCTGCGGTTCGCCGAATGGCTCGGTGCTGAGCATCGCTTGGTGGAACGATGAGCTTTATGCTTGCGGCATCTTCGACGTGATGGGTGGGCAGCCCGGTGGCCGCTTGGCCAAATGGGACGGCGAACGCTGGTGCATGCTGACTCCACCAGGCTTCTGGGGCCTTGGTGGACCGGCCGCGCTCGAGGTTTACAACGACAGCCTGTACATCGGAGGCTCCTTCCTCGTAGCAGGCGGTGATTCCATGAGCTGCTTCGTGAAATGGGTGGGTGGTGATTACACCTATTCGTGCGGGGCGCAGAGCGTGGCGGAAGCGGATACCGAGTCCGGGGGGTTGGTTTGCTCACCAAATCCCACGAGCGGTGCCCTCATGGTGAAAGCTCCGGCCTGGGCGAACCACGGTTGCTCGCTTCGGGTGATAAACACAGCAGGAATAGAAGTGCTTCGATTGAACTTCACACATTCGAGCAGCTTCGATGTTTCGTCACTTCCATCCGGGGTCTATGCATTGACGCTTCAAAATCAGTCTGGGAGATCCTCAACAGGTCTGTTCTTGAAAGACTGAGCCGGGGCCCTCGGCTACTTTCGCCGCATGCGCGCCGCTCGCTGGAGCATCCTCTATTACGCCATCGCGCTCCTCCTCTGCGTCATAGTGGTTTACAGCACCATCGTAACAGGCGAGGCCATGCGCCCGCACCTGGCCGAGCAGTTGCGACCTGCGCCCGCAGAGGCCGTCTCTCCGGATGCGCTGCAGGGCTTCATGGACACGATGCATGGGAACATCCGCCATCCCCTGGCCGTGCTCCTGATGCAGGTCGCCGCCATCATAGGCCTGGCGCGCCTTTTCGCGTTCGTGTTCACGAAGCTGGGCCAGCCCTCGGTGATCGGCGAGATCGTGGCCGGCGTGGTCATGGGCCCCAGCGTGGTGGGCCATTGGCTCCCCGGCGCGTTCGACTTCCTCTTCCCGCCGGGCTCGTTGGAGAACCTGCACGTGCTCAGCCAGATCGGCCTGGTGCTCTTCATGTTCGTGATCGGCATGGAGCTCGACCTCAGCATCCTGCGCGGACGCCTGCACAGCGCCCTCGTGATCAGCCACACGAGCATCGTGATCATGTTCGCGCTGGGCGCCCTCCTCGCGCATCGCCTTTATCTCGACTTCGCCCCGCCCACCATCGCCTTCCAATCCTTCGCGCTCTTCCTGGGCATCGCCATGAGCATCACCGCCTTCCCGGTGCTGGCGCGCATCATCCAGGAACGCGGCCTCACGCGCACCCGCTTGGGAGCCATGGCGCTGGCCACCGCCGCCAGCGACGATGTCACGGCCTGGTGCCTGCTGGCCGCCGTGATCGCCATCGTGAAGGCCGGCAGCGTGATGAGCGCGCTCTTCACCATCGCGGCGGCAGCGCTCTATGTGGCCATCATGCTCCTGGTGCTCCGCCCCTTCCTGAAGCGGCTCGGCGAGGTGCACGGTGAGCGCCGCACAATCTCACGCCCGCTGGTGGCGGGCTTGCTGCTCGTGATGCTCATCTCCGCTTGGACCACCGACGCGATCGGCATCCATCCGCTCTTCGGTGCCTTCCTCGCCGGGGCCATCATGCCGCAGAACGTCGCCTTCCGCCGGGTGCTCATGGCCAAGCTGGAGGATGTGAGCGTGGTGCTGCTGCTCCCGCTCTTCTTCGTGTTCACCGGCCTGCGCACGCGCATCGGGCTGCTCACCAACGAGGACCTCTGGTGGACCTGCGCGCTGGTGGTGGCCGTGGCCGTGGCGGGCAAGAGCCTGGCGGCGGCCATCGCCGCGCGGATCACCGGTCACGATTGGAAGGAGAGCTTGAGCATGGGCGCGCTGATGAACACGCGTGGGCTCATGGAGCTGGTGGTGCTCAACATCGGATACGACCTCGGCGTGATCAATGCGGAGCTCTTCGCGATCCTGGTGATCATGGCCTTGGTGAGCACCTTCATGACAGGTCCCGTGCTCAGCGCGATCGACCGCGTATTCCGGAAGCCGGAGCAGGCCGCCGCGGCGGATGCCGCGCCGGGCTGGCGGGTGCTGCTCTCGTTCGGCCAGCCGGAGAGCGGCCGCAGGGCCTTGCGCCTGGTGCGCCAGTTGGCCGGGCCCGATGCCCGGGCGAGCGTGACCGCGCTGCACGTCACGCCCAGCAACGATGTGAACCCGATCGACAGCGCAGGATTCGAGCGGGAAGGCTTCAAGCCTGTGCTGAAAGAGGCGCAGCGCCTGGAGCTCGACGTGCGCACCGAGCACCACGTGAGCGGCGATGTGGGTTCCGATATCGTGCGCACCGCGAACAACGGCGCGTACGACCTGCTGCTCGTCGGTGCTGGCAAGCCCCTGCTCAAAGGCACCTTCCTGGGCGACCTGCTGGGCTTCACGACGCGCGTCATCGACCCATCGAAGCTCATCGGAACGCTCACGGGCAAGGAATCCCTGCTGCCCACCGATGACCAGCTCGATCCCAAGGTGCGCCAGCTCATCGAAGAAGCGCAATGCAGCGTCGGCGTCTTCATGGACAAGGGCTTCGCGCAGGCCGATCGCATCCTGCTGCCGCTCGGCGCTCCCGGCGACCTCTTCCTGCTGCACTACGCCGAACGGCTCATGAAAGGCGAGGGAAGGCGGCTCACTCTGCTCGATTCAGCGGGTCTGATCAACCGCGATCCTTCCTTCCGCAATGGCGTGCAGCGCCTGCATGAGCTGGCCGGCGATCGGATCGAGGTGGCCGCCGGCCGATCCATGGATGCTCAACTGCTCGCCCAGCACGACCTTCTGCTGAGCAGCTATAAAGGCTGGAGCCGGTCCGCGGAAGCACGCGCGCCCTGGCTCGATGACGTGCCCAGCACCTTGATCATCCGGCCTTGACCGCGGCCTGCTGCGCGCCGAGCCATGCGCGCGCCTCGACCTCCTGGTGGAACACCCGCGCCGGGAACTCGGTGGGGAAATAACTGAAGTAGAGCTTGGCGATGGCCTCGCCCATGGCGTCGCCCACAACCACGGCCAGCGCACGCATGCCGATCTGCCCGCGCTCGGGCTCGAAGTGGTCACGGCTCGTCACCGCCAGCTCGAAATCCATGCCTTCCGGAAGGAAGGAGAGCATCACGTACGGATCGCTTCCTCCCAGTTCCTGCCGAACGATGCGGTTCTCCTCGAAACCGGCTCGATCGATGGTCACGTCGGAGAGGAAGCGTTGCTCGATGAATCCCGGCGCCGTCAATGCCATCGTGGCGCAGCGCGTCTTCACCATGCGTGGCTGGAATCCCTGCGATGCCATCGTGCAAGGTTAGGCGTCACAAGAATGCCGCGAATCGTCTGATTCAGTAAACTCGCTCTGCCAAACCCGCACCCATGACCAAACGCTGCACCTCCTTCATCGCTTCAGCGCTCATCGCTTCGCCCTTCATGGCCCAGTACTGCAGCCCCAGCTTCGCCAATGGCTGCTTCAATTGGTACAGCATGGAAGTTCAGGCAGGCTCCATCAACTGGACGATGGGCATTGATGCCTGCTCCGAGTCGGACTACACCGCCTTGAGCACAACGGTGGACGCCGGTGCGATCCTTCCCATCCGCGTGGTCAACGGGGTGTGGTGCGGATGCGCGGTCTGGATCGACCTGGATCAGAGCGGCAGCTTCGAGGATGATGAGAACCTGTACTACAACTATGTAGGCGGCTCGCCGAGCTACGAGTACCAGTTCGGCGTCACCATACCAGCCTCCACGCTCAGCGGCTCCTACCGCATGCGGATCATCTCGCCTTGGGGCAGCGATGGCTTCCTCACCTCCAATGGCAACGGATTCGGGCCGTGCGGCGCCTACCAGTACGGCGACTTCAAGGATTTCACCGTGAACGTGCTCGGCGCTTCGCAAGTGGCCGAAGCGCCGATGCAAGCGCAGGTTGTGCTTTCGCCGAATCCCGCGAGCGGCATCATCAGCGTGACCGGCCTTCCGTCATCGGGCACGGTTCAGGTGTTCGATGCGCGCGGCGCGGTCATGGCCCAGGCGCGCGTGGCACGCGGAAGCGCGATGATCGACACCCACGGCTGGAAGCCGGGCGCCTACGCCCTGCGCATGGCAGATGGGCCGCGGGTGGTGCGCCGATTCGTGGTGGAATAAGTTTACCAGTGGATGGCCACCTTCCCCATGGTGGCGCCGCGGGAGAGCGCGCCGAGCGCATCGGGCAATTGAGCGTATGGCCGCTCGGCATGGACGTGCGGCTTCACCGCCCCGCGCGCATGGGCACTCACCATCTCCCGGAAACAGCGCGCCATCAAGTCAGGATGGTGGTCTCCGAGCTTGAGCATGTTCACACCCAGGATGCTCTTGCTCTTCATCATGAGGAAGATGGGCAGCACCGCGCCCATGCTCCACACGAAGCGCAAGGTCCCGAGCGCGCCAAGAGCACCGCGCTGAGCGCCGCCATAGAGCACCAGCCGGCCGCCGCTTCCCAGCAGCCGCATGTCCTTGCTGAAGGTGGCGCCTGCCACGGCGTTGAAGCTGGCATCGAGCCGCTGCTTGCCCAGGATGCGGTTCGCTTGTGCGGCATAATCTCCTGCGCTTCGATCGATCACGTGCGCCGCGCCAAGGCCTAGCACCAGGTCACGTTTCGCACCGCTGCTGACCACGCCGATCACCTCGCAGCCATCAGCGGCGGCGAGCTGCACGATCAAGCTTCCCACCCCACCTGCGGCGCTGTGCACCAGCACGCGCTCGCCCGGATGCAACGGACAGAGCACGCGCGCAGCATACCAGGCCGTGCTGCCCTGGGTAGCGAGCGCCGCCGCCTCGCCGATCGGCAGCTGGTCCGGGATCTCAGCGCAGGCACGATGATCCGTGACCGCCATCTCCGCGTATCCACCGAAACGGGTCATGGCAACGACCCGCCTTCCGAGCAGATCAGTCGGCGTATCCGCTCCCATTCCGATCACGCGCCCCACCACTTCATACCCGATGATGCTCGGCAGCGGCGGTGCCTCCCGGTAGAGCCCACGCACGGCCATCGCGTCGGCGTAGTTGAGGCCGAAGCCCTCGCATTGGATCAACACCTGGCCTGGCCCGGGCCGCGGATCGCGATGATCGCGCAGTTCAAAAGCGCGCTCAGGCTGGCCGTGCGCGATGAGTGTCCATGCTTTCATCCCGAGTGGTTCTGGGTTCTCCGGCACCTGGCCGGGGGGCGGCGCAAGTTGCGCACCAGCTGATCATCGCGCAGGATGAGCCGCCTCGGCAATGGCGCTTCCCTATCCGCATCCGGCGACCACGACGACGAATTCACCGCGCGGCTCATGGGCCTCGAAGTGCACCGCCAGCTCGCTGAGTGTGCCGCGCCGGACCTCCTCGTGCAACTTGCTCAGCTCGCGTGACACGCAGGCCTGACGATCGGCACCGAGGACCGCGGCCAATTCCGTCAGCATCCGCGCCACGCGGTGCGGGCTCTCATAGAACACCATGGTCCGTTCCTCGCTGCGCAGCGACTCAATGCGCGTCCGACGTCCCTTCTTCTGCGGCAGGAAGCCCTCGAACACGAAACGCTCGCACGGCAATCCGCTCACCACCAGCGCTGGAACAAAAGCCGTGGGGCCAGGCAGGCATTCCACGCTGACGCCCTGACGCACGGCCTCACGCACCAGCAGGAATCCGGGATCGCTGATCGCCGGCGTGCCCGCATCACTGCACATCGCGAAGCGCTCGCCGGCTTCCATGCGCTTCACGAGCTGCTCCACCATGCGGTGCTCGTTGTTGATGTGGAACGAGATCAGTGGCTTGTCAATGCCGAGATGCTGAAGCAAACGCCCGGTCACGCGCGTGTCCTCCGCGATGACAGCATCGACTTCCTCGAGCACGCGCCTCGCGCGCAGTGTGATATCGTCCAAGTTGCCGATCGGCGTGGGGACGAGGACGAGCTGTGCTCTGGACGCGCTCACTTCCAGCCCTGGATGAAATCGCGGAGCAGGGCGTGCAGGTCCCCGAATTCGGTGAGCGGCAGCGTCTCGGCGCGGTCGTGCACATCGTGGTAATGGGCCACGCCGCCAAGCGTATAGATGTAGATGGCGGGCACTCCGCGCTGCACGAACGGGCAGTGGTCGCTGTTGCACGCAGGGCCACGCGGCTTCACCTGTTTTAGGTACCCCTTGCTCCCATTGATCGCCACCAGCTGATCGAAAGCCTTCGGCTGCGCTGTGGCGTTCACCACGGTGATCCCGTCATCGCCGGTCCCCAGGATATCCAGGTTGACCATCATCGTGACGCGATTCCATTCGATCGGACGGTCCACAGCGCACCATTCACTGCCGATGAGGCCAGCCTCCTCGCCTGCGAAGGCCACGAAGAGCAGGTTGTGCCTGGGGGCATTGCCCTTCCGAGCGAAGTGCTCGGCGAGGCTGAGCAGCATCGCGGTTCCGCTCGCGTTGTCATTGGCGCCGGGGAAGAGCGCATCGGGGCCCATCCGTCCGAGGTGATCGTAGTGCGCTCCGATCACCATCCATTTCTTGCTCTTACCCTTCACCATGCCAAGGACATTGCGCGCTGTGCGGCGCGACCGGAGTTCATTTCTCACGCGAAGGATGATCCTCGAGGAACTGTCCGTAACGGCGCCCTCAACCACCTCGACCAGCGGATGCACGCGGGCGTCGGTGGCCACGCCCCAGGTGAGCTTCTTCACCGGCTTCACCACCGGGCAATGGTCCATCAGCTCGCGTTCCCATTGCTTGAACATGCGGGTCGAGTCCGCATTGGCGGTGCTGGGCCAATGCACGCAGGCGGCCTTGCCGGTGAGCACGCCCATGGTCATGGAGCGGCGCTCGGGCCCTTGGAAATCGGCCGGATGCACGTGGACGAGGACATACTCGCCGCTGGCGCTCCCGCTCTCGGGGTCAAGGATGAACTCGGCGCCAGGCACCAGCGAAAGCCCATCGATGCGCGCGCGCACGCTGTCGGGGAAGCAATTCACGTTGAACTGGAAGGACTCGAAGAAGTCCTGCTTCACCGGCTTCAGCCCGAACTGGCGGAATTTCCCGGCGATCCATTCACTCGCGATCAGGTCTCCATCGTTCACGTATCCGCGCCCGTGGAATCCAGGCGAGGTGAGCGTATCGAGCCAGGCCTTGGCGCGCGCGGTCACCGGGTCCTGAGCGCCTGCATTCAACCCGAGTGCGCAGGCCAGGAGCGTGAACGATGCTCTCCTCATGCGAAGCGGCGCTCGACCAGATCGGTGAAGGCCTCCAGGGCAGCTGGATCGGGCGGGGTCTTGAGTTTGGACAACAGCTCTTCATTCAGGAAGTCACGCGCTTCTTCAACGTCCTTGGCGCTATTCAGCAGCGACACGCCGACCTCGTATGCCTTGGCATCGCCGCCGAAGATCTCCTTGGTGAACCAGAATTTGTCGCTGAGCGTGATGGCGCGGCCGAGGTCACCGATGCGCGTGTGCTCCAACTTCTCCACGATGGATACGGGCGCCTTCGCTTTCGCCGCGAGCGCTTCCTTCAGGAACTCCGCTGCAGTGCGCATCACCGGCGCATCCTCCTTCTCCTCAACAGCAGCTGCGACCGCCGGTTCGATCGGCTTGGCCGGCTGCGTATTCAAGCGGATCGGAGACGAAACCGCTGCGTGCGCCTGAACGGCTGGCGCGGGCGGAGCAGCGGCAGCCTTCGCCTCCACCGCAGCGGGCTTCTGAACAGGGGGCGCCGATGGCGGCTCCGCGGCGGTCCGGGTCTTCGCAGCGGACTGCTCGCGCGCCTTGTGGCGCAGCACCACCAGCCGCTCATACAGCTCGCGCGCGCTCACCGTGGCGGCATCGAGCGCGTCCAGCGTGAGGGCGCCTGACTGCATGCCCTGCTCGGCGCGCTTCAGTTCTTCGATCAGATCGCTCATTGAACGGAATCCTTTTGCGTTGCTCATGGCAGGTGGGCCGTTGGCGAAGGCCCCGGACGAAGATCCCTATTTTCGCCGCACGAGCAACAGGCCCCGCGCCTCGCCTTTCCACAGCGTTATTCATGTTCTTAGAGCATACCGGAAACCGCAGCCCGCGCAGGGGCTGGATCGAGGTGATCTGCGGCAGCATGTTCAGCGGCAAGACCGAGGAGCTGATCCGCCGCCTGAGACGCGCCGAATTCGCGAAGCAGCGCGTGGAGGTGTTCAAGCCCAGCGTGGACACGCGGTACGCCAAGGCCGAGGTGGTGAGCCACGACAGCACCAGCCTGCGCGGCAAGCCCGTAGGCAGCAGCGCCGAGCTCCTTCGCCTGCCGGAGGATGTGGAGGTGGTGGGCCTCGATGAGGCGCAGTTCTTCGATGAAGGCCTGCCCGCGGTGTGCGCGGAGCTCTCATCCAAGGGCGTGCGGGTCATCGCGGCAGGGCTCGACATGGATTTCCTCGGGCGGCCCTTCGGACCGATGCCGCATCTGCTCAGCATGGCCGAGTACGTGACGAAGGTGCATGCCATCTGCGTGCGGTGCGGCGCGCTCGCGGCCTTCAGCCACCGGATCAGCGCCGGCAGCGACCTGGTGCAGCTGGGCGAGAAGGACAGCTACGAACCGCTGTGCCGCGTCTGCTTCGATCAAGCTCGCGCCACCGCGGTGCTCGCCCGATGAATGCGACCGGGCACCGCCTCTCCGAGCTGGCCGAGGCCATCGGCGGGGAATGGCTCGCGCGCACGGGCGATCCGGTGATCGCCCAGCTCAGCATCGATTCACGCAAGCCGTTCGCGTCTTCGGACACGCTCTTCGTGGCCCTGCGGGGCGAGCGGCACGACGGCCATCGCTACTTGAACGAACTGCACGAGAAGGGCATGCGGAACTTCATCGTGACCGATGCGGTGGAGCCATCGTTGCTGCCGGAGAGCAACCTGATCCGCGTGCCTGATGCGCTCGATGCGCTGCAGCGCATGGCCGCCTGGCATCGAGGCCGCTTCAACGCGCCGGTCATCGGCATCACGGGAAGCAACGGCAAGACGGTCGTGAAGGAGTGGCTCTTCAACCTGCTGCGCGACACCGAGCACATCGCGCGGAGCCCGGGGAGCTGGAATTCGCAGGTGGGCGTGCCGTTGAGCGTATGGGGCCTGCGCCCCGAGCACAGCCTCGGACTCTTCGAAGCCGGCATCAGCCTGCCAGGCGAGATGGACAGGCTTCGTGCGATCATCCATCCGGCCATCGGGATCTTCACGAACATCGGGCCGGCGCATGGCGAGCACTTCACGGATGATGGCGCCAAGGCCGAGGAGAAGGCGCGCCTCTTCCTGAACGCCGGGGCGGTGGTGCATTGCGCCGACCACGATCATGTCGTCGCCGCGTTGAAGGCGCACGGCATCGACCAGCGCGCCATCATGCTCGGGTGGAGCCGCGAGCGCAAGGGCTGGCTGCATGTGGTGCGCGAGGAGCCGATGCCGATCGGCCAGCGCATCCGGGTCTTCAACGACCGGTTCGACTTCGACTTCGAGATCCCCTTCGCCGACCATGCATCGGCCGAGAACGCCATCCATTGCGTCGCGCTGCTGCTGCACCTCGGACGATCGCCGGAGTGGATCGCCGCGCGCACGCCCACGCTCCCGCCCGTGAGCATGCGGCTTGAGGCGTTGGATGGCGTGCATGGCATCGCCCTGCTCAACGATGCCTACAGCAATGACACGGCTTCGCTGGCCATCGCTTTGGAGCACCTGGACGCCCTGGCCGCGGGCAGGCCGAAGGCCGTGGTGCTCTCCGACCTGCTGGGCGGAGAGGCACCGGCCATTCGCTACGGCCGTGTGCAGGAACTGCTCGCGCGTTCACGCGTGGACGCGGTGTTCACCGTGGGCCCCGAACTGCGAGAGCAAGCACAGGACCTCGCTCCGCGCGTGGAGCATTTCATGGATTCCGATGAACTCCTCGCGCGCGTCGACCCGAGCACCCTGGAGGACCACGCCGTGCTGGTGAAGGGCGCGCGCGCCTTCGGGCTGGAGCGCATCGTGTCGCGCTGGCAGCGGCAAGTGCACGGCACGGTGATGGAGATCGATCTGGAGGCGATCAGGCACAACTTGAATCATTATCGCGCGCTTCGCATGCCGGGCACACGGGTCATGGCCATGGTGAAGGCCTTCGGCTACGGCCATGGAGCACTGGAGCTCGCGCGGCTCTTCGCGCACGAGCAGGTGGATTACCTCGGCGTCGCCTATGCGGACGAGGGCATCGAGCTGCGCCAGCAGGGCATCACCACGCCTATCCTGGTGATGAATCCGGAGCCAGTGCCCATGGAATCGCTGCACCGTTTCCGTCTGGAACCGGAGGTGTACGACGAGCGCTCCTTGCACGAGGCCATCCGCTTCGCCAAGCTGCATGCGAACGCGCCACCGGTGCACGTCAAGCTCGATACTGGAATGCGCCGGCTCGGCTTCACGGAAGAGGAGATGCCGGGATTGCTCGACGCATTGCGCGGCGCGGGCAGCCTGCGCGTGGCCTCCATCCTCTCGCACCTGGCCGCGAGCGACGATCCTGAACACGATGATTTCACGCGCGCGCAGATCGCATCGTTCACACGGATGTCCGATCGATTGATCGCCGTGCTCGGCTACAGGCCCTTGCGCCACATCGCCAATTCCGCTGGCACCACGAGGTGGCCCGAAGCGCGTTTCGACATGGTGCGGCTCGGCATCGGGCTCCATGGCATCGGTGCGGATGCGCGGGAGACCGCGCAGCTGCGGCATGCGGCCAGCCTCCGCACGGTGATCGCGCAGCTCAAGGAGGCCCCATCCGGCGCCACCATCGGCTACGGCCGGCGCGGCGTTGCCCAAGGCGCCCGCCTGATCGCCACGGTGCCCATGGGCTATGCTGACGGCCTATCGCGCAGGCTCAGCAACGGCGCGGGCCGCTTCTGGGTGCATGGCCACGCCGCGCCGATCATCGGCAACGTTTGCATGGACATGTGCATGATCGACGTGACCGGCATCGCCTGCTCAGTCGGCGATGAGGCCGTGCTGTTCGATGCCGCGCACCCCATCACCGATCTAGCTCGGGACCTGGGCACCATACCGTACGAGGTGCTCACCAGCGTGCCCTCCCGGGTGAAGCGCGTGTACGTTCGGGGCTGAAGGAAGCAACCGCATGCACCCATGGCTCCCTCCGCTCCGCGCCGCGTTCAAACGGGATCGCGACGCGGAGGCCGCTGCGGCCATGCAGGCCTATATGAAGGGCATCGCGCCGTTCTTCGGCATCAAGGCCGTTCCGAGGCGGGAGCTGCTCGCCGAGCACATCGCTGCACATGGCTCGCCTTCGCTGGATGAGCTGCCAACGATCATCCGTGACGCGTTCGCCTGCCCGGAGCGCGAGATGCATCAGACCGCGGTGGACCTTTTGATGAAGCACGCGCGGAAGCTCACGCCGGAGCACCTGCCGTTGGTGGAGGAGCTCATCACCACCAAGAGCTGGTGGGACACGGTGGATGCGCTGGCCATCCACGTCGCGGGCGTGATCCTGAAACGGCATCCGAAGGAGATCGCGCGCTGGAACAAGCGATGGGTGAAGAGCCCGGACAAATGGCTGAACCGCACCGCGATCCTCTTCCAGAACCGCTGGAAGAAGGACATCGATCAAGCGCTGCTCTTCGCCAACATCGATCGGCACGCGGCGCATCCCGATTTCTTCATCCGCAAGGCCATCGGCTGGGCGTTGCGTGAGTTAGGCGCAACCGACCCGGAATCCGTGAAGCGATTCGTGAAAGCGCGAAAGCTCTCGCCGCTCAGCGAACGCGAGGCGCTGCGGAAAATCTGATCAACGCGCGATGATGACCGGGTGCCGCGCGACGACGCCATTGCACTCCAACTCGGCCGTGTAACGGCCTGGAGCGAAGCGGCTCACGTCCACAACAGCTCCGCCTGAAACACGCTGCGTGTAACAGTTTCGCCCAAGCGGGTCGATAAGCGTAAGCCGAGTCGCTCGCCCATGACAGGTCCGCAAGGTCAAGATCCCATCGGCTGGAACCGGTCCGATGGTCGCGTGCGATTCCTCTGCTTGCCCGATTCCCGCAGCGCCGCTTAGGGTGAAGCGCTCGAAGAAGAGCCAGATCTCATGACTGGCATCGAAATCCTGGCAGGTGACACCGATTGGAATGGTGGCGCCCGGCCATGTATGACCGCCACCGATCACAGCGATCAGATCAACCTCGGTGCCTGAATCGCAGCCGCTGAAATCCGCGCGCGTGGCCGTGCATCCATCGGTCGGCACATTGTCCGGAAAAGGCGTGATCGCGGAGGGGGTGGAGCAGGCATTGTGCGTTACCCAATGCGTGATCGCGTCATCCACCGCAATGTTCTGGATGCCGCCGGTGTATGGAACAATGGGGTCTGCCGTGCCGTTGATCATGAACACGGGCACCGGGCGCGGTGGGTCACAAGCTGCAGAGAGCCCTTGCGCCATGCTGGAGGACACCGTGGCGATAGCCGCGACGCGATCAGCGAGCTGGCAGCCAAGCACGAAGGAGAAATACCCGCCTTGCGACATGCCGCAAGCGTAAACCCGCTGCTCATCGACGCCATGCGTGAGCACGAAGCGGTCAATCAGCGCGCTGATGGTTCCGATATCATCCACCTGCCCAAGGCCGAGGTTCCATGAGTTGTTGACGCCGTTGAGGTAACAAATGAGGAAGCGCTCGTCCTCGGCGATGAAGTTCATGCGGGAGTATGCCTCTTGCTGTTCCGCATCGCTTCCGAGGCCGTGCAGGTTGAAGACGAGCGCAGGGCTCTCCGCAGGCGAGAAGCCCGGCGGCGCATAAAGCCGGTAGGTCCTGAACAGGCCGTCGTGCAGGATGCTGTCCACCACGGTCTGCGAGGCCATGTGCGTTGCAGTGCCGAAGGCCAGTGCAAGAAACCAGGCGCGTTGTCTCAGGAGCATGGCCAAAACTAACCGCATTCATCGCCGCTTAAATAGCAGTGCACCACCACTGGTCTCTGCAACCCGCACGAATTCCCGTTCTAGCTGGCGCTGGACGTCGATAGCGCAACTATCCGCCGACTCCTTCGGCATGCGATAGGTGAGCACATGCGTGACCAACGGAACGTGCTCGTCGCGATAGCCATTGACGCTCACGCACGGATTGCTGCTTCGGTCGAAGTCGCCAATGGCAGCGTAAGGCAGTCGCTCAGGCCGCCATTGCACCGGGGCGAAGGGCGCCTGCGCCACGAAGTGATCGAGGATCACCGCACCGCTCCGCGCGCCGAGCAGATTGCTGAGGTTGCTGTGCAGCCAATTGTCGGAGTAATTGAGCGGGAGCAAGACCGAGTGTTGGTCGAGATGCGGAGCGAGCGTGAGCAGGTCATCGGCATCAGCTTGCAGGCCGCGCTCGGCGCGC
>JAEUSX010000238.1 GCA_016788405.1 Flavobacteriales bacterium
TCAACAAGGTCGCTTCGAGCGGGATCATCACCCTCGACCTGGAGGAGATGTATCCCCAAGGCGAGCGCGTGGTCTTCGACCTGAAGCCTTTGCTCTGGCAGGAGATTGCCCTGAAGGAGGATGACCTCCGTGCCTTCTGCAAGACGCACGACTGGTCGCAATACACTGGCAAGTTCGTCAGCGTGCATTGCTCGGCGGATGCCATCATTCCCACCTGGGCCTTCATGCTGGTGGCTACGCACCTGCAACCACACGCCGCCTTCGTCACGCAGGGCGATGCGGACCAGCTGGAGCGCGCCGTCTTCACACGTTTCGTGCAGCAATTAGATGTGGAGCCCTACCGCAACGCCCGAGTGGTGGTGAAGGGCTGCAGCAAGCTGCCTGTTCCGCTGAACGCCTATGTGGAGCTGAGCACGAAACTGCTGCCCGTGGTGAAGAGTCTGATGTTCGGCGAGCCGTGCAGCACCGTGCCGCTTTACAAGGCGCCGAAGTAGCCGATCGTACTTTCGGCGCTCCCGTGCTCGGGATGCAACAGATGCGCTCGCCGATTTTCTTGCTGCTCGTTCTCGCGGCTCGACTGTGCGCAGCTCAGCCCGACACGCTGAACCTGCCGAGCAGCACGAACGGCTGGTACCTCAGCCCGCATGGCACCATCCGCATCCTGGTGCTATTCTGCGAGTTGGAGTACGACAAGAGCCCGCAGCGCGATCCGCAGCCCAACGGCGGCGACAACTGGCCGAAAGGCAAATTGCCCATCTGGGCCGATGAGCTCTTCGACCCGCAGCCAGCCGCCGCATACCTCGGCCAGATCACGCGCTACTACCATCACATGAGCCTGGGCCAGTACACCGTGCTCGGCGACTACCTCGACACCATACTCACCATCCGGGAGAGCGAGCATCCCACGCTCGGCAACGCGCATGGCATCGGCGCGCTCGCGGTGAAGGAGGCGAATGAGCTTGGCGCGCTGCGCACCAGGCATGGCTTGAGTGTTGCCGATTTCGATCTGTGGAGGCGCGGCGGAAAGCCCGGCATGCCCAAGCACGCCGGCCCCGACAGTCCGCACAGCTACGACCATGTGATGGTGATCACACGCAACAGCGGGCTCACGCACAACCAAGGCAGCACCGATCCGGGCAGCCCCGGCAAGCTGTTCGGCTTCGAGAGCGATTCGCAGAGCCGCTTCGGCGGCATGTACGGCCTGCCTTACGAGATCCTCCAGCACGAATTCAATCACCTGCTCTTCGGCGGCAACAACTTCCACGCGGGCGGGGGCAACGCGGGCATCTTCACCCGCTATTTCCTTTGCCAACAGGGCGGCTGGAGCATGATGGGCGGCGCCAACAGCTGCCTGCTCACCGGCAACGCTTGGGACCGTCGCCGTCTGGGATGGCGAGCTGCGGATGCGCCCTTCGGGATCACCGCACGCGATGCGAGAGGCCGACCCGTTTCGGGTGATCTGGATCCGCTGATGGGCGATACGGGCATCTACGTGCTCCGCGATTTCATGACCACCGGCGACGCGCTTCGAATCAAGCTGCCCCACATCGCGGAGAAGGAGCATGCGCAATGGCTCTGGTTGGAGAACCACCAAACGGCCGCGCGCAACGGCGTGCCGATGGACCTCTTCCATTACGAGACCGGGCATTCGTGCATCAAAGGAGCAGTGCCCGGACTCTATGCATTCGTTCAGGTGGACCGGGAGGTCATGACCGGAGGCGACATCTTCGGAGGGCATTCCGATTACATCCGCGCCGTGCCGGCCAGCGGATTCCACGACTACGACCTTCGAGGAGATACGCTTCAGTTCCAATGCTTGTGGCCCAGCAACACGGTGCCCATGATCCAACGCCGCGGCAACGGCAACGCCTTGACGGGCGGAAGCGAGTTGGAGATCGTGCTCTTCGATACCGGCAAGGATGAGCTCAAGGGTCTCGTTCCGCGCATCATCATCGACAATGGCGACTACCAGGACCGCTCGTTCTTCCTCGGCCATGAGCGGCAGGCTTTCGTTCCTGGAAAGCACCGCGGCCTCGGCTTGGGCACCAATCCGCCGTTGGCCAACATGCTCACTTGGACCAGCACCCAGGGAAGGCCCACGCATCCGGGCTCCGGTCCCGATAACCGCACGGTGCACCTCACCGACATCGCTGTCGACCTCCTTGAGCAACGGCCCGATGGCTCCATCGCCGTTCGCGTGACCCGCAACCGCGTGAGCGTGCAAGGGGAAGCGCGGTTCTGCGCCGACAGTGTTGTGCTCCACGCGCCGCTGGACCTCAGCCTGCCCGCGCTCGATGCAACCGAAGGCGCCGTGATCCGCATCGACCGCAGCCGCACGCCCACGCGAGCCAATCGCCCGGAACGTGCTGGTGGACGCCGATGGTGGAGCGGGCCAACGGCGTTCTCGGTTGAGCGAGGAGCACGCATGCGGTTTGCTGGCAAGTCCACGCTCTCCATCGAGAACGGGAGCACCCTGCACATGCTGCCGGGCAGCGTGCTCGAGCTGCATAGAAAGGCGAAGGTGAAAGTCGACTCCGATGCCCGTCTGCTGCTGCACGGCGATGCCCAGTTGAATGGATCTCGCAAGCAGCTGCGCAGGCTCGCGCGCTCCGGCCGAATGCTGCGTCAACCGTGATGCTTGGGCGGTGGACCAGATGCGTGTTGATCGCTGTGGCAGTGGTCCTCGTATGCGCGGCAGCGCGTTTCCGCGTGCTCGGTGATGACGGTCATGGCTGGCAAGGCGCAGTGAACGGGGATGGCGCCGGCTATCACGGCATGCTCGCGGGTCTCATCCTGCACGGCAACCCGGCCGATGCGCCGATCAATCCTGCTTTCTTCACGCCTGCCGGTGATCGCCATGTGATCCAGTACACCTGCGGGGCGGCGCTCATGCAGGCCCCCTTCTTCCTTCTGGCGCATGGCATCGCCTTGCTGCGCGGCTCCGCCGATGGCACCGGGCTCGGCATCGAGTACCAGCTTGGCGTGGTCGTGGCGGCCCTCTCGTGGGCGCTGCTGGGCTTGTGGCTCATCGCGCGCGTGCTGGCACGTGGGAGGATTCAGGATGGCATCATCGCGTTCGTGATCGCTGCGGTCTCCCTTGGAACCGGACTGCTCTATTACACGGTGATCACGCCTGCCATGTCGCATGTCTACGGCTTCGCTGCTGTGGCGTGGAGCGTTTTCGAGGCGCAAAGCCTCTGGACCAGGAGAAGTCAATCGTCGCAACGCCTCGCGATAGCGTTGGCCGTAATGGTGCTCGTTCGTCCCACACTGGGCCTTGTGCTCCTCATGCTCCCAGCCGTCGCGCTGATTTCCGCAGGCACCTGGCAGCATGCGTTGAGAGCGAAGCCGATCATCCTCTCCATCGCCCTCGGCATGGCAGTGCTCTTCATCCAGCCGCTGCTCTGGAAGCTGCAATGCGGCGAGTGGTTCGTGGATGGCTATGCCGGTGAAGGCTTCAACTGGTCGAATCCACGGCACTGGTCCGTGCTGTTCGGCGCACGGAAGGGCTTCTTCTACTACTGGCCGGTCATGCTGCTCATGCTGCCCGCCCTAGGATGGGGGCTTTGGAGGCATGCGCGGTCCGCGATACCCATCACCGTCGGGCTTCTTGCCTCAGCATACGTGATCAGCGCCTGGTGGAACTGGTACTACGGCCATGGCTACGGCATGCGTCCGCTGATCGACCTGATGCCTGTGTGCGCGTTGCTCATTGCCGCCTGGCTGAACGCGCTCACGCGAACGATGCGGATAGCGCTCATGGCCGCATCGGCACCATTGATCGCGCTGCAGCTGTTCCAGACCTGGCAATATCAGGTCGGGATCATCCATCCGTTCAACATGGACCGCGAGAAGCACGCGCTCATCTTCCTGCGCGCCGACGATGAGGCCAAGCACCGATTCGGTGACGCGAATGTGGCCGAGCTGTACGCCCCGAACGGCATGGACACGCTGGCCTCGGTCTCCCTGTCCGCCGACTCCGTGATCCACTTGAGCCCTGATCGGCAGCATTCACCGGCCTTGCGCCTCGGTGCCGATCGGCTGCCAACGGGCCGCGAGCTCTTCGCGGACATCGAGCTTCGACGCCGGGCCCTCGACCCTTTGGCTTCCGATACGGCGCTGCTGGTGTTCACCTATGCCACGGAAGGACGCCAGCGCATGCACGAGACTTTCCCGATGAACGACATCCGGCGCCTTGATGACACGCGCTGGCGGCATTGGCGGCACGCCTTCAACATGCCGGTGGCGAATCCTGGTGAAGAGGTGTCCATCTACCTCTGGCAACCGGGGCGGGGCCGTGTGGAAGTGCGCGACTTGCGCATCACCGTGCGCGCGGTGCGGACTCAGTAAGCCCGCACGTTCCTCCCCTCGCGGTAGTTGATGAAGGCGCGGTTCACCACGCGATTGCCTCCCGGGGTGGGATAATCTCCGGTGAAGTACCAATCGCCAGTGTGGTTCGGGCAGGCTGCGCGCAGGCCCTCGATGCTCTGGTACACCACGCGCACCTCAGCGCCGATGCCCTCGGGCGTGAGCAGCTCGGCGATCTTGTCACTGATCTGCGCCGCCGTGAAGGGCGAATAAATCGCCTTCACCACGTTGCGCTGCTCCGCGAAGGGCAGGCCCACCTGCGCCAGCGCCCGGTCATACACATCGTCGATGATGTTCTCCTGCTTGGTCTCCTTCAGCAGCGCGATGGCGGCCCTGAACGCCACGAGGTCGCCCATCTTGGCCATGTCGATGCCGTAGCAATCGGGGTAGCGGATCTGCGGCGCGCTGCTCACCACCACGATGCGCTTCGGCTTCAGCCGGTCGAGCATCTTGAGGATGCTCTGCTTGAGCGTGGTGCCGCGCACGATGCTGTCGTCGATCACCACCAGGTTGTCCTGTCCGGGCCGCACGGTTCCATAAGTGATGTCGTACACATGCGCCACCATGTCGTCGCGGGCATCATCGCTGGTGATGAACGTGCGCAGCTTGGCGTCCTTGATGGCCACCTTCTCCAGTCTGGGGCGCAGCGCCAGGATGGCGCGCAGCTTCTGGGCATCAGGCGATGCGCCCAGCTCGAGGATGCGCTGCTCCTTGATCGCGTTCAAGCGGTCCTCCATCTCCTTCAGCATGCCGTAACAGGCCACTTCGGCCGTATTCGGGATGAAGCTGAAGACCGTGTTCTCCAGGTCGTGGTCGATGGCGTCGAGGATGGCGGGGCATACGCTGCGGCCAAGGGCGATGCGCTCTTGATAGACATCGCGATCGCTGCCGCGGCTGAAGTAGATGCGCTCGAAGCTGCACGCGCGCTTCTCGAGGGGCTCGCGCACCAATTGCTCGGCATAGCTGCCATCCTTCTTGATGATGAGGGCGTGCCCTGGCGTGAGCTCACGCACCTCCTCGGTCCGCGCGTTGAAGGCGGTCTGGATGGCGGGCCGCTCGCTGGCCACCACCACCACTTCCTCATCGGCGTACCAGAACGCGGGGCGAATGCCGCTGGGGTCGCGCAGCACGAAGGCATCGCCATGCCCCATCATGCCGGCAAGCGCGTAGCCGCCATCGAAATCGAGCGCGCTGTTCACCAGGATCTGCCGCACATCGATCTGCTCGGCGATCTTCTGCGTGATCTGCCGTTCGGTGTACCCCAGCTGCCGGTGCACAGCGGCGATCCGTTCGTTCTCCACATCCAGGAAGTGCCCGATCTTCTCGAGCACCGTCATGGTATCGGAGCGCTCCTTGGGGTGCTGGCCGATAGAGACGAGCAGCTCGAAGAGCTCGTCGACGTTGGTCATGTTGAAGTTGCCGGCAACGACCAGGTTGCGCGTCATCCAGTTGTTGAGACGACGGCGAGGGTGGCAATTCTCCAAACCCTGATTGCCGAAGGTGGCGTAGCGCAGGTGGCCCATGAGCACCTCGCCAGCGAAGGGCATGATCTGCTTGAGACGTCCAGCATTGGATGCCGCGGCCGGATCCAGGCCGATGGCGTCCGAATAACCCTTGTCCACTTTCCCGAAGATCTTCTGGATGGCCTGCTTATCCGTGCTTCGCTCCCGGTCGATGTAGTTGAGGCCGGGCTTCGGGTCGATCTTGATGCTGGCGATGCCAGCGCCATCCTGCCCCCGGTTGTGCTGTTTCTCCATCAACAGGTACAGTCGCTTCAGGCCGTAAAGGGCCGAACCGTACTTATCCTGGTAGAAACTGAGGGGCTTGCGGAGGCGGATGAGCGCGATGCCGCACTCGTGCTTGATGGCGTCGCTCATGGGTGGCCCGGCAGGGCCGGCCAAAAGTACCCAACCGCGCACTGGCCCGACTCGTCCCGCCAGTTGCCCGGCCAAGCAACTTCAAGGGGAGCCGGCCTGTCTTCACCCCGTACCTTGGCGCTTAGCGTTCAGGCCCTTGCGCGCTCCTGCCCTTATATCGCTCCTTTTGCTCGCCGCTCCCGCCATCGGAGCGCCGCCCAAGGCCCTGTTCGTGGAGAACAAGGGGCAATGGCCTGAGCAGGTGCTTTACCGCGCCTTGATCCCCGGTGGCGCCATGTTCGTGGAGCGCTCGGCGTTCACCTACGTGCTCTTTTCCGACAGCCCGTTGCGCCACCATGGGCACATCCACGATGGCCACGACCATTCGAAGGAGGGCAAGGCGCACGCGTACCGGGTGCATTTCGAAGGTGGCCGGGCGCAAGCTTGGGAAGGCCGATGGAAGCAAGCCCACTATGAGAACCACTTCATCGGGAACGATCCCACCCATTGGGGGGCCGGATGCGCCGTGCTGGGCGAAGTGCTCTTGAAGGATGTCTGGCCCGGGATCGATCTGCGCATCTCGGGCATGGAGGGAGTCAAGTACGATTTCATCGTAGCGCCGGGAGTTGATCCGAGCTTGATCCGCATGCGTTACGAAGGGCAGGATGCGCTGACCTTGAAGGAAGGGGCGTTGCATGTCGGACTGAGCACCGGTGAAGTGGTTGAGAACGCGCCGGTGAGCTACGTGGAGCGCGATGGCATCAACAAGGAGGTCAAGTCGGCGTATGCGCTCTCGGGCAACAAGCTCGGTTTCCATTTCTGCGGTCGAGCTCCCGTGAGATCGGGAGCGTTCTGCCTCCAGTCCCAGGACCGCATCATCATCGACCCGGTGCTCACATTCGGGAGCTACAGCGGCAGCACGGCCGACAACTTCGGCTACACGGCCACCTATGATGGAAGCGGCCACTTGTACGGCGGGGGCATCGTGTTCAACACCGGATATCCGCTCACGCTAGGCGTGCTGCAGGACTTCTTCGCGGGTGGCAGCATCGATGTGGGCATCAGCAAATGGACCCCCGATGGCACCTCGCTGGTCTGGAGCACCTACCTGGGAGGCTCAGGCAGCGAGAGCCCGCACAGCATGGTGGTGAATGCGCAGGATGAGCTGTTCGTGTTCGGCTCCACCGGGTCGTCGGACTTCCCGACCACTCCCGGCTCTTTCGACGGGTCGTACAACGCAGGCGGTGGCTTGCTGAGCTGGAGCAACATCCTGGGAGGTTACGGTTTCTCGCACAGCAATGGCACTGACGTATATGTCTCGCATTTCAACGCAGGCGCCACAGCACTGGTGGGGAGCACGTATGTGGGCGGCACCGGCCCGGATGGCCTGAACAACTCCACGTTCCTCACGCACAACTACGGCGATCACTTTCGAGGCGAAATCGCGCTTGACGCAGCCGGCAATCCGGTGATCGCGACCAGCACCCGCAGCAACGACATGCCTACCTCGCCCGGCGCTCCGCAATCATCGAACGGCGGCGGCCAGGACGCCTACCTCGCGCGATTCAACCCAGGCCTCACGAGCCTGCTGCTCGGCACCTATCACGGCGGCACGGGCGATGACTCCGGGCTGGGGGTGCAATTCGATTCCGCTGGACGCATCTTCATGGCCGGTGGCACCAGCAGCGCCAATCTCCCCACGGCCGGCGCTCCGTTCGACCCCAGCTTCAACAACGTCAGCGATGGCTACATCGCGCGCTATTCCGCGATCGGGAACGCGTTGCTGTCCTGCACGTTCACAGGCACGGACAATTACGATCAATGCTACTTCGTGCAGCTCAACACGGCTGATGAGGTCTTCGTCGTCGGGCAAACGCATGGCGCCTACCCGGTGACGCCCGGCAAATACACCAATCCTGGGAGCTCGCAATTCGTGCACAAGTTCAGCAATGACCTCACCGCATCGCTCTGGAGCACTCGGATCGGCAATGGAAGCGCGACGCAGGACTTGAGCCCGACAGCCTTCCTCGTGAGCGACTGCGGCCAGATCTATCTGAGCGGCTGGGCGGGAAGCACCAATTCGAACGCAGGGAACAACAACAGCACGACCACGGGGTCTCCGGTCACCGGTGATGCTTATCAAAGCATCACCACGGGCAGCGATGTGCACCTGATGGTGCTCCAGCCTGAGGCGACGAGCCTGGCGTACGCCACCTTCTTCGGCGGCAACAGCGCCGAGCATGTGGATGGCGGCACCAGTCGATTCGACAAGAATGGCACGGTGTATCATGCGGTATGCGCGGGCTGCGGATCGCAGGACGACTTCCCCACCACACCCGGCGCGTGGAGCAACACCAACAACAGCTTCAACTGCAATCTGGGCGTATTCAAGTTCGACCTCAGCCCTGCACAGGCCATCATCGGCATCGATGGGCCGAGCACCATCTGCCAGGGTGAGTCGGCGCAATTCATCAACAACAGCGTGGGCGGGACCACGTATGAGTGGGACTTCGGCGACAATTCGCTCTTCAGCAATGTGGAAGAGCCGTCGCACACCTACCTGGTTGCCGGCGTGTTCACCGTGACCATGGTGCTCAGCGACAACAGCGGCTGCGCCCCCGGCGATACCGCCACCTTGGAGATCACCGTGCTGCCGCTGCCCGTGGCCGATGTGGAGCCGGTGGCGCCCATCTGCCCTGGCGGAAATGCGCAGCTGAATGCCAGCGGCGGTGATACTTACCTATGGTCGCCGGCCACCGGATTGAGCAGCTCGACGATCCCGGATCCAATCGCCTCGCCGGGCATCACCACGCTGTACACTGTGACCGTGAGCGATGCCTGCGGCAGCGACACCGAGCAGGTCACGGTGGAGGTGATCGTGCCCGTGTATTCGCTCACGCTAGACACCAGCATCTGTCTTGGCGCGAGCATCACGCTGCAGGCCACCGGTGGCGGCACCTACGCGTGGCAGTCCGACCCCACCCTGAGCGCGACTGACATCAGCAATCCCGTGGCCTCGCCGGACACGGTCACCACGTACATCGTCAACATCACAACTCCCGATGGCTGCAGCCTGTCACTCTCGGTCACGGTGGACGTATTCTTCGCGCCACCATTGCCGCAGCTGACCGATACGGTGATCTGCTTCGGCACCTCGGCGCAGCTCTTGGCCACGGACGCGGACAGCTATACGTGGGAGCCGGCCGAAGGCATCACCACGCTCAACGTGCAATCGCCCATCGTCTCGCCCACGGTGCCCACGCTCTACATCGTGCATCTGCAGAACTCCTGCGGGTCACTCACCGACAGCGCCTTCGTCGACATCATCTATGTCACCGCCAATGCCTGGCCTGACACGCTCGTGTGCCCCGGCTACCCGGTGCCGCTGGGCGCTTCGGGCGGCGAGACCTATGAATGGTCTCCGACGGCTGGCCTCAACGATGCGAGCATAGCAGATCCCGTGGCCACTCCGGCTGGAAGCACGCTCTATCAGGTGGTGGCCTTCGATGCCGTCGGCTGCAGCGATACGGCATTCGCATTCGTGGAGCTGCGGCCATGGCCGGTGGTCAATGCGGGACCCGACCTGCTGATCGAGTACGGCACTGTTGTGCAGCTCACGGCCACCGGGAACGGCACATGGACCTGGACTCCGACGGAGGGCCTTAGCGATCCCCTGAGCGCTTCACCTGCCGTTCAGCCCGAGGAGACCACCACCTACACCGTCACCCTCACGGATAGCCTGGGCTGCACCAAGACCGATCAGATGACCATCGTCGTGACCGGCAGCCTGTACGTGCCGAATACGTTCACACCGAACGGCGACGACATCAATGACCTTTTCGGCGCGCTGGGCAAGGATCTGGCTGAAGTGGAACTGATGGTGTTCGACCGTTGGGGCCTGTTGATCTGGAGCACTGACACGCTAAGTGGCCGCTGGGACGGCACGTACAATGGCGAGGCCGCGCCGATCGACACCTACGTGTGGAAGGTGCGCGCCAAGGAATACAGTGGTCGAAGGCATGAGGCCGTAGGGCACGTGAACCTCGTCCGCTGAAGTCACTTCACGAAAGCCGAGCGGTCCAACCCGAGCCATTCCAAGGCGGCCCCGCTCATCAGTGATTCCTTCGTCTTCCGATCGAAGGGCATGCTCTTGATCAACTCACCCGGCACGAGTTCACCCAGCGGGAACGGATAATCCGTCCCCATGGCCACGCGGTTGGCGCCGAAGAGCTCCACCACATGGCGAAGCACCGCTGGGTCATGCACCAGCGCATCGATCCAGAAGCGGCCCGTGTAATGCCGCGGGTTCACGTTGTTATCCACCGCGCAGAGATCAGGACGCATGATGAAGCCGTGCTCGATGCGGCCCAGCGTGGCGGGGAAGGAACCGCCCCCGTGCGCGAAGGCCACGCGAAGCTTCGGCAGTTTCTCGAACAGCCCGCTGAAGATCATGCTCACGATGGCCGTGGTGGTCTCCACTGGCATGCCCACCAGCCACGGCATCCAGTACTTGTCCATGCGATCGGCGCCCATCATGTCCCAGGGATGCACGAAGACCGCCATGCCCAGTTCCTCGCATGCCCGGAAGACATCCAGCAGACGCGGTTCGCCGAGGTTCATGCCGTTGATGTGGGTGCCGATCTGGATGCCTGCGAGGCCGATCGCCTTGCACCGCTCCAGTTCCTTGACGGCCAGTTCGGGATCCTGCATGGGCACGGTGCCCAAGCCAACGAAGCGATGCGGCCATTTCTCCACGATGCCCGCGACATGGTCGTTCAGGAACATCGAGAGGTCGAGGGTGTCGTGCGGCTTCGCCCAGTAGCTGAACATCACCGGCACCGTGCTCAGCACCTGAACATGCACTTGGTGGGCATCGCACTCCTCGATCCGTACGCGCGGGTCCCAGCAATTGGCCTGCACCTCCCGGAAGAACTTGTCGTCCATCATCATGCGCGCGCATCCGGGCCTGTGATGATCCAGGTGGATGAAGCCGCGATAGCCGTAACGCGCCCCGAAATCCGGGATATGCTCCGGAAGGATGTGCGTGTGGATGTCGATCGAGAAGAGCTCGGGCATGGAATCGCTCACACGAAGCGTGGATCGGCTTCCATCACATGGCCGCACTTCTTGCAGGTGCGCAGGTCAACGCTGCCATAGAACTCGCGGAAGCGGGGGAGGAAATCCTTCTCGATGTTGTGGAGCACGAAGCGGTACTCGTGCAATCGGTTGTTGCATTGCTCGCAGTACCACTGCAGACCATCGAGCATCTCACGGTCATCGCGCTTCACTTCGATCACCAGCCCCACGGTGTTGGGCCCGCGGCGGGGCTGATGCGGCACATTGGCCGGCAGCAGGAACATCTCGCCCTGCTTGATCGGGATGGTCACGGCCTTGCCGTCCTCCTGGATGCCCACCTCGATATCGCCCTCGATCTGGTAGAAGAGCTCTTCGGTCTCATTGAAGTGATAATCCTTGCGCGCATTTGGACCGCCCACCACCATCACGATGTAATCACCGGCGTCGGCATAGAGGTTCTTGTTGCCTACAGGCGGCTTGAGCAGCGCGCGGTTATCGGCGATCCACTGTTGGAGATTGAAGGGGCGGCGGATGGGCATGGCAGCAGGATTTTCCTGCCGCAATGTAGCAGCACGGCGGCCGGTGCTAGTGCTTCACGGAACGGCCTGCCTGCAGCAGCGCGGCTCCATTGGCCCGCATCATGCCAGCCGTGTATTGCTGGTCCTGGGTGAAGGCGAGGAGCTGACGGTTCCATTTCACCATGGCGAAAGGGAAGTCGAGCACATCGGTATCGGCGCCCTCATACTTCTCAGCGGGGAGCATGCTCATCTCCATATCGATCGGAACCAGGTTCTCAAGCTCGTAAGGGATCTTGCCGCGGGTGTCGACCAGCATGCGCTTGGGCAGGAATCCCTCCTTCTGGAATACGATGGCGAACTCCTTCTGCAGCCCGAGGCCGAGCCCGAACCGGCCGTTCTTATCCGTGACCTGGGTGCCTACGACCTCGTTCCCGTCATACACGATCACCTCGCAGCCCTGCAGCTTCTTCTCTCCGTCGATGATGCGCCCGGTGATCTCCAGCGTGCGCGTATCCACTTGCTGCCCGGCGGCCAGCCTGGCGACTGAGGACATGAGAAGGACAAGGGCGAAGTGCTTCATGGGGCCCTTGTACCCCGTTGCGCATGCACTGGTTACGCCCCAAGAAGAGCGGGGCGGGCCTTACGACCCGCCCCGAGGATCTCCATCAGCTCGCCGCTCTAGCGCACCACCAACCGGAGCGTGGCCACCTGGCCATTGCCCGTTAGGCGAACCGTGTACGCACCAGGGGCCAGCTTGCCCCCCAGCGGGATGGCTTGAGCATGCCCTGCAGCAAGCAGTTCGCTGGTAGCATGAGCCACCCGGCCTCCGATATCGATCACCTCCACGAGGGTCCGGCCATCGGTCGGCGCCACGATATAGAAATCACCGTTGCCGGGATTCGGGAAGAGCCCCCAGCCAGCGACGCTGGTCTGTTCAATGCCGAAGCAGATCTCCACATTCACGACCACATAGTTGTCGCTGAACGCGATGCAGGTCCCGGTGCTCGTGATGGCCGTAGCCAGCTCACCGGGATCGGCGCCCACCAGATCTCCGTTATGGCTGATCCCCCAAACACGGTAAACACCGATGGGCGCGCTGTTGAAATCAAGGGAGCCATCGGCGAGCACGGCCACGATCACGTCGTTGTCATCGGTGAGCAGGTAGGTGTACTGCTCGTTGCTGCTGCTGTTGTTCGTGAAGTCGATCACGTCCGCGTCCGCGTCCTGGCACACATCCACGGTGAAGAAGCCGCTGGTGGTCTGCACCAGCCCGCCCTCGCATACCACGGAGGGCACTGCGCCGCTCACGCAGATGCTGAAAGCGCCCCCGTTGCCATTCGTGAAGTTGCTGTACACCTGCACCACGTAGTCCGTGAACGCCGCGGTGCTGAAAGTGATCGGCGATGCGGGATTGAGGAAGCAGCCTAGCTCATTGCCTCCGCACCCGTCGTAGATCGCGATGGCCCAATCCTGCATGGTGCCGGGATCAAGCGCGAGGTTGACCTCGGTGTTCTCGCCCGCGTTGAAGGTGTACCACACATCGAAGAGGTAGCTGCCGGTCTGGTCGCAGCTCGGCACGCCGCCATCCGCGTCAGCGTAGGTGTTGTCACCCGCAACCGCGTTCGCCGGGCAATCGTCGACCGCATTGATGGCCAACGGAGCTGCATTGATGCAATCATCGTTCGCTGGGCTGCAATCCTCCACCGTCACTGCCGCGCCGACCACGTCAAGCGCGCCGCAGATGGTGCCGCCGCCCTGCACGAGCAGCGCGTTGATGTCGAATCCGGTGGTCACCCCCAGCTCGATCGCGCCGGGATCGATGGTATTGGGGTCGTAAACAATGGTGTGCACCGTATAGTCACCTGGCTGGCTGATGGTGAACACAGGTCCGAGGTTGAGGGCTACGATCACCAAGCCAGGGCCTTGCGTCAGCACATACGCGGTCGCGTATCCGTCAGGTTCCACCGGTTGTGTCACGTGCGATGCGCCTACCTGGGCCGTTCCCATGAAGAGGCATACCGGGCTCGCATCGATGACCAAGGTGCCTGCGTCCGCATCGCAGATGATGCAGAACTGCACGGTCACCGGAGCGCCGGTGGCATCAAGGCTGGCACAGAGCCCGTTGCCCGTGATGTAATCGAGCACATCCTGACCCGTGGTCACTCCGAGCTCGATGGTCCCGAGGTCGAAGGTGCTCGGGTCGTACACGAGCGTATGGATGGTGTAGTCGCCGGTGGCGAATACGGTGAAGGCGGGCGTTGCATCGGCATCGACGATCAGAAGACCAGCGCCTTGGGTGAGCACGAAGAATGTCTCGAACCCTGTGGGCACGACGGCATTGCCATCCGGCGTGGCGCTGATCACGGCCTGGTTCAAGCCCAGGTCGAAGCAGACCGTAGGCTCATCAGCCGTGATGGTGCCGGCATCCGCCGTGCAGGGGCATTCCACCACCGTCACCGCTGCGCCTACCGCATCCAGGCTCGCGCAGATCGAATTATCGAGGATGTACTGTAGCACATCGAAGCCGGTGGTCACGCCGAATTCCACGATTCCCAGATCCAGCGTGTTCGGATCATAGACCAGGGTGTGCACGGTGTAATCGCCGGCGGCCGGGACCGTGAACGCGGGAATCGGATCGGCGTTGGTGATGACGAGCCCGGCACCCTGCGTCAGCACGTAGATCTGCTCATATCCAACGGGCACCACGCTATTCTCATCAGGCGTGGCTGTGATATCGGCCACGCCAGCGGTCAGGCACACGGTGGCATTGTCCGCGGTGATCGTGCCCGCGTCGGCCGAGCATCCGCATTCCTCCACCACCACCGGCGCGCCAGCGGCATCAAGGCTGGCGCAGATGGAGTTGTCCACGATGTACTGGAGCACATCGCCGCCGGTGGTGACGCCGGGCACCACGATCCCGAGGTCAAGGGTGTTCGGGTCGTGCACCAACGTATGGATGGTGTAATCGCCCGTCGCCGAAACCGTGAAGACCGGGGTCGCTGAGGCATCGAGGATCAGCAGCTCAACGCCCGTGGTGAGCACATAAGCCACCGAGTATCCGGGTGGCACCACTGCATCGCCATTCGGGGTGGCCGAGATCACCGCAGAACCGGCGTCCAAGCAGACCGGAGTGGCGTCCGCGGTGATCGTGCCCGCGTCGGCCGAGCATCCGCACTCCTCCACCACCACCGGCGCGCCAGCGGCATCGAGGCTGGCGCAGATGGAGTTGTCCACGATGTACTGGAGCACATCGCCGCCCGTGGTGACGCCGGGCACCACGATCCCGAGGTCTAGGGTGTTCGGGTCGTACACCAACGTATGGATGGTGTAATCGCCAGCCGCCGAAACCGTGAAGGCCGGGGTCGCTGAGGCATCGAGGATCAAGAGCTCCGCTCCAGCGGTGAGCACGTAAACCACCGAGTAGCCGCCAGGGACCACTGCATCGCCATTCGGGGTCGCGCTGATGCTCGCAGTGCCAGCATCGAGGCAAACGGGTGTGGCATCGGCTGCGATGGTGCCTGCGTCGGCTGTGCAACTCGGCTCCGGACCCAGCACACAGATGCTGAA
>JAEUSX010000062.1 GCA_016788405.1 Flavobacteriales bacterium
GTGCCCAACGTGCACCGTGCGGACATCATCATCACCACCACGGGCAACTTCAACATCGTCACCGAGGCCGCCTTCCGCAAGATGAAGGACAAGGCCATCGTGTGCAACATCGGCCACTTCGACAACGAGATCGACATGGCCTGGCTGAACAAGGCTTACGGCAATACCAAGGTGGAGATCAAGCCGCAGGTGGACAAATACACCATCGATGGCAAGGATGTGATCATCCTCGCCGAAGGCCGCCTGGTGAACCTGGGCTGCGCCACCGGCCACCCCAGCTTCGTGATGAGCAACAGCTTCACCAACCAGACGCTGGCGCAGATC
Source organism: Flavobacteriales bacterium (assembly GCA_016788405.1). Taxonomy (GTDB): domain Bacteria; phylum Bacteroidota; class Bacteroidia; order Flavobacteriales_F; family PHOS-HE28; genus PHOS-HE28. Next base: position 325 of record JAEUSX010000062.1, read on the forward strand.
GAGCTGTGGGCCAACCACGACAAGTACGAGAACAAGGTGTACGTGCTGCCCAAGCACCTCGATGAGATGGTGGCCAGCCTGCACCTCGCCAAGATCGGCGTGGAGCTCGAGGAACTCACGGACGCACAGGCCAAGTACATCGGCGTACCCAAGAACGGTCCGTTCAAGAGCGACGCTTACCGCTACTGAGCCCTGATTGACTGAAAGGCCGCAGGCAGCGAACCGATTCGCTCCTGCGGCCTTCGCCTTTCCGGATGGGAGCCTACATTTACGCCCCGTGATCGCGGCTCCCATTCAGGGCCCTTTCCACAGGCGATGACGGGCTCAACCAAGTACATTTTCGTCACCGGAGGCGTGACCTCCAGCCTCGGCAAAGGCATCATCTCGGCTTCCCTGGCCAAGCTGCTGCAGGCGCGTGGCTTCACGGTCACCATCCAGAAATTGGATCCCTACATCAATGTGGATCCCGGCACGCTCAACCCCTATGAGCATGGCGAGTGCTTCGTGACGGAAGATGGCGCAGAGACCGACCTGGACCTGGGCCATTACGAGCGCTTCCTCGATGTGCCCACCAGCAAGGCGAACAACGTCACCACCGGACGCATCTACCAGAACGTCATCAGCAAGGAACGGCGCGGCGAGTACCTGGGCAAGACCGTTCAGGTGATCCCGCACATCACGGACGAGATCAAGGCGCACATCCAGGCGCTGGGCCGCAAGGGCATCTACGACTTCGTGATCACCGAGGTGGGCGGCACCGTGGGCGATATCGAGAGCCTGCCTTACATCGAGGCCATCCGTCAGCTCAAGTGGGCCAAGGGCAAGGACTGCCTCACCATCCATCTCACCCTCTTGCCCTACCTGGGCACCACCGGCGAGCTGAAAACCAAGCCGACGCAGCACAGCGTGAAGGAGCTGCTCAGCCTGGGCGTGCAGCCCGATGTGCTCGTGTGCCGCACGGAGCACCCGATGCAGAAGGGCATGAAGGAGAAGATAGCCCTCTTCTGCAACGTGGATGCGGAGGCTGTGATCGAGAGCCGCGATGCGGAGACCATCTACGATGTGCCGCTGCTGATGCAGCAGGAACGACTGGATGAGGTGGTGCTGAAGAAGCTCGGCGTGAACACCTTCCCCGATGCCGACCTCGGCGCGTGGAAGGACTTCATACGCCGTTACAAGGAGCCGAAGGGCGAGGTGCACATCGGCCTGGTGGGCAAGTACGTGGAGCTGAAGGACGCCTACAAGAGCATCAAGGAAGCGCTGGAGCACGCGGGCGCAGCGAACGAATTGAAGGTGCACATCAAGTGGGTGCACAGCGAGAAGCTGACGGCGAAGAACGTCGCCAAGCACCTCGGTGGATCGGCCGGCATCCTGGTGGCGCCTGGCTTCGGCCATCGCGGCATCGAGGGCAAGATCGAGGCGATCAAATACGCGCGCGAGAACAAGGTGCCCTTCTTCGGCATCTGCCTGGGCATGCAGTGCGCGGTGATCGAGTTCGGCCGCAACGTGCTGGGCTACGCCGATGCCAACAGCACCGAGATGAACGCGGACACCACGCACCCGGTGATCGCCATGATGGAGGAGCAGAAGAGCATCGCCGACAAAGGGGGCACCATGCGTCTGGGCGCCTACGCGTGCAAGCTCGAGGACGACAGCCTTGCGAAGCAGGTGTACCGCAAGCGCGACATCACCGAGCGCCATCGCCACCGCTACGAGTTCAACAACGCCTACCTGAAATCATATGAGAAGGCCGGCATGATGGCATCCGGCATCAACCCGCAAGGCAAGCTGGTCGAGATCGTGGAACTGAAGGACCACCCGTGGTTCATCGGCGTGCAATTCCACCCGGAGTACCGCAGCACGGTGGCCAAACCGCATCCGCTCTTCATCGCCTTCGTGCAGGCGGCCATGAAGCAGGGTGTGGCGATTCCGCTGAAAGCGGAGGTATAGGGATATCATGTGACCATATGGACATGTGCTCATGTGGGCATTCACGGCCCATCGAGCTAGCCGGAAGCAGACCCGATCACGTTGGCGCTTGGCAGATCCCGGATTCGCTTCATGGGCACATGTCCACATAGCGCTGGTCCCACATGTCAACATGTGAGCTTCCCCCCGCCGTCTATCTTCGGCGCCCTTCCCACGGCAGGCACGAATTCACATGGACCGCAATTCAATCATCGGCATCGTCCTTATCGTAGTGATTCTCTTCGGCTACACGCTGTGGACCATGCCCAGCGACGAGGAGAAAGCCGCCTACCAGCGCCAACTGGACAGCCTTGCGAACGTGGAGGCCGAGCGGTACGCTCGCCTGGAGGAGGAGAAGCTCAAAGCCGATTCCGCCAAGCCGGTCGTTGCGGTCGCGCAAGCCGATACTTCGGTCTCCGCCGCGGATCAGGCCTTGGCGGATAGCCTGCGCGCTGCCAGCCTGAGCAAGCGCTTCGGCCTTTTCGCGCCGGCCACGGAGGGCAAGGTGGAGGAGGTCACCATCGGGAATGAGCGATTGCAGGTGAGCTTCAGCACCCAAGGCGCGCGGCCCACGGTGATGGTGCTCAAGGAGTACAAGACCTACGCGCAGACTCCGCTCTTGCTGGCCGATACCGACTCCGGGCGCTACGAGTTCACCTTCCGCGCCGATCAGGGGGACATCAGCACCAAGGATCTCTTCTTCACCGCCGAGAAGGTCGGCGAGGATGCCGTTCGATTCACCGCGCCCACCAGCAGCGCGGGCAAGGCCCTTCGCATCACGTACAAGCTGGATAGCGCTTCCTACTTCCTACATGCCGATATGGAGTTCGTCGGGCTCAAGGAGGAAGTGGATCCCGCGTACTTCCAGTTCACGTGGGACATCGCCGGACGGAGCAACGAGAAGCACAAGCCCTCCGAATCGCAGAAATGCGGCATCTACTACAAGTACTTCGCCGACGACCGCAGCTACATCGGCGAGACCGAGGCGGAGGAGGAGAAGCTCGTGGGCCGCACCAACTGGGTGGCCTTCAAGCAGGACTTCTTCACCGTGGCCATGGTGAGCGATGAGGGCTTCAGCAGCAACGGCAGCCGCATCGCCGTAAGGCCCATCGAAGCACCCACGCACACCAAGCACTACGCCGCCACGTTGACCTTCGAGAAAGGCAAGGACGCCGAGCCTTCGGTCTCGATGCGCTACTACCTCGGACCGAACCACTTCGGCACGCTGCGCCGCACGGAGATCGCCGACTTCCAGAAGATCATGGACCTGGGCTGGGGCATCTTCGGCTGGATGAACCAATGGCTGGTGATCCCCATCTTCAACTTCCTCGATGGCTGGGGCTGGAACTACGGCATCATCATCCTGGTGCTCACCGTGGTGATCAAGCTGCTGCTGATGCCGCTCACGTACAAGAACCTGGTGGCGAGCGCCAAGATGCGCGTGCTAAAGCCGGAGATGGACGCCATCAACGAGAAGCACAAGGACGGCGACGCGCTGAAGAAGCAGCAGGCCACCATGGACCTGTACCGAAAGGCCGGCGTGAACCCGGCGAGCGGCTGCGTGCCCATGCTGATCCAGCTGCCGGTGCTCTACGCCATGTTCCGCTTCTTCCCGGCCAGCATCGAGCTGCGCCAGGAGCGCTTCCTCTGGGCCGACGACCTGAGCAGCTACGACAGCATCTTCGAGTGGAGCCAGTACATCCCGCTGCTCAGCGACAGCTACGGCAATCACATCAGCCTCTTCACCCTCCTGATGTCGGCGAGCACCATCGTGTACTCGCTCATCAACCAGAAGCAGATGCCCACGCAGCAGGGCATGCCCAGCATGAAGCTCCTGATCTGGCTCTTCCCGATCATGATGCTCTTCTTCCTGAACAACTTCAGCGCGGGCCTCAGCTACTACTACCTGCTCGCCAACGTGATCAGCATCCTGCAGATGACCGTGCTCAAGAGCTGGTTCGTGGATGAGCAGAAGATCCGCGCGCAGCTGGAGCTGAACATGCGCACGCCGAAGAAGAAGAGCCGCTGGCAGCAGCGCTTGGAGGACATGCAGAAGCAGCAGCAGCGGCGGAAGTGATATGGGCGGACGCGGCGCTTTGATGGAAGGGCGCCCATACGAAGGGCACGACATTCGATACGCAGGAATCATGAAGCACGTCATCCTCCTCGCACTCGCGGCCGGCGCATTCGCGTGCAACGGCCCGAAGAAGTCCGCAGCCACCGAGAGCGCGCCGCCTGAGCCCGTCGCCGAGATGGAAGTGGCGCAGGCCCCACGCTTCGGCGGGAACGGCAAAGCCGATTCCCTGTTCCTCTATTTGGAGCGCACCCCCTGCTTCGGCACCTGCAGGGCCTACCGCATCGACCTGTACCGCAGCGGCTATGCCACCTTCGACGGCCGCGGCCATGTGGAGAAGATGGGCCTCCACAGCGCCCGCATCGGCCAGGACACTTTGAGCACCTTGCTGAACCTGGCGGAGCAGCATGGCTTCTATGGCTTCGAGGCGAAGTACGACGCCGAGGTTACGGACATCGCCAGCACGGTGCTGCGCATCGTGGCCAACGGCCAGGATAAGCAGGTCTTCGCGCGCGTGGGCCAGCCCCAGGCCTTCAAGAAACTCGTAGGCGAGATCGAGGGCCTGCTGCTGCCCGTGGCCTGGAAGCCGGTGGTCCCCAAGCCCTGATCCATCACCTGCCGGGCCATTGGTCCCGCAACGGTCCGTCCCGGATGGGGCGTCCGGCTACATTTGGCGCCCCTTGGCAGGGTAGGCCTGCCAGGGCACCAGAACCAACCCCTCATCCATGAAGAAGTTCCTTTCACTCGCCATTGCCGCGCTGCTGGCACTGGCCAGCCAGGCCCACGAGGGCATGTGGCTGCTCACCAAGCTCAAGCAGATCAACGAGGCCGAGATGCAGAAGCTCGGCTTCAAGCTCACCGCCGAGGACATCTACGACATCAACAAGAGCGGCGTGAAGGACGCCGTGGTGCGCCTGGGCCGCGGCTTCTGCAGCGGCGAGATGGTGAGCGCCGAGGGCCTCTTCCTCACCAACCACCACTGCGGTTACGACGCGGTGCAGAGCCTGAGCTCGGTGGAGAAGGACTACCTCACCAACGGGTTCTGGGCCATGAACCGCAAGGAGGAGCTGCCCGCCGGTTTCAGCGTGAGCTTCCTGCAGCGCATCGACGACGTGACCAATGAGGTGATGGCCGAGCTCAACGACGGCATGACCGAGGAGCAGCGCGCCGAGAAGATCAAGGAGGTGGCCACCCGCCTGAAGACGGCCGTGGGCAAGGAGAACGGACTGAGCGCGGACTTCAAGACCATGTTCGAGGGGAACGAGTTCTACCTCTTCGTGTACAAGACCTACCGGGATGTGCGCTTGGTGGGCGTGCCGCCCAGCGCCATCGGCAAGTTCGGCGGCGACACCGACAACTGGATGTGGCCGCGCCACACCGGCGACTTCTGCATGTTCCGCGTCTACACCGGCCCCGATGGCGAACCGGCCGACTACAACGAGGCCAACATCCCCTTCAAGCCCAAGTGGCACTTCCCCGTGAGCATCGCCGGCGTGAAGGAGGGCGACTTCGCCATGATCATGGGCTACCCCGGCAGCACGGACCGCTTCCTCAGTAGCCACGGCGTGAAGCTGGCGCTCGACATCGAGCAGCCCAGCCGTGTGAAGATCCGCGGCAAGAAGCTCGAGTTGATGAAGCAGGACATGGACGCCAGCGACAAGGTGCGCATCCAGTACGCCAGCAAGTACGCCAGCATCAGCAACTACTGGAAGTACTTCATCGGCCAGCAGCGCGGGCTGAAGCGCCTGCGCGTGTACGACAAGAAGAAGGCGCAGGAGGAATCGCTCATGGCCTGGGTGAGCGCCGATGCCAAGCGCAAGGAGAAGTACGGCGAGATCCTGCCCCTGCTGGAGCGCGGCTACAGCGACCGCACCAAGTTCGAGAAGGCCAGCGTGTACATGGAAGAGGCCGCCTTCGGCAGCGAGCTCATCGTGCTCGGCTTCCGCCTGCAGGGGCTGAAGGCGCAATTGGAGACCGATGCGAAGGACGCGGCCAAAGTGAGCGCCGCCGTGGCGCAGGTGCAGGCCATGGCCGAGGAGCACTGGAAGGACTACAACGCCGCCACCGACGAGAAGATCACCGCCGCCATGTTCGACCTGCTCCGCAACGATGTGGAGAAGGACCTGCAGCCGGGCATCACCGGCACCATCAGCACCAAGTACAAGGGCAGCAGCGCCGCATGGGCGAAGGCGGTCTTCGCCAAGAGCATCCTCGCCGACAAGGCCCGCCTCGATGCCTTCCTCGCGAAGCCCTCGCTGAAAGCCTTGCAGAAGGACCTCGGTTTCCAGGCCAGCGAGAGCTGCCTGAACCACTATCGCAACGTGATCGGCCCGGCCATCGGCTCCACGGAGGACGACATCGCCAAGGGCTACCGTCTGATGGTGGCGGCGCTGCGCGAGCGCGAGCCCAACAAGAGCTGGTACCCCAACGCCAACAGCACCATGCGCCTCACCTACGGACAGGTGGGCAGCTACGTGCCCATGGATGGCGCCTTCTACAAGCACGTCACCACCGCCAAAGGGATCCTGGAGAAGGAGGACCCCACGAATGAGGAGTTCATCGTGCCAACGAAGCAGCATGAGCTGCTCATGAAGAAGGACTACGGCCGCTATGCCGACGAGAACGGCGAGCTGGTCACCTGCTTCATCAGCAACAACGACATCACCGGCGGCAACAGCGGAAGTCCCGTGATCAACGGCAACGCCGAGCTCATCGGCATCGCCTTCGATGGCAACTGGGAGGCCATGAGCGGCGACATCGCCTTCGAGCCCGAGCTGCAGCGCACCATCAGCGTGGATATCCGCTACGTGCTCTGGTGCATCGACAAGCTCGCCGGCGCCGGCCACCTCGTGAACGAGATGACCGTGGTGGAGCGCAAGCCGATGGTTGAAGAGGTGAAGGCCGAAGTGCCGGCACCGGTTGAGCCGGTGAAACCGGTGAAGCCTGCGAAGGCGACGGTGAAGAAGTAGGGTACAGCCCGAGCAAGAATGGAAGGGGGCCTCGGCCCCCTTTCTTCATTTCGATCATTCAAGCCTTCACCACCTGCGTCCCCTCCTTCCGCGTCATGGTGATCACCGCCCCCACGCTGGCCATCACGGGCGCCAGCATCAGACCGATGAGCGGGATCTTCATGAGCAGGCTGAAGCACATGCCATTGGCCATCACGGCGCCGAGCTGGCTGTTCACCGCACGGGCGGTCTCGCCGATGCGCATGCGGCGCCGCTCGAAGACGTAATCGAACATGCTGAAGCCGTAGAAGTAGGCCGAGACGAGGAAGAGCAGCACGAAGCTGATGGGGCTGATGAAGGGCACGAAGAGCGTGAGCAGCCAGATCACGATGGAGCAGGCAAGCTCGAGGAAGCCGTTGCGCGCCGCGATCAACGCGCCGCGCAGTGCGTCCTTCATCAACTGGCGCCAGCTGAAGGGGAACTGCTCGCCGGTGATCTTCTCCTCGGCCAGTTCGCTGGCATAGGCGAGCAGGGGGGAGAGCACCACCAGCACGATGTATTTGTTGGCCACGAAGAGCAGGTACGCGATGGCGATGCGCAGGATCCAGCGCACCACCGTTTCGCGGGCGCCGTTGATCGCGGACTTCACATTCTCCCACCAGTCGTCGGAGGCGGCATCGGCCACGGGTAGCTCCAGCCATGCGGCCACCTGCGCGCTGGCGGCCTCCGTCAGGGCTTCCGTTGCGTGGAAGAGCCCGAAGAAGAGCCCGACCCAAAGCACCGCCGGCACCAAATACGCCCACCACAAGCCATTGCGGAAGCAGAATGAGAAGGCGCTGAAGAATCCATTCAAGCCGAGGCCGAAATCGCGCATTCGGCGAAGTAACAGGATGCGCCTTGCACCTGCCCAACCTCGCGCCATCCCGACTAAGTTTGCGCCCACAATGGACCTCAGCAAGATCATCACCGTAGCGGGCAAGCCCGGATTGCACCGTGTCGTGGCGCAAGCGCGTCAGGCGCTCATCACCGAATCGCTCATCGATGGCAAGCGGGCGCCTGTGCCGCTCAGCGTGAAGGTGAGCAGCCTCGACGAGATCAGCATGTTCACCACCGGCGACGATGTGCCGCTGAAGGAGGTGCTTGCCAAATTGCACGAGGCCAACAACCAAGGCGAGGCGGCCGATCCCAAGAGCGACGACAACGCCCTGTGGGAGGCACTGACGAAGGCCCTGCCCACCGCCGATCGCAGCCGCATCTATGCCAGCGACGTGCGCAAGCTCTTCACTTGGTACGGCCAGTTGCTGAAGGCCGGCGAGTTCGCGAAGAAGGAGGAGGAAGCCGCCAAGGAGCCTGAACACAAGGAAGTG
>JAEUSX010000009.1 GCA_016788405.1 Flavobacteriales bacterium
ATTCCCCGGCGCGTTCCCGCCCATGCTGGGTTATGTGGCGGCCACGGGCGAGTTCGGCCTGGGGCCCGGACTCCTCTTCGCCATGCAGTTCATCTGGCAATTCCCGCACTTCTGGGCCATCGCGTGGGTGCTCCATGAGGACTACGCCCGCGCCGGTTTCCACCTGCTGCCAAGCAAGCAAGGCACCGACGGTCAGAGCGCATTCCTCATCCTGATCTACACGCTCGTGGTGATCCCGGTGGGCATGTTGCCCTGGTTCTTCGGCTTCACCGGCACCGGTTCTGCGGTAGTGGCCATCCTTGCTGGAACCATCATGCTGGTGCCTGCCTGGAAGCTCTTCCGCAGCCATGACCGTGCTGATGCGCGCGCGCTCATGTTCGCCAGTTTCATCTACCTGCCCATCGTGCAGTTGGCGTACGTACTTGATCGCACATGAGCACTGAAGGTCTCACTCCAGCTGAAGAGCGTGAACGCGCCGTTCGCGCGCGACGCACGCTCACCTGGCTGCTTTGCTTCGCCATCGTGATGTTCTTCGCTGGGCTGACCAGCGCCTACATCGTGAGCATGAGCGGCGGGTATTGGACGCGCATCAGCATGCCTGCGCCATTCCTCTGGAGCACGGCGCTCGTGCTGGCCGGCAGCTTGACCATCCACTTGGCGTTGATCACCGTGCGCAAGGGGCGGACGGCGATGGCACTCCCCTTGATCCTGGCCACCTTGGGCCTTGGCATCGCGTTCACCGCCTCGCAGGTGAAGGGATGGGAACGGCTGGTTGACTTGGGAATCACCCCCAGCCCCAACAAGCTGGAGGGGATCGGCGGCACCTATGGGGTCGATTTCAGCGTGAGCAAGGACGGACAAGCCTTGGTGCCTGCCGGAGGGCATTGGTACATGGCTGATGACCCGGGCATGCAGCGACCGCTCGATTCGGAAATCGCCGAGCAGCGGGACCGGACCGGGCCCTACTTCTACATCCTGACCGTGGCCCACGCTGCCCACGTGGCTTTTGGCCTGTTGAGCCTGGTGATCATGGCCATCATGGCCCTGCGTGGCCGATACCAACCCGCTGACCATGTGGGGCTTTGGGCCGGAGCCGTATTCTGGCATTTCCTCGGCGGACTGTGGGTATTCCTCTTTTTGTTCCTGAAGTACGTTCACTAACATTGCCGCCGCATAAAACGCCCATGTCCGGAGACGCAGCGAAAGTCCTGAGCAACGACGTCCTATGGGGCGGCGGTCGCTCCCCGTTCAGCATCAGCTACGGGAAGATGATGATGTGGTTCTTCCTGGTGTCCGACGCCCTCACCTTCAGCGGCTTGCTGGTGGCCTACGGCTTCGTGAGGCACAGCACCCTGGAGCCCTGGCCCATCGGCGAAGAGGTCTTCCGCGCGCTGCCCTTCCTGCACGGCAGCTATCCGCTGATCTACGTGGCGTTGATGACGGCCATCCTCATCTTCAGTTCAGTGACGATGGTGCTGGCCGTGGAGGCCGGCCATCGCATGGACAAGGGCGGCGTGATCAAATGGCTCTTCGCCACGGTGATCGGCGGGGCTTTCTTCGTGGGCAGCCAGGCTTGGGAGTGGTACCACTTCAACCACGGCAGCGGCGGCTACATCACCATCTCGAACGGCGACAAGTACTGGGTGGGCAACGACGACCACGATACGCATGACCCTGCCCATGCGGCAGGATTCCATCTGACCAAGGCGCTTCCCGGACACTTCCTGTTGCCCGACACGCTTCCCGGTGGAGCGAAAGTCGAGCCCGTCACAGGCGATGAAGCCCAGAAGCTCTGGAAGGAGAAAGTGGTGTACATGGCCGGAGCGCCCTTCCCGTGGAGCGCCAATGGCAACGAATACAACGAGTACGGACCCCAGCAGTACTCCAACTTCTTCTACTTCATCACCGGCTTCCACGGCTTCCACGTGTTCAGCGGGGTCGTCATCAACCTCATCGTGCTGATCATGGTGATGAAGGGCATCTTCCACCGCCGTGGCCATTACGAGATGGTGGAGAAGGCCGGCCTGTACTGGCACTTCGTGGATCTGGTGTGGGTGTTCGTGTTCACCTTCTTCTACCTGCTCTGACCCTAACTCTACGGCGACATGGAGCGTGATGACATCATCGAATACAGCCTCGACGCCCACCACAGCGAGGAGCATGGCCGGAAGGTCCGTCGCAAGATCTGGATGGTGACCTTGCTGCTGGCCGTGGTGACCACCGTTGAGGTGACCCTCGGCGCCTACTGGAAGGAATGGTTCTCTTTGGATGCCTGGCAGACCATCAAGTGGATGTACGTGGTGCTCACCCTGGTGAAGGCGGGCTTCATCGTGCACACCTTCATGCACCTAGGCGATGAGCGCAGCAACATCCGCGCGATCATCCTGCTCCCCTACGCGCTCTTCATCCTCTACCTGATGTTCATCGCGATCTGGGAGTCGCAGTACGTCCACTACATCTGGAAGAACTTCCTCTAGGATGCCCGCTGCGCCTTCGGGCAGGCGTCGGAAGCTCCTCGTGCTCGGCGGCATCGCCGCCTTCGTCCTCGCCCTCTTCGTCTTCTTCTCGCCATGGCTGGGCTTCGCGCGCCATCGGTTCAACTTCCTGCCCTATTACGGGCCCAAGGAGGTCGTGGCCGTTGACCGCGATGGCCAGGTGGTGATCGACACGCTGTACCACACCGTACCGCCGTTCAGCTTCACTGATCAGTACGGCCTGCCCTTCACGGATAAGGATGCGGCTGGCAAGATCATCGTAGCCGATTTCTTCTTCACGCGCTGCGGCACCATCTGCCCGAAGATGAGCGTGCAGATGCAGCAGCTGCAGCTCAAGCTCGACGACCCCGCCTTCGATGAGGTCCTCTTCCTGAGCCACACCGTCGATCCGGAGAACGACACACCGGAAGTGTTGCACGAATACGCGCGCAAGCTGCAGGCCGACAGCGCGCGGTGGCGCTTCCTCACCGGCGCCAAGGCTGACCTCTACCTGCAGGGCAGCGAAGGCTACCACGTGGCCGCGCGGGAAGAGGTCATGCAGCCTGGCGGCTTCCTGCATTCAGAGCTCTTCGTGCTGGTCGATAAGGACCGTCACATCCGTGGGTACTACGACGGCACCACTATGAAGGGCATGAACGATTGCGCCAACGACATCAAGATGCTCCTGAAGGAAGAGAAGGTGAAGCGCGCCGAGGCCGAGCGCGCGCGGCGCAGCCAGCAATGACGCACCGCCTGATCCCGATGCGCGAGACCCCTCCGAAGCCCTCCATCACCATCCCGGAGCCGAAGGCGAAGCGGCTCATCTGGGCATTCTCGGTCATCGTGTTCGCCGCCGTGGTCGTGCTCAATCGCGTGCAGGTCGCGGCTCCTGAAGGGTTCGACGTGCATGTGTTCGCGCGCATCAATGCGGTCCTGAACTCCGCTGTGAGCCTGCTCCTGATAGCGGGCCTGTTCACCGCGCGCGCCGGCCGCTACATCCTGCACCGCCGGGTGATGATCACCGCGATGGCGCTCTCGGTGCTCTTCCTCGTGTCCTACATCCTGCACCACCTTTTCGCCGGCGATACCCGTTTCGGCGGCGAAGGCGCGATCAAGGCGGCCTACTACATCATCCTTGCCACGCACATCCTGCTCGCGGCAGGCTCCCTGCCCTTCATCCTCTTCACCGCTCACCGAGGCTTGAGCGGCCGTTACCCGGAGCACCGCAAACTCGCCCGCCGCGTTTGGCCCGTGTGGCTCTATGTGAGCGTGAGCGGCGTCGTGGTGTACCTGATGATCTCGCCGTACTACTGAGTGCACGCTACCTGGCGGGATAGGCCTTCCTCGTGGCCGCGATCGATCTCTTGATCATCCCCTTCAGCACCTTCAGGTCGATGTCGGCGAGGCGCTTCACGTACAGGCAGCCCTTGGTGGTCCTCGACTTGCCCAGCTTCTCGAGCGTCGTCGAATCCAAGGCTTCCTGGCCCAGGTAGATCACCAGCTCCGGCTTGCGCGGACTGAAGGCCGCCAAGGGCGCGCTGCCCGAATGTCCGCTGGCGTAGGTATAGTGGTAGGTGCCAAAGCCAACGATGCTAGGCCCGTACATGTGCGGCTCCTCGCCGGTGAGTTCATGCATCAGCTTCATCAGCGTGCGGCAATCGTCGCGCACTTCCTCCTTCGGCTGCTTGTCGATGAAGGCATCGACGCTGGCGGCGGTGGCGTGGGTCTTGTTGGGCTTTGGCATGGGGCGAAGATCCACTGTCAATCGGGCTGAAATAACAAGTCCTCAGTCTTGCGACTACCCATCTCCATTAGGCTGAGGTCTCAATTCAGTCATGACCCCAGCCCTAGGACCATGACCATTAGCTATCCACGGATGTCGCCATCCTACTTTCGCACTTCAACTTCGCCCCGATGCGTTACCAGCCTCTTAGCGCCGCCACCTACCGCGAGCACCGCGCCCGTTTCCGCCAAGCCATGGAGAAAGGCGGCCTGGCCATCTTCCACAGCAACGACATCATGCCCACCAGCGCTGATGGTACGATGCCCTTCAAGCAGGCCAGCGACATCTTCTACCTCAGCGGCATCGACCAGGAAGAGACGATCCTGCTGCTCTTCCCCGATGCGGTGGACGCGAAGGACCGCGAGATCCTCTTCGTGCGCGAGACGAGCGAGCTGCTCGCGATCTGGGAGGGCGCCAAATTCAGCCAGAAGGAAGCGACGGAGCTGAGCGGCATCGCCACGGTGCTGTGGACGTCGAGCTACGAGGCCACCATCAAGCGTTTGGTGCCGCAGTGCGAGCACCTCTACCTGAACAGCAACGAGCACCTGCGCCAGGGCAACGAGGTGGAGACGCGCGAGGAGCGCAAGAACAAGGAACTGCGCGCCCAATATCCGCTGCACAGCGTGAAGCGGAGCGCGCCGATCATGCATCGCATCCGCAGTCGCAAGACGAAGGAGGAGGTGCAGCAGATCCAACGCGCGATCGCAATCACGGGCAAGGCCTTCGAGCGCGTATGCGGCTTCGTGAAGCCCGGCGTGAAGGAGTACGCCATCGAGGCGGAGATCTCGCACGAGTTCCTGCGCAACGGCTCGCGCGGGCATGCCTACACGCCGATCATCGCCAGCGGCTACAACGCCTGCGTGCTGCACTACATCACCAACGACCAGGTGTGCAACGACGGCGATGTGATCCTGATGGACTTCGGCTGCGAGTACGGCGGATACGCGAGCGACCTGACGCGCTGCATCCCCGTGAACGGACGCTTCACCAAACGCCAGCGCGATGTATACGACGCGGTGCTGCGCGTGAAGAATGAGGCCACGCAGTTGCTGCGCCCCGGCACCCTGCTCGCCGACTATCACAAGCAGGTGGGCAGGATCATGGAGAGCGAATTGATCGGCCTGGGCCTGCTGGACAAGAACGACGTGGCCAAGCAGGACCCCGAGAAGCCGCTGTACAAGAAGTACTTCATGCACGGCACCAGCCATTTCCTGGGCCTGGACGTGCACGACGTGGG
>JAEUSX010000121.1 GCA_016788405.1 Flavobacteriales bacterium
GCGCTGCGGCGAGTCACCTGCACCACGGGAACGGGAGCCTCGGGCGAGATGCGGTCCACGCGGCCCCAGAGGTAGGCGTCCACCATCACATCGCCCACCACGAGCAGATGCGCTTGACCGCAGCGCGCGAAGAATCCTTCCGTGCTGCTCATGCCTCGACCAATTCGCCCACGGCGCGGGCCACCCGCGCCATGGCCTCCGTCAGTTTGGCATCGCTGGTGGCGTAACTGACGCGCAGTGTGCCCGGCGCGCCGAAGCTGGCTCCCTCGACCAGGCTCACGCCCACGGCATCGAGCAGGTGCAGGCTCAGGTCCACAGCGCCTTTGATGGTGGTCCCATTGAAGCTCGCGCTCACATCGGGCAGCAGGTAGAAGGCGCCCTGCGGCACATTGCAGCGCCACCCGGCGACGGCCTTCATGGCACCGATCGTGAGGTCGCGGCGGCGCTCGAAATCGGCGCGCATCGGCGCCAGCAGCGCGGGGTCCGCCTCCATGCATGCCTTGGTGACCCGCTGCGCGATGCTGTTGGCGCCGCTGGTGAACTGGCCCTGGATCTTCGTGCAGGCCTGCGCGATCCACAGCGGCGCGCCGATGTAGCCGATGCGCCATCCCGTGAGGGCGAAGGCTTTGCTCAGGCCGTTCACGGTGATGGTGCGCTCCAGCATGCCCGGCAACGAAGCGAAGCTCGCATGCGCGCCCTCGAACACGATGTGCTCGTAGATCTCATCGGAGATGACGAGGAGGTCCGGATGGCGCGCCACCACTGCGGCCAGGGCCTCGAGCTCATCACGGCGCAGCACCGACCCGCTCGGATTGCACGGCGAGCTGAACATGAGCAAGCGCGTGCGCGGGGTGATGGCTGCGGCGATGCGCTCCACCGGTGCCTTCCAATCCTCCTCCAAGGTGCTGGGCACGAGCACGGGTTTGGCGCCGGCCAGCTTCACTTGCTCGGAATAGCTCACCCAATAGGGCGCCGGGATCACCACTTCATCGCCAGGGCCGCAAAGCGCCATCACGGCGTTCATGATGCTGTGCTTCGCCCCGGTGCTCACCACGATCTGCTCGGGCGAGTAACGCAGCCCGTTGTCCCGTTCGAATTTCCAGGCGATGGCCTCGCGCACATCGAGGAAGCCGTTCACCGGGGGGTATTTGTGCCAGGGGCCGCGCAGCGCTTCGTGGGCGGCTTCCAAGGCGAAGGCTGGCGGATCGTGGTCGGGCTCGCCAAGGCTGAGGTCGATGATGTCGCGGCCCTGGGCGCGCAACTCGCGGCTGCGGCGGGCCATGAGCAGGGTGGCAGGCTCGACGATGGATCGGGCAACGGGGGATAGGTGCATGCGTGCGCCGTGGGCTGGCCGCGAAGCTAAGGCCCGCCTCTCCGGTGCTTCCGGGCGCTTTGGCCGATATTCGTCCACGGTTTTTCCCACGATGAACGATCCCCTGGTCCTCGCCCTGGTGGCCATCATGCCCAGCGTGGTGGTCTTCCTCACGGCTTTCTACACCATCCGCCATTTCCTCGGTGCACGTTCCGCCGAACGGCAGGCCGAGCGCGTGGCCGAGGCGCGCAAGGACGACCACAAGCACGTGCTGCCGCTGCGCCTGCAGGCCTATGAGCGCCTCACGCTCTTCCTGGAGCGCATCGAGCCAGGCCCGCTGATGCTGCGCGTGCACCGCGGCGGCATGGATGCGCGCGACCTTCAGGCGGCCCTCAGCGGCGCCATCCGCGAGGAGTTCGAGCACAACGTGACCCAGCAGATCTACGTGAGCGACCGAGCCTGGCAGAAGGTGCGGCAGGCCAAGGAGGAGACGATCCGCCTTGTGAACATGAGCTTCGATCAGGTCGGGGAAGGGGCCGGCAGCAGTGACCTGAGCCGGCGGATCTTCGAGAATGCGGCGCGGCTGTCGCATACGCCATCGCAGGAGGGCCTGGTGGCCATCAAGGAAGAGGTGCGCCGCCTGTTCTGAAGAGGGCGAGCAAGCGCTCAGCCGCCGTGAAGGGCGTCATGGCGCCGGTGCGCACGGCATCACGGAAGCTCGCCATCGCTGCATGCACATGCGCATCCGCGTTGAATGCATCGGCGAGGCCCGCGCTGATGGACTGATCCAGCCAATGCACCGCCTGCTCCCTGCGCTTCGCTTCGAGGAAGCCGCTGCCGCGGTCCATCGAGTGCAACGATTCCAGATGCTTGCCGAGGGCCCGGATTCCCGCTCCGTTCAGCGCGCTGGTGAGCAGCACCTCGGGGCGGCGGCCACTCGCACGGGGCGGAAGCAGCTGCAAGGCGCCCAGCAGATCGCGCCGGGCCGATGACGCACGGACCTCCGCGTCGCCATCGCACTTCGTGAAGGCGATGATGTCCGCGGATTCCATGATGCCGCGCTTGATGCCCTGCAGTTCATCGCCCGCGCCGGCGATCAGCAGCAGGAGATTCAGATCGGTGAGCTGATCCGCGTCGAGCTCGTTCTGTCCGGTGCCAACGGTCTCCACCACGATGCGGTCGTAGCCGGCTGCTTCGCACAGGATGATGGCCTCGCGGGTGCGACGCGCCACGCCGCCGAGCATGCCTCCGGCCGCCGTCGGCCGGATGAATGCTTCCTCACGCAGCGCCAGGCGCTCCATGCGCGTCTTGTCGCCCAGGATACTGCCGCCGCTGCGCGCGCTGCTGGGGTCGATGGCGAGCACCGCCACGCGATGCCCCTGCTCGATGAACCAGAGGCCGAGCGCGTCGATCAATGTGCTCTTGCCCACGCCTGGGATGCCGGTGATGCCCAGCCGCAGCGAGCCGCCGCTCAAGGGCAGGCAGTCCTCGATGAGCGCACGCGCCTCTGCGGCATCGGAGGAGCTGCGGCTCTCGACGAGCGTGATGGCACGGCCCAGCGCGGAGCGATCGCCGCTGCGCAGCGCGTCGACCCATTCGCTGCGCGATCGCATGGCTCAGTAGCCCTTACGGTAGTTGTCCACCCACTCCGGATCGCCGACGTCGTGCAGGAGCCGGAAGAGATCCTCCCCGCAGATCATGTCCTGGATGCGATAGAAGCCGTAGTTGGCCAGCAGGAGCATCTGGCGCGAACTGGGCTGCGTGCGGCTCTCGGCCCAGCCCTGGCCCGCGCTTCCGCCATCGCCGAGCTTGAACGGGTACTCCCAGAAGCGCAATTTCCAGAGCTCATCGAACACGCCGCAGTCGCTCACCACGCGTTTGCCGTCGTCCAGCTCGGGAGGCAGGAGGCAGCCATCGACCTGGTACTTGCGGAAGAGATTGATGCCGGCAGGATTGGCCCGGCTCGGAATCACGCCTTGCGCTTCCTGCACGAACCGCCCGCGCGTGATGGGATGCACCTCGAGCACCTTGCCCTCGAACTCCTTCACCTCGAAGAGCGTGAAGAGGTCGTTGTTCATGCCCGTCATCAGGCTCATGCCGAAGGTGTACGTGGCGGCAGGAACCGGTTCCGGCCCGCGGCCGGAAATGAGAAGGAGGGAAAAAAGCACCGCCGCCGCCGTTCTCATCACGCGATCGTTGATCGCATGCAAGGTAGGGCGGCGGCGGCGGAAGATCCTCGTCAGGCGCTCAGTGCTTCACGAAGCGTTTCCGTCCCAGCTCCTCGCCGTTCTGCTGCAGCACCAGCATGTACGCGCCGCTCTCCAGCGCGCTGGTACGGATCTGCAGTTGCTGCATTCCCGAGACGGAGTTCAGGTTGCCGCTGCTCGCCAGTCGGCCCGAAGCATCAAGCATGCGCCAATGCACCTGTCCTTCCGTGGCTCCATCGAGCGACACGTAGAGCTCGTCGCGCACCGGGTTCGGGTACACCTGCAGCATGGGCTGCTTGCCCTTGAAGTAGACGGGCACCGAATGCGACAGCTCGGAGGTGCCATCGAGGTCCACCTGGTTGAGACGGTAGTAGGAGTATCCGGGCAACGGGTCGCGGTCCACGAACAGGTACTCGGAGCGCGAAGCGCTGTTCCCGCTGGCCATCACACGGCCGATGTCCTCGAAATGTTCGTTGTCGGCCGAGCGCTGCACATCGAACCACGCGGATCCGATCTCGGAGGCCGTGCTCCAGGTCACGTCCACATGAGCTTCGCGCGCTTCCGCATTGAACTCCGACATCTCCACCGGGAGGAAGCAATCGATGGTGCCGCCGGTCCAGGTCAGCGTGGAGAGCGAATTGTTCTGCGTGTAGTTGCTGATGAAGATCACGTAGATGTCGCCCGGCGTGGCCGCGATGCCCGGCACCCAGCCGTTGCCGGCCACCGTCTGCGAAGTGACCGTTCCCGCCGGATGGAATTGCGGCGAGGAGTAGGTCGCGTGGCCCATGCCCGTGGCGTAGCTGCCCGTCGCCGAGAAGGTGTTCGCCGCTGAGGCGAAGGTGCACCGCTTCGGTGTCGTGGTCATCAGCTGGCACATCTGCGGCACCGTCTGGCTCGAGCTGAAGGGCCCCCAGATCGCGAAGTTGATGTCGGTGCTCGCCACCGCTGGCGCGATGCTGAAGCCGATGTTGGGGCTCGAGCCGGCGCGGAAGGTGAACCACTCGCCGGGACGCTCATAGATGCCCATGCACGCGCTATTCGCCGGGGTCAGATCTCCAACGCTGCCGTTGTTCTGCGGCGTGGTCTGCACCGGGCTGTTGTCGCAAAGGATGGTGGCGCCCGGGCAATCCTCGTTCGGCGGCGGGATCGCCAGCGTGCAGTTCACGCCATTGAGGGTCACCGTGCCGGAGACGGCTGGGATGTTGCTCTGCGCAAGCGAATACGGCTGCCCCACCACGTCGAAGGTCCAGTAGTTGTCCTGCGGGAAATAGCCTACTCCGTTGTAGGTGATCTGAATGTTGCTGCCGTTGTTGGCGCTGATCAGAACTTGATCGTACTGACCGGACTGAAGCGTGTAGGTGCTTGGCGTACCGCCGTTGATGGTCACCGTGATCGACGAGCCTGACCATCCATCACCGAAGATGTCATACATGCGTAGAGCGAATATGCACGCCGCGCTCGGGTTGAATGAGCTCTGGCAGGAGATGGTCGCTTCCCAACCAGCGTAGTTGATGATGTCGTCGCTGGTGTACGAGATCGTGATGCACCCGCTGGGGTGCGTGCTGGTGAAGGTGCCCGGGTTGATATTGCCGGTGAATCCGCCCGCGCCTAAGGTCTGGTTGCACCAGCCTGCCGGACCGCCGCAGGTGGGCAGGCCGTTCCCGCTGAGCCATTGCGTGCCGTTCGCGTTGTTCGGCGACACCACCGGCCCGTTGTAGATGTACAGGTTGTCCCAACCGGGCTCCATGTTGAAGGAGTTGAAGGTCAACGTCACGGCATCACCAGGCACATCGGGGCAGTAGGTCTGGCTCCAAAGCGGCTGCCCGGGAGGAATGGTCGCCCCACCGCCGATGCACGTGTACGGCCAGCAATTGTTGCCCCCGAAATTGTTCGGGTTCTGGTTCACGGCATTGCCCACCGTGCCTCCCGGACCACCGGGGTCGTACACGGTTGTTCCGCAGATGCCCGTAGGCGGCGGTGGCGGTGGCGGCGGTGGTTGCGGCACCCCGCAGCGGATCGTGGCGCTCCAACCCGAATTCACGATGCTGAAGTCAGAGGTCCATCGGACCGTGAGGCAACCGCCCGTGGCCAATGCGCCGGTGAAGGTGCCCGGCGTGGCAGCGCCGGTGAAGGTGCCCAGGTTGGGTGACGCGATGGTCGGGCCTTGGAACACGGTGAGGAAGTCGAAGTTGGCCTCCACGTTGAACGAGCTGAAGGTCAACGTGACCACCTGGCCGACCGTGGAAGGGCAGAACGTGTAGGTGCTCAGCTCATTGTTGGTGTATTGGGCTGCCGCGCCACCGCTGTCGTAGAAGTTGCTGCCCACGACAGAGAGCACCGTTCCCGATGGCGTTGTGGTGTGGCAGACTCCAGGCGCGGGTTGGATGGGCGGTCCGCAGCTCACGCTGATCACCCAGCCTGTGCTCACCACGCTGGCGTTGGAGGTGAAGCGGATCGTGAGACAGCCGCCCACAGCGGAGGAGACCAGGCCCGGAGGCGTTTGGCCGCCCGAGAACACGCCGAGCACCGGCGAAGCGATCGATGGGCCGTTGTAAACGGTGAGGAAGTCTGAGTTGAGCTGCGTGCTGAACGAGGTGAAGTCGATCGCGACCACGTCACCGGCGTTCACCGGGCAGAAGGTCTGCTCGAAGACTTCGTTATTGCCGTAATTGCCCGTGGGGCCACCGCTGTCGCTGGAGTTCAGGTCGCAGCCGTAGAGCGGAGCGGCCGCCGTTTGCCGCGCGCAGATGTTGAAGGGCCCCACGTTGCCCGTCTGCCGCCACACGCGCAAGTAAACGGTTGAGCCTGGTGTCAAGCCGGCGAAGAGTTGCAATGGCATGCCCGCGCTGAATCCGCTGCCGGTAACCGAACAGTTGATCGGCGGGACAAGCGAAAGGTTCGCTGGGGCGCAACCACCGCTGGAGGTGTAAAGAGCGAAGGCCGCATCGGTCAGGCCGACTGCTTGTGTGTTGAACTCCAACTGGCCATTGGGCGGCACCACCACGGAGTACCACACATCGTTCTGCACGGGTCCTCCGCACGGCGGTACGGCGTATGCGTTGTTGGTGGATGCGCCTTCGTTGGTGGTGGGGGTCAGGTTGCAGGTCAAGCTTGTCGCCAGGGGGATGGCGCCGCAGGCTTCGTCGTTCGGAGGTGGCAGGTTCTCCGTGGCGCAGATGCTGAAGGTGCCGTTGAGCGTGGCGCCCTGCGGCCACACGCGGATGAAGATGATCTCGCCGGGCACCAGCGGCGGGGCGATGGCCGGTGCGGTGGTCTGGCTGTTGATGCGGGGCATCATGTTCGTCGGCGCGAACTGGTCGTCGTTGCAGGCGATCATGGTCATGGTGCCCGAGAACGGCGTGCACTCCGAGCCGCCGACGCTCAATCGGTACCAGGCCATGGCCATGTTGGTGAGCGTGCCGGCGAAGGTGTTCACCGTGAACGCGCCGCTGGCAGGGACCGTCACCTCGAACCAGACATCGTTATTGATTGCGCCGCCGCAGCTGGGCGCGCCGACCGTCAAACCGGGAGGCGTGGTGTTGGTGGCGAATTCGGTGTCGTAGCTGGTGGGAGAGCATGTGGGGCCTGCAGGCAGATCGAAGGCGCCGCAGGGCAGGTCATTGAATGGCGGCGTGGGCTCGAATGCGCAGATGTTGAAGGTGCCCATGTTGCCGATGTTACTGTTCACCAGAATCCGGATGTACACGGTGCTGCCAGGAATTACTAGGCCGCTAACATCTAGACTTGGAACTGGGCCTGAGCTGCACGCGATTTGACTCCAACTCGCCAAGGGGGCGTTGCATGATGGCGTGCTATAAATGACCATGCTCAAATTAGTCGCACTGAGCAACGCTGTTTGAACCCGTAAGTTTCCACTCGGAGGAACGACCGCGCTATACCATACGTCACGGTTCGTCCAAGAAGGAAGGGGACAGGTAGGGTTAGGAGCCAGATTGGGTGATTCCACAGACCCCCAAGCGATAGTTCCTGGCTGGTAAACGCAGTCAATTGGCACTGGGTCCGGAAACGCAATCGCATTGCATGGTACGTCATTCGGAGGAGGTGTGGGAGTGCTGCAAGTGATGGTCAATGTTCCGCAAAGCGCAGCATTAATTACGCAAGGATTCTGGAAGACCCTAAATCTGTAAAGGCCATTAGTATTTGGAGTAAAAGTCAATTGCGATGGACCATTGGGAATGCCACACCCATCGTTATCGAACACCGGCCCGTAGTATCCAGCCGCCACCGCAGCGAACGTGGTGCTGGTGATGCTCAGCGAGAAGTTGTTAGCGGGAGCGCTCATGCACAAGCTGATGGTGTACTCGTTATTTGAGCATAACCACATTTGGGCATAGTTGGTGGCGCATATAGGCACCGAAAAAGTTGAAGGACAAACGGTACAGGTGTTCACAGGCGGTGCGCCCCACGTGGCCGCAAGTGGTGGATAAGTCGTACTTGGCGTGATTCCGACCGGCACTACCGGAGGCAGCCAGTTGGCGTTGGGTACGACAGTTGTGACTCCCATCCCCGTGCCTGTGCACGGTTGCGCGCTCGCATCGTTCGACTGAAGACCGAAGAGCAAGCTCCCGAGCAGCACGATGATCGCTTGCAGGCGGATCGCGCCGGGAACGAACGAAAGGTGCTTGGGGGAAAGCGTAACGTGTGTCATGCGGGTTTCGCTAGTGGTGAACTCCTGCGCAAGGCCAATCGAGGGGGTGAATATACCAGCC
>JAEUSX010000146.1 GCA_016788405.1 Flavobacteriales bacterium
ACGCGCGTTGGCGCCTGGCGCCTATTTGCTGCGAACGGCTGCAGGAAGCGCGCGGTTCATGAAGCAGTGAGCCTGCGGAGGGGCGATCCCTCCTTTCCTTTTCTTAGCCGCTCACGCAACCACGGATGAGCACGAAGAAGCGCAGCGGCGTCGATCGATTCCTCTCGGTCATAGAGCGTACGGGCAATGCACTGCCGCACCCAGCCACCCTCTTCGCCATCCTGGCGCTGCTGGTGGCGGTGATCAGCTGGATCGCCGACCTCAGCGGACTCAGCGCCATCCATCCCGGAACGGGTGAAGCGGTGACGCCCAAGAACCTGCTGAGCGCTGAGGGCCTGCACTTCATCCTCACCAAGATGGTGGTGAACTTCACGGGCTTCGCGCCGCTGGGCACCGTGCTCGTAGCGCTCCTGGGCATCGGCATCGCCGAAGGCAGCGGGCTGATCGGCGCAGTGATGCGCGCGCTGGTGCTGGCCTCGCCCAAGCGGCTGCTCACTTTCGTGATCGTGTTCGCCGGCGTGATGAGCAACGCCGCGAGCGAAGTGGGCTATGTGCTGCTCGTTCCGCTGGCTGCCGTGATCTTCCTGGCAGCGGGCCGCCATCCGCTCGCCGGATTGGCCGCTGCCTTCGCCGGTGTGAGCGGCGGCTACAGCGCGAACCTCCTGCTGGGCACCGTTGATCCGCTGCTTGCCGGCCTGAGCCAGGAGGCCGCGCGCATCCTGCGCCCCGAGTACACCGTGAACCCGGCATGCAACTACTACTTCATGGCGGCGAGCACCTTCCTGATCTCCGCGCTGGGCACCTGGGTCACCGAGCGCATCGTGGTGCCCCGGCTCGGCGCCTACACCGGCGACGAGAAGCCCGAGGAGATCCGGAAAGCCACGCCGGAAGAGCGCAAAGGCATGCTCTACGCGGGCATCACGGTGCTCGCCATCGTGGGCATCATCCTCTGGGGCCTGATCCCTGAACAGGGCTTCCTGCGCGACCCCAATACGTACGAGATCCTGCACTCGCCGTTCATGAGCGGCATCGTGGCGTTGATCTTCCTGAGCGCGGGCCTCGGCGGCATCGCCTATGGCATCGGCGCCGGCACCTTCAAGAACGACAGCGATGTGATGAAGGGCATGGCCAAGAGCATGGAGACCCTCGGCAGCTACATCGTGCTGGTGTTCTTCGCGGCGCAGTTCGTGGCCTACTTCAACGAGACCAAGCTCGGGCTGATCCTCGCGATCAAGGGCGCGGATCTGCTGAAGGCCGCCGACCTCGGTGCCGTGCCGCTCCTGATCAGCTTCGTGCTCATCAGCGCCACGATCAACCTGATCATGGGCAGCGCGAGCGCGAAGTGGGCCATCATGGCTCCGGTCTTCATCCCCATGTTCATGCTGCTGGGCTTCACGCCGGAGCTCACGCAGATGGCCTATCGCGTGGGCGACAGCGTCACCAACGTGATCAGCCCCATGATGAGCTACTTCGCGCTGATCGTCGCCTTCATCGGGCGCTACGACAAGAAAGCCGGCATGGGCACGGTGATCGGCACCATGCTCCCCTATTCACTTGTCTTCCTCGTGGGCTGGACCGTTCTGTTGATCGTCTGGGTGCTGCTCGAGTTGCCCATCGGTCCCGGCGCGGAGATGTTCCTGAAGTGATCCGAGCGCCGATTCAGCCGGCTCACCGCCCCACCACTCTTCGGACCGGGTGGATCCGATGGCCGCGCTCGAACCACGGCGATCGCTGGAAGACGAAGTAGAGCTGCGCGAACGCATCCTGCGCGAACGCCGGGTCCTCCTCGCGCTTCGCCTCCAACGCGGCCTTCAGCGCAGGATCCTTCGCGAGCAGTCCAGCGGCGATGTCCTCGAAGGCGTAGGGCGTGAACCACTCCTTCTGCTGGAGGATCGCATCGAAGAAGCCCCAGGCGAAGTAGCTGTCCTCGGCTTCGGGCTCCAGCGCTTCCA
Source organism: Flavobacteriales bacterium (assembly GCA_016788405.1). GTDB lineage: Bacteria > Bacteroidota > Bacteroidia > Flavobacteriales_F > PHOS-HE28 > PHOS-HE28. The sequence continues at coordinate 1,953 of JAEUSX010000146.1, forward strand.
TGATGAAGCGGTCGCAGACCTGACCCGTACGGACGTAAAAATCGCCCGCCTCAGCGCGGATAGCACGCTTGCCCTGAACGCTGCGCACATCGCGGTGCAGGTAATGGCCCTCGTAGGGCTGTTTCGTCGTGGTGAACTCCGCGATGCTGTCCTCCTCAACGATGTACGCCGTGGCCGCATCCAATTCGACGACTTCCACGCCATGCGCGCGCAATCGCCCAGCGATGTCCTTCCACGCGCGCGGGATCAGATAGCCCTTCGGCTTCTGCTTGATGAGCGCAGGCCGGTACGTGTCCATCCATGGCACCTTGACCTTCGTTGGCTTGCTCTGATCGTATTGCAAGCGGGGAAGGCCGCTCACTTCACTGATCGGATGCGCTGCCTCGTAGCCGAGCCAGTCGAGCTGCTCCTTGCTCGTCGTGTCGAGTCTCCAATTCAAGCCGACCTCGCTCATGGAGGCTGCGTACGCCTTCGCGCGCTGACGCGCCTCGATGAGTTCCGTGCCCTGCTGGTTCATCACGTCCAGCGTGGCCAGCATCAATTCAAAGGTGGCGTTCACGCGATCAGGATAGGGCTTCAGCATATGGCTCTCGGCCAGGATGCCGATGCGGCTGAAGAGCGCGTTGTATCCGCTGCTGTACCGCGGACTGTCATAGAAACCGTAGAGCCCCTCCTCAGGGATCTCCTTGATCGTCTCGAAATAGGGGCCCATGAGGAAGCCCCGCCGATCCATCCAAGCGTGCAGCGCGGGCACCAACCGCCGGGTCATGAATGCGCTCAGCCCGCCGTCGAGCTTGTCCTTCTGCGTGGTGAGCAGTTCCATCACGTACTGGTGATCGGCGCCATCGCTCACGTGCGTCTCGAAGTACACGTCGGGGTCCCAATGCGCCAGGGCGGCTTGCAGCGCCCGGGTGTTGCTCGCATCGGCCTTCATGAAGTCGCGGTTCAGATCGAGGTTGCGCGCATTGGCGCGGATGCCATGCGCTACGGGCCCGTTCTGGTCCGGCCGTGTGAGCCGTTCACGCTGCTTCGCTCCCCACACATTGTACACCGGCACGATGCAGACCGCGGTGCTCGACAAGAGGCCCATGTACTGGTCGCTCTCCAGCAGGGCTTGAGCCAGCAGCAGGCTCGCGTCGATCCCATCCGGCTCCCCGGGATGGATGCCATTCGTGATCCAGAGGATGCTCTTGCGCGCCGCACGGATGCTATCGGGCGTGAAGCCGCTGCCATCGCTGAGCACGAAGAGATGCAGCGGCGAGCCGTCGTCGTCGTTGCCGATCCCCATCAACCGCGCAACGGGGTGACGGCGGTCCAGCTCCTGGTAGCGAGCGATCGCCTGCTCCCACGTCGCTGAGGTGTCCCCGGCGAATCGCCATTGCCCAAGGACGGGCGTGCCGATCAACATCGCGAGGCAGAGCGAAGCGCGCATGCGGTCGAAGATGCGCAAGAAGAAGCCCTGCTCATCAAGAGCAGGGCTTCCAGCAGCGCTCGGCGCGCTCAATGCACCACGAGACGATCCCAAAGCTGCCGGCCATCCGAGCGCACGCCCACGATGTACACGCCCGGCGCTGCGCCGCTCAGGCCCAGCTCCACGCGACGGAGGTTGTTGACGCGATGCTCTCGCACCAACCGGCCGGTCCCGTCCTGCACCTGGATCATGGCATCGTGCAGCATCCGATCGAACGTGATGGTGAACCCTGCATCGGCGAAGGTCGGATTCGGGGCCAGGCGCATCGTGATCCCCTCCTCTTCCAAGACCCCCACAGTGCCGGTGATGGTGGTGTCGATGTTCGCGACGATGCCGAAGGCCGGACCCCAGGCGTTGTTCACATCGCGCGCGCGCAGCCAAAGCACATTCACGCCGGCCGCTACCGGTGCTGGTATGCCACCACCCTTCACCGCCTCCAGCGCGGCGCTGAAGTCACTGTCCACCGCGAGCATCTGCGTGCCGAGGCCGGGACCCGGGTCGATATTCACGAAGTACTCCGCCGCGGCCACCTTGATCTGCGGGAACGTGACCGTTCCGCCCATCACCTCCACCACGACCTTGAAAGGCAGGCTCCATGCGTCATTCACATCCTTGGAGCGCACATGCAGCACATGCACGCCTTCATCCGGGAGCGCGCTGGTCTCCAGGCTGACAGCCTCCAGCGCGCTGTTGAAGTCGCCGTCGAAAGCGATCATCGGCGTGCCGCTGCCCGGGCCGGGATCGATGTCCCAGAAGAACTCGGCCTGGGTCACGTTGATCTCCGGTGCCGTGACCACGGAAGGCTCGATCGCGATGATGGTCCGGAAGACAGGCCCCCAGTTGCCGTCCTCGTCCTTCACCCGGATGCCCAGAGCGCGCGTGCCTAGGCCCGGCAGCGAAGCGGTCTCGAGGAAGATGGCTTCCAGCGCTTCATCATAGGCGCCATCGAGCACGCTCATCGGCGTGGCGTTCCCCGCGCCTGGGTCGGTATCCCAGAAATACTCGGCGTTGTCGACATGCTGCGCCGCCGCCATGCCGGCGCACAGCAGCCCCATGCCGAACAGGTTGAAACGTGCGTTCATGCTCGTTGCCGTTTCGTTTCAGCGGTCGAAGGCGGTCGCCTTCACGCGAAGGGTGCTACCCTGGCGCACGTTGAAGGGATGGCCGGTCATGAACACACGCGCCGAACCGCTGTGCAGCGGGTGGAAGTTGTTCAGCGTGTAGCTGCCGCCGTAAGCTCCCGCATCGCCCGTGGTGAGGTCGAGGTCGTAGAATGGCGCAGCAGGATTGCCGCCGTCGATAGCAGCTCCGTCAGCGAGGAAGGTGCCGTCCGCGTTGAGCGTGATCGCCTGATCGATCGTGTTGCTCCCCGCGAAGGTGAAGCCGGCGCTCACCGGGGTGCTGATGCCGGTGGAGATGTGGTTGAAGTACACGTTGATCTGACCCTGGTTGCCGCTATCGTTGTTCACGCCGCGGCATTCTCCAGCCCAGGTGCGCGTCACCACGTTGTTCATGATCTCCCAGATGCTGCCCGTATTGGTGTTGGCGAGGTTGATGCCGTAGGTGGTGAAGTTGCCCGTGTACGCCGTCACGGTGTTGTTCCAGATCAGGTTGGCGGCGTTGGTCACAGGCCCTTCGTACACCTCGATCCCCATCCAGCCGTGCTGCACGTAGTTGTTGCGGATGTGGAACACCTGGCCAAAGCTGCTTCCGAAGATGCCTTCGTAGCCCACGCGGCCCTTCACCTTGTTGCCGATGATGGCGCACGTGTCAAGCGTGGTGCCGGGGGAGGTCGTGCTCACGCTGATGGCCTCGTCGTTGACCGAGCTCCCATCGATGTCGTTGCCGACCACATTGCCGAAGCAGATGGAAACCGTGCCGCTCATCATGGTGCAGCTCACCACATCCACATCGAAGTAGTTGCTCGCCAGATTGAGCCCGCCGTTCACGAAGTAGCTGTCCACGACGCGCACCCTGGTGCCGCGCACGTTCGATGTGCCGCCAGCGGCGATGATGCCGCCGGAGGTGTTGCGCATGCCGTTGATGAGCACGACGCGTCCGTTGGCCGGAGCGATGCTGTAGTTACCCTGTACGATGAATCGCCCGTCGTTCTCATAGCTGAGGAACTCCAGGCTCTTGTCGACCGTGATGTCCTGGATCCACGGGATGTCGCCCGCGCGATTCTTGATGATGATGCGGTCGCCATCAACGGCAGCGGCCACGGCAGCGCCGATATTCGGGTAGGTGGGCGACACGCCGAACTCCTCCACGATGCGGTCCGTGCAGAAGGCCGTGGAGGTGATGCCCGCCAGCGCGAGCACGAGGAGAGTGCGTTTCATGCGGTTTGAATGAGCGCGCCAAGCTATTCGGAGGGTGGGAAACGACAGCGCGCGGATGAACGTCAGGCCACAAAAGGGCGACCCCGGCACCTGGGCAGGCGGCACCGGGGTCTAATGGACCTGCCCCAACGGGCGTGGTCCGGGTATGGTGGATCAGGCTTCGGCCTCGATCAAGAGTTCCAAGGCATCGTCAGCGGCATCGGCCGGTTGCGGCGCTTCAACCTCCACGGCAGGCACCTCCGGGAGCTCCGGAACACGTTGCGCGAAAAGCTGCTCTTCATCGGTGAGGCAGAGGAGAAGCGTAAGGGTCTGAACTGGCCACATGCGTTTTCGTTGGGTTTTCGTGTGGGACAGTCAGCGGAAGAGTGGCGCAAGATTTCAGGTGGAGCCGTGCAATGTCAAGACGAATACGCATTTTCATTAGACGAATGCACTTGACAGGTAGACGGAGGATTTTGTAGCGCCAACCGCCAACTTCGCCGGGACCATGAGCGAACTGCGCATCCGAAGCATGGCCGACTACCGCGCGGCCTACCAGCGAAGCACCACCGATCCCGAAGGCTTCTGGGCCGATGTCGCCGCAAGCTTCCACTGGCGAAGCCCTTGGGCCAAGGTGCTCGAGTGGGACTTCGCGAAAGCGGATACGAAGTGGTTCATCGGCGGGCGCCTCAACATCACAGAGAACTGCCTGGACCGGCACTTGGCCGAGCGCGGCGAAATGACCGCTTTGCTCTGGGAGCCGAATGACCCAGCGCAATCGAGCGAGCACATCAGTTACCGGCAGCTCCACGAGCGCGTGTGCCGAATGGCCAACGTGTTGAAGCGCCAAGGCGTGAAGAAGGGCGACCGCGTCTGCCTTTACATGCCCATGATCCCGGAGCTCGCCATCAGCGTGCTGGCCTGCGCGCGCATCGGCGCCATCCATTCGGTGGTCTTCGGCGGCTTCAGCGCCAACTCGCTGGTGGACCGCATCAACGACTCGCAATGCGTCTTGGTGATCACCAGCGATGGCATCCGGCGGGGCGCGAAGAGCATCCCCGCGAAGCCGGTGGTGGATGAGGCCCTTCCCTCCTGCCCGAGCGTGAAAACGGTGCTGGTGGCGAAGTGCACCGGAGAAGCAGTATCGATGCGATCTGGTCGCGACCTGTGGTTGGAAGATGAATTGAAGCAGGTCGACGCGGACTGCCCGGCCGAGCCGATGGACAGCGAGGACCCGCTCTTCATCCTCTACACCAGCGGCAGCACCGGGAAGCCGAAGGGCGTGGTGCACACCTGCGGCGGATACATGGTGTATGCGGGCTATTCCTTCGCCAACGTGTTCCAGTGCGAAGAGAACGATGTGTTCTGGTGCACCGCCGACATCGGGTGGATCACCGGGCACAGCTATATCGTTTACGGTCCGTTGCTGAATGGCGTCACCTCCGTGATGTTCGAGGGCGTGCCCACCTGGCCCGACCCCACGCGCTTCTGGCAAGTGATCGAGAAGCACGGCGTGACGCAGTTCTACACCGCCCCGACGGCGATCCGCTCCCTTATGGCGGCGGGTCACGACCTGCCTTCAAGCTTCGCCATGCCCAGCTTGAAACTGCTCGGCAGCGTAGGCGAACCGATCAACGAGGAGGCCTGGCACTGGTACCACGAGCAAGTGGGCAAGAAGCGCTGCGCCGTGGTGGACACCTGGTGGCAGACGGAGACCGGCGGCATCCTGCTCAGCGGCCTCGGAAGCATCACGCCCATGAAACCGGCGCATGCTGGCTTGCCACTGCCAGGCATACGCACCATCCTGGTGGACCAACAAGGCAACGAATTGCACGGCGAGGCCGAAGGCTATCTGTGCATCGACTTCCCTTGGCCGAGCGCGATCCGCACCACATGGGGCGACCACGAGCGATGCCGGTTGAACTACTTCGCGCAATACCCCGGCCGCTATTTCACCGGCGATGGCGCCAAGCGCGATGCCGACGGCTTCTTCCGCATCATCGGCCGGGTTGACGATGTGATCAACGTGAGCGGCCACCGCATCGGCACCGCGGAAGTGGAGAACGCGATCGATGAGCATCCGGACATCGTGGAGAGCGCCGTGGTGGGCTACCCGCACGACATCAAGGGCCAGGGCATCTATGCCTTCGTGATCTGCGACCACGTGCGCACCGACAAGGACGCGCTGCGCAATGAGGTCATCGCGACGGTGGAACGCATCATCGGCAAGATCGCGCGGCCGGACAAGATCCAATTCGTGAGCGGCCTGCCCAAGACGCGAAGCGGGAAGATCATGCGTCGCATCCTGCGCAAAGTGGCCGAAGGCGAGATGAACAGCTTGGGCGACACGAGCACATTGTTGGATCCGGCGGTGGTGGAGGAGATCACATCAGGACGCGTATAACGATCTTTACTCCATGGCCCAGCTCCAAGAGACCTTCGAGAACGGCAAGCGCATCAGCCCGAAATTGCCGGAAGGGAAGAAGAACTTCCTCATCGACATCGACGGCACGATCTGCGAGGACATCCCCAACGAGGAGCCCGAGCGCATGGCCACCGCTGCGCTCTATGAAGGCGCATTGGAGATCTGCAACGGCTGGTTCTCAGAGGGCCACATCATCACCTTCTTCACGAGCCGGACCGAGGAGCACCGCGAAGTGACCACCGAATGGCT
>JAEUSX010000148.1 GCA_016788405.1 Flavobacteriales bacterium
GCATCCGCCCATGTCATCGCATCCATGGAACATGGTTCTTGCTTCCCTGGCCTTCCTCGCTGCCGCGTGGTTCGGCACGGGATTCCAGTCGGAGGATGAGTTCTACCAGGTCATCAGCGTAGCGCAGCTCCTGCGCGGCGAAGCGGCCGCATCGGACATGCTGATGGATCACCACGCGCACTGGCGGGGCATGCTGCTGCCGGTAATCGCTGCTGGCGTGTTCGAGGTCAGCGCGTGGATCGGATTGAAGGATCCATTCACGCTCGCCCTCATCCTCCGCTTGCTCACCGCCGCGCTCGCCATCGGCGTGCTGCGCGATCTGGGGCGCGTGGTGAAGCCGTCGCTCCGAACCGAGAATCACCAGGCCCTCGATGCGCTGAACTGGTTCCTCTGGTTCGTGCCCATCCTGTTGATGCGCTTCACCGGCGAAGCGTGGAGCGCGCTGCTCTTCGCGCGAGGGCTCGCACTGCTGCTCGAGGAGCGGCCGCGCAGCCCCTGGGCCATCGGCGCCTGCTGGGGCGTGGCCGTCATCGTGCGGCCCGCGGCAGCGGTGCTCCCGATCACCGCATGGCTGTGGGCATTGCTCGTGAAGAAAGAATCACGTGCCCGACTCATGCGCATCATCGGCGGTGGTGCCACGGCCATCGCGGCCGGCACCGTGCTCGATTCGCTCTGCTACGGTGCGCCGACCATGCCGCTGTTGAATTACTTCCTCGCCGCGCTCTCGGGGCAGGAGAATGCGCGCTTCATGTCGCTCGCGTGGTACCAACACGGGCTCTTCATCATCAAGTACGCGACTCCTCCGGTCGGCGCGCTGCTGATCACGGCGCTCGGTGTGTTAATCGCACTCGATCGCAAGCACATGCTCGTGTGGCTGCTCCTTCCTTTCCTCCTCGCGCATTCCGTCATGCCCATCAAAGAGCCGCGCTTCCTTTACCCCTTGGCGGTGCTGATGCCCTGGCTGCTGGTGGCTGCCTGGGATGCGCTCTGCCGGCGTTGGCCCGAGGTGATGCAGCGCAGGATCTGGATGCAGATGCTCTTCCCCTTCGCCACGGTGAACCTGCTCGCGTTGATCGTCGCGACGGCCACGCCGGCTGGCAACGGGCGCATCCGGCTCGCGCAGGCGATCCATGAGCGCTTCAGCGAGAAGCCCGTCCACATCGACCTCCTGGGCGATTGGCGGCAGAACATCCCGGCCTTCTACCTGAGCGGCGGCAGCACGGAGGTCTTCACGGACCGCATCCTCGCAGACAAGGACAAGCCCATCCACCTCGTGATCGCTTCGGAGAGCAGGGGCCTCGACGGCGTGACCAACCTGGAGCGCATCGCGGTTGGCGCTCCCGCGTGGACGCATCGCTTCCTGCGCTGGTTCGCGCTGGAGGATGGGTATGACCCGCTCGTGCTCTATCGGCTCAATTCCGGTGTGATCGGCCACTGAGCATCGGCATCTTTGCGCCGCTCCCGCCAAGCGGGATGAAGCATGTGAGCGAGCGCTCCCCCATCACCCGCAAGGACATCGACCGGCTGGCGGTGCCGGCCATCATCAGCGGCATCGCGGAACCGGTGATCTCGTTGGTGGACACCGCCTTCATCGGCCGCTTCAACGATGTGGACATGCTGGGCGCCGTGGGCATCGGCAGCAGCTTCTTCCTGCTCGTGCTCTGGGTGCTGGCCCAGACGCGGAGCGCCGTGCTCGCCGTGGTGGCGCGCTATTACGGCGAACGACGGCTGGAGGCCATCGCGGACCTCGTGCCCATCGCCACGTGGACCAACTTCGGCCTCGGCCTCGCGTTCATCGGCCTCACGTACCCGTTCGCTGAGCGGATCTTCGAGGCCTACAACGCCAGCGGCCGCCAGCTCGAGCTCACCTGCGAGTATTTCCGGGTGCGCTGCCTCGGCTTCCCCATCTCGCTCGCCGTGTACGCGCTCACCGGTGCCTTCCGTGGCATCCAGAACCTGCGCTGGGGCATGTGGATCAGCATCACCGGCGCGGTCGTGAACCTCGCGCTCAACCCGTTGCTCATCTTCGGCTTCGGCCCGGTGCCCGCCTTGGGGATCGAGGGCAGCGCCCTGGCCAGCGTGATCGCGCAGGTGAGCATGCTCGCGGCCTGCATCGTGGTGGTGCGCACACGGACCTCGTTCACCCTCTGGCCCTCCTCGTGGCGGCATCCGGAGCTCCTGCCGCTCATGCGCAACAGCGGACAGCTCTTCGCGCGCACCATCGCCCTCAACATCTGCTATTACCTGGGCAACCGCTTCGCCACCGGTTATTCCACCGCGCACATCGGCGCGCACAGCATCGCCATGCAGCTCTGGTTGTTCAGCGCCTTCTTCATCGATGGCTACGCCGCTGCGGGCAGCGTGCTGGTGGGCCGCTTGAACGGCGAGCGCAACTGGCGCGACCTGCATCGCGTGAGCTGGCAGGTGGTGCGCATGAGCGTGGTCATCGGCGCGGCGCTCGCGGCGATCTACGGGATCGGCTATACGCGCATCGGCCCGCTCTTCACCAGCGATGCGCGCGTGCTCGCGCTGCTCAGCGGCGTGCTTTGGATGGTGATCATCACGCAGCCCATCAATGCCGTGGCCTTCGCCTTCGATGGCGTCTACAAGGGCCTGGGCAATGGGAAGATCCTGCGCAACGTGCTGCTCGCCTCCACCTTCCTGGTCTTCGTTCCCGTGGCGTGGGGAACCGACGCGCTGGGCTGGGAGCTGACGGCCGTGTGGAGCGCCTTCCTCGCATGGATGGCCGTGCGCGGTCTCCTGCTCGCGCTCCACTTCGAGAAGCATCACGCTCCTTCACGGGCCTAACTTCGTCCTCTATTACTGCGGGATGAGACACATGCGCGGCGCGCTTCTTCTTCCTGGCGTCCTTCTCGCCTCGTTCGCCTTCTCCCAAGGCAACTGGGCAGGAGATTGGGATGATCCGCCCCAGCGCTTCCGTGACCGCATCTGGGTGGGCGGAGGCCTCAACCTCGGCTTCGGCACCGTCACCGCCGTGCAAGTGGATCCCGTGTTGGGCTACAAGGTGGATGAGAAGGGACGCTATTCGGTCGGCGTGGGATTCAGCTACTGGTACTATCGCGACAACCGGTACGTTCCGGCGTACACCTTCAGCGGCAAAGGGTACCGCGTCTTCAACCGGTTCCGCGTGATCCCGCCCTTGTTCCTGCATGCCGAATTCCTTCACCTCAACGTGCCGGTGTACGATTACAATGACCGCGTTACGCGCGATCAATGGGTGCCGCACATCCTCGTGGGCGGCGGCTACATGCAGCGCGTGGGCCGGAACAGTTCCATCTACCTGCAGCTCCTCTACGAAGTGCTGCAGCACCCCAACAGCGTGTACCGAGGCCTGTCCGGCCCGATACTGGGCGGCGGCGTGGGCATCGGCTTCTGATCCATGCCCGTGCGCCGAGCATTCCGCCGACTTCGCCGCGTCACCCTGGCGCTGATCGCCCTGCTCATGATCGGGATGGCCTGGTACGCCTGGGAGGTGCATGTGCCCGATCCGCTGGAGAAGGGCGAGGCCGCGATCGTACCGGACCGTGACCGCGGCACCGACGGCCGCTGGCACGTGGGGCGCAACTGGCTTGGCCACGACCCCATCGGATTGCATGAAGCCTACATCGAGGGCGATGCGCTGGAGCGCGGTCTGGCGTATGGAGCGCTTGCCAGCGAACTGATCGCCAGGCAGGAGGAGATCTTCGTCGGGCGTCTGCGGCAGATGGTGCCCGGCGGCATGAGGCTCGATTACCTGAAGTACTTCACCGCGTGGTACAACCGCGACCTCGATGAGCACGTGCCGGACGAATACCTCCGCGAGATCTATGGCGTGAGCCGCTCCTTCAGCGACGACTACGACTTCGTCGGGCCCAAGTACCTGCGCGCGCTGAACTACCACGCCGCCCACGACATCGGCCACGCCTTGCAGGACCTCGCCATGGTGGGCTGCACCTCCTTCGCGGCGCAGGCGGGCCGCACCGCGGATGGCAAGCTCCTGGTGGCTCGCAACTTCGATTTCTGGATGGGCGATGAGTTCGCGCATGAGAAACTGGTGCTCTTCGTGAAGCCGGAGCAGGGCATCCCGCATGCGATGGTGGGCTGGGGCGGATTCATGGGCGCGGTATCGGGCATGAACCTGGAGGGGCTCACGGTGACCATCAACGCCGCGCGCAGCGAGCTTCCGCTGGGCGCACGAACGCCGATCGCGATCCTCACGCGCGATATCCTTCAGCACGCCGCCACGATCGCCGAGGCCGTGGCGATCGCGGAGAGGCACGAGGTCTTCGTGAGCGAGAGCATCGTGGTGGCCAGCGCGCGCGATGGAAAAGCGGTGATCATCGAGAAGGCGCCCGATGGCATGGACGTCTTCGATCCGGGCACGGACCTGCTCGTGTGCGCCAATCACTACCAGAGCGAGCGCTTCCGTGCGAGCGAGGCGAACACCGCCAACATCCGGGAGAGCGATAGCATGGCGCGCTTCAAGCGCATGATGCAGCTTGTGGACTCGGCAGGCGCGCTGGATCCAGTGAAAGCCGCAGCGATTCTTCGCGACCGCAAAGGCCTTGGCGGGCAGGCCATCGGACTCGGCAACCCCAGTGCGATCAACCAGCTCATCGCGCACCATGCCGTGATCATGCAGCCCGAGGACCGACGGCTCTGGGTGAGCGCGTGGCCTTATCAGATCGGCGCGTTCGCGGGCTACGACCTGCGCGCGGTCTTCGCGCGTTGCGGATCCGGCGCTTGGAATGGCGCGATCCGCGACAGCGCGATCAGTATCGCGGCGGATCCGTTCCTCTCGACGAGGTCCTTCGGCGAGCACCAATGGTGGCAGGCCCAGCGCACGCGCATCGCGGCCAGCGTCCTGGCCGGGAAGCCCATGTTGCTCACTCCCGAAGAGGAGAAACGCTTCATCGCCGCAGCGCCCGACAGCTACATCACCCAGCTGCTGCTTGGCGATCTGAACCGCGCGAACGGTGCGCATCGCAAGGCCGCGCTCCACTACACCAGGGCCCTGATGCTCCCCGTGGCCTCCCTGCAAGAGCGTGCCCGCTTGGAGGAACGCCTGCGCGAATGCACCTTGGC
>JAEUSX010000174.1 GCA_016788405.1 Flavobacteriales bacterium
AGGCCTTTGTCCGCGAAGAACTTGTTGGCGTTGGCGAGCTCCTTCGGTCGCGCGGCGTGCAGCATGTGCATGGCCTCGGCGATCGCGGTCGCCTCATCCAACAGCGAAGCGTTGGCGATCGGCAGGCCCGTGAGGTCGCTGCACATCGTCTGGAAGTTCAGCAGCGCCTCCAGGCGGCCTTGCGAGATCTCGGCTTGATAGGGCGTGTAGGCCGTGTACCAGCCCGGATTCTCGAAGATGTTGCGCTGGATGGGCGGCGGCAGGATGGTGCCGCTGAAACCGAGTCCGATGTAGCTGCGGAAGACCTTGTTCTTCGCGCCGAGGGCGCGCATGTTGTCCAGGTGCTCGCGTTCCGTCATCGCAGGCCCGACATCCAATTTGCTCGCGCGTCGGATGCCCTTGGGCACGGTGCGGTCGATAAGCTCTTCCATCGAGGAGACGCCGATGGCTTTGAGCATGGCCTTGGTCTCTTCGGCGTTCGGACCGATGTGGCGCTCCTGGTAACTGACAACGTTCATGGGGGTATGCTGAAAAGCGGGGCGAATATACCCGGTGCCCCGAGCCGCTCCGGCTACATTTGGCCACCCATGATGCGGCTCCTGATCCTCTTGCTGGCCATGGCCAGCGCTCTTCTCAGCCGCGCCCAGATCACGCCGTTCAAGCCGGACCGCATCCTGCTCATGAACGGCCAGATCATCGAGACCCGGGTGCTGGGGCAGAGCACCTTCGAGGTGCGGTACCTCGAGTTCGGTCGGAACGGCAGGCAGCGGGAACGCGCGGAACCGACCGAAAGCGTCTTCAGCGTCACGGACAGTTTGGGGCGAGAGAAGGTCTGGTACTTCCAGGACTCCATCTTCGGCAACGATCTCTCCGTGCAGGAGACGCGCTGGTTCATCAAGGGCGAGCAGGACGCGATCAAGGGGTACAAACCGCGCGTCGCGGTCTGGGGCGGCTTCCTCGTCGGTGCGGGGGCCAGCATCGCCCTGAACCTGGAGGTGAACGCGCTCTTCCTTCCGCCGCTTTACGCTGGCGCCATGGCCTTGCCCCGCGTTCACGTCACGCGCGGTTCTCTCTCCGATCCCTATCTGGATGGCGAACCGAACTACGCCTACGGCTACGCGAAAGTGGGGCGCACCAAGCGCGTGCTGCGCTCGTTGCTGAGCACCACGGCGGGCATCGTGGTAGGCGTGGGCATCCGGCAGTTCATCATCAACCCCAGCCTCGAGGGATACGATTAGGCATGGGCCACGAGATCAAGAACCCTATCGTGCGGTTCGTGGTCCATGGGCATGTGGCGCTCGCGACCGGCGCGGCACTGCAGGTGTGGTGGATCGAAGAGGATTGGTTCGGAGGCGGCTCATGGAATCGAAGCGCGGCGGCCTTCTTCGCGACCTTGGCCGTTTACGGCCTCACGCGTTTGATTCGGGCCAAGGATGATGCGCTGAAGGAGGCCCCATTGTTCGTTTGGTACCGGCGGAATGCGAATGCGATGGGCGCATCGGTGGTGGTGAGCGCCCTGCTGGCGATGATCTTCTTGCATGATGAGTTGATCGAGGTGCTCATCCGCCTGTGGCCGGTGATCATCCCTGCGCTGCTGTACGTCGCGCCGTTTCGACTGGGTGGCCGGGCGATTGGGCTGCGGTCGGTGCCCGGGTTGAAATCGCTGCTGGTGGCCTGGGTATGGGCGGCAGGAACTGTGTTGTTGGCTAGCTCGAGCCACAAGTTCAACCTGGAGCCGGTCCTCATCCCGGTTTTCGTCGGCTTCTATTGGGCCATCGCCATCGCCTTCGATTGCCGCGATGCGGCAGTTGATTCCCCCAGCCTTCGCACACTGCCGCAGCTGCTCGGGGCTCGCGCTTCGCGAGTGCTCGCTCTGCTGATGCTGATGCCGCTGGCCTTGATGCTCTTGGTGAGCCTGTCATTCTCCGGTTACCCTCGCACCGTCGATGCAGGGCCTGGAACGGATTGGTCCCTGGTGCTTCCGCTCGTGGGCCTTGTTCTGCCTGCCTTCCTGATCATGCGATCGACGGCCTCGCGTCACTGGTCCCATTGGCTCCTGTTGGATGCGTCCATCGCCCTCATCCCCCTGCTGGCCCTGCTCGGAGGCATGCTCTGACGCGCATCAGCAGCCGCGCGCCCTCCGATCCTAATTTGGCAGCCTTCATGAACGATCACCAGGACACCCTCGAATTCGCCCGCGCGCAGGATGCCGCCGATCCGCGTCGATCCTTCCGCGATGAGTTCCATTTCCCGCAGAAGGACGGCCAGCCCGTGATCTACTTCACCGGCAATTCGCTCGGCCTTCAGCCCAAGGGAGCTGCAGCCGCGTTGAAGCAGGAGCTCGATGATTGGGCCGCGCTCGGTGTCGAGGGTCACCTGAAGGCCAAGCACCCGTGGTACAGCTACCACGAGGAGCTCACGGCTTTCACCGCTCGGCTCGTTGGTGCGAAGGAGAGCGAAGTGGTGGTGATGAACCAGCTCACCAGCAACCTGCATTTCCTTCTGGTGAGCTTCTATCAGCCCAAGGGGAATCGGAAGAAGATCCTCACGGAGCAGCGACCCTTTCCGAGCGACACCTACGCATTCGCATCGCAGATCGCCTTCCACGGCGGTGATCCCGGGACCGACCTGGTCGAAGTGCAGCCGCGGGCTGGTGAATACACATTGCGCACCGAGGACATCCTCGCGCGCATCCATGAGTTGGGCGATGAACTCGCGCTCGTTTGCTTCGGGGGTGTGAATTTCTACACTGGACAGGCCTTCGATCTGGCGGCGATAACGGAGGCCGCCCACGCTATCGGTGCATGCGCTGGATATGATCTGGCGCACGCAGCCGGCAACCTGCATCTGAAGCTGCACGAATGGAACGTGGACTTCGCCGCATGGTGCACCTACAAGTACCTGAACAGCGGTCCCGGAAGCGTGGGCGGCGTATTCGTGCATGAGAAGCATCACGGCAAAGGCCTGCCGCTCTTCGCTGGCTGGTGGGGCCACGACAAGCATGAGCGCTTCAGGATGGAGCGCGCCTTCAAGCCCATGAACTCCGCCGAAGCCTGGCAGGTGAGCAACGCGCCGGTGTTCAGCATGGCGGTGCATCGCGTTGCGCTGGAACAGTTCGACCGTGCCGGCATCGCGAACCTGCGCGCCAAGAGCGAACAACTCACCGGGTACCTGGCGTTCATCATCGCCGAGGTCGCGAAAGCCACGAAGACCGACCTCGAAGTGATCACCCCGGGCGATCCCGCGCAGCGCGGGTGCCAATTGAGCATCGTGGCGCACGGCAAGGGCAAGGATCTGTTCCACGCGATCAGCGCGAATGGCGTTGTCGCGGATTGGCGCGAGCCCAATGTCATCCGTGTTGCACCAGTGCCGATGTACAATTCGTTCGAGGACGCTTGGCGCTTCGGTCAGGTCCTCAAATCGGCGCTTTCATGAAGAACATCACCATCGTCGGCGGCGGATTGGTCGGCAGCCTCCTCGCCGTGTTCCTGGCCAAACGCGGGCATAAGGTCAATCTGTACGAGCGCAGGGCAGATCCGCGCAGGACCAACGTTTACGCGGGAAGAAGCATCAACCTGGTGGTGAGCCATCGCGGCTGGACCGCCTTGAAAGCCGCCGGTGTGAACGAGGCGGTGGAGCGCATCGTGGTGCCGGTGCGCGCGCGCATGACGCACGACCGCGACGGCAAGCTCACACGATTGCCTTACAGCATCGATGAGCGCGCGATCCACAGCGTGAGCCGCGGCGAGCTGAACAAGGTGATGCTATCCGAAGCGGAGAAGTTCCCGAATGTGGGTCTCCATTTCGAGCACCGCTGCACGAGCGTGAATCTCGAAACGGGCACGTGCACCTTCCACAACGAAGCGACTGGCGAAGCCAGCGCCGTGCCCGCTGATGTGGTCTTCGGGAGCGATGGCGCCCCGAGCGCCGTGCGGCAGGAGTTCATGAAGCACCGCTTCACCTTCAGCCAGACGTACATCGAGCACGACTACAAGGAGATCGCCTTCGCGCCCAATCCCGACGGCACACCGCGGATGGACCCGCACTGCTTGCACATCTGGCCGCGCCGGTGGTTCATGATGATGGGCCTCGCCAACACCGATGGTGGCTTCACCGGCACGCTCTTCATGCCCCACGAAGGCGAGTTCAGCTTCGATCGAATCAAGGATGAGGATGACCTCAAGCGCTTCTTCGAGGAGCACTTCCGCGATGCCATCCCCATGCTGCCCGACCTCGCCGAGCAGTACTTCCGCAACCCGCAGAGCAACCTGGCCATCATCCGCTGCGCGCCGTGGACCTACAAGGACAAGGTGGCGCTGATCGGCGATGCGGCCCATGCCATCGTGCCTTTCTACGGCGAAGGCATGAACGCCGGCTACGAGGATTGCAAGGTGCTCAACGACCTGCTCAACCAGCACGGCGACGACAATTGGGGCACCGTGCTCGACGCTTACCACAAGGCCCGCAAGCCAAACGGCGACGCCATCGCCGACCTGTCACTCCGCAATTTCGTGGAGATGCGCGACCTCGTGGCCGATCCGAAGTTCATCCTCCGCAAGAAGATCGAGGGCCGCCTTCAAGCGAAGCATCCCGATAAGTGGCTGCCGCTCTACAGCCAAGTGAAGTTCAGCGATATCGGCTACAAGACCGCGTGGGACGAAGGCCTTCGGCATGATCGCATCATGGAGCAGGTGCTCGCCATGCCGGGGATCGAGGAGAAGTGGGAGAGCGAGGAGGTGGAGCGGAAGGCGTTGGGGTTGCTTAAGTTGCCATGATGTTGAAACGCACCAGGCGAGGAAGATTCTGGAACCACTGGTTGCCGAACATTCTCGTATGGGGCGGGATTGCAGGGATATTCTTGGGCATAGAAGTCCACCATCAACGACTTGATTCTTCGCTCAACGCACATAGGCGGTTCACTATCGGATTGACTTTGGAGGGCTTACGATATAAGAACGGCGACCGTGTGGAATACGCAATTCGGGTGCGTGATAAGTGGTATGTCAACACTGAACGCTGCGACCTCGAAGAGGTCATCTCTACTGGTGGTCGCTACTTGGTGGAGTATGATGATTCTGATCCGGAGAATTCCGGAATGTTCCCATGGTGCCCTTTCCCCGATTCAGTTCGAGCGCCAATAGCTGGATGGCCAAAGGTTCCAATCTTCCTAGGGTATGGATGCCCGGAGTCGTGGTTGGTGCCACACAGAAGAAGGAAATGATTTTCTTCAACTGAAGTTGTCCAAACTTGCGCGGGGCCTCTCGAAGAGGACCCCGCTGGCAGATTCCTGCCGCCCCAACCCACACCCCCGCGTTCACACTTTCAGCCCTTGTCGCGCGTTCTCCACCTGCGCTCCGTGCCACCTTCGTCCATGCTTCGCATCGCGCTTATCATCCTGCTGTCACTGGCCGTTGTGCAGGAGCTTTTCGCCCAGCCCATGTACGGCCGCCGTCGTGATGACATCATCCCCCTCGATGGCCAGGCCAAGCGCATCGGATGGTTCATCGGGCCGGGTATCACTTACACGCTGCCGCGTTTCAAGAATGAAGAGGAAGAGGTCTTCCGCAACGACAGCCTGCGCTACCTGGCCACCTACGATCCGAACGGCCGCGTGGGGCTCTACCTCGAGGCCGGCGCCACCTGGTTCATGCGCGACCCGGTGATCCTGGATTACCTCGATCTCGGCGTGGCCTACAAGAATCTCCGGGGCGAGGAATCATCCACGGGCACGCTCTGGCGCGGCGATACCGCAGCCGTGATCGCCGGCGATGGCTACTTCGCGGAGCGCCTGGTCACCGTGGCCTTCAACGCCAACAAGTTCATCCCCACAAGGTCGTACCAGTTCATCCAACTGAGCCTCGGGGCCAACGCGGACATCCGTTTGGGCAGCGAGTACAGCCATACGGGCGATCCTCTCCTGAACCGCCACGCCTTTCCGCCCGACCTGATCGCGCAAGCGCACTTCAAGCTCGGCTATGGCTTCAAGCTCACGGGGCGCACCATCATGATCCCCACGCTGGAAACGCCCGTGTTCAGCGTGACGCCCGCCGATCAGGGCCTCGGGAAATTGCAGTGGTTCAGCAGCACCTATCGTCCACTGATCCTCACGGTTCGCTTCCTTTTCCTGCGCGCCCGCAATGGCTTCGATTGCCCACCGCCCATCAAGCACAACGAATTGGAGCGCGGCAAGAAGGTGTACAAGCCGGATAGCTATCACCCATAAGAGGAGCGGCAAGTCGCTAGTAGGCAAGCGGCAGGTTGGACTCGGCCGCGCGTAGCACGCTTACTCGCGGCTCCGGAACTCAACGCAAGAACGGATTCATCCTCCGCTCACGCCCGATGGTGGTGCTGGGCCCGTGCCCGCTGTGCACCGTGACATCATCCCCGAGCGGGTAAAGCTGCTCCTTGATGCTCCGGATGAGCTGATCGAAATCGCCGCCTGGCAGATCGGTGCGGCCGATGCTGCCTTGGAAGAGCACATCGCCGGCGATGACGAAGCGCTGCGCCTTACTGTAGAGGGCGATATGCCCTGGAGCATGGCCTGGAACGAAGAGCACCTGGAGTTCATCAGCGCCCAACATGAGCGAATCGCCTTCCTCGATGAAGCGCTGCGGTTCGGGCGATGGCTCGCAGCGAACCCCGTAGAGCTGTCCCTGCCGGGGCGCCAGCTCCAACAGCGGGAGGTCGGCCCGATGCAGTTCCGGGAGCAGGCCGTAGCGCGTGTGCGCCCAGGCGCAGCCGAGCACGTGGTCGATGTGCGCGTGCGTGAGGATGAGTCGAACGGGCGTGAGCTTCCGCTCGATCAGCCATTCCTCCAGTTCGCGCTCCTCGGACGTGTTCCAGCAGCCGGGGTCGATCAGCATGGCGCTGCTGCCATCGTGCAGCACGTAGGTGTTCTCCTCGAACGGATTGAAGGTGAAGGAAGCGACGCTGAGCATGACCCGGATTGAAGCAACTTCGCGCACCGATGCGCAGGGTGAGGGCGGCCAAAGTACCTACCTTCATCGCGCTCGCCATCCGATCGTGCGCCGCCTCCTTCCGCTCCTGTTGATCCTCGCCGCTGCTGCGGCGCGCGCGCAATTCTATTCCGGTTCGCAGCAGGAGTACGGCAAGAACCGGGTTCAGTACCAGGACTTCCTCTGGCAGCAGTACCGCTTCCAGGAGATGGAGGTGTACTTCTACGCCGAGGGCCGTGACCTTGCGCGCTTCACCGCGCAGAGCGCCCAGCGGCACCTCAAGGAGCTGCAGGCCGCGTTCGACTTCGCCATCGACGAGCGCCTGCAGTTCATCGTGTACAACTCGCTCACCGATTTCCGCCAGAGCAACATCGGCCTCGCGGGCATGGGCGGGCAGAACAACATCGGCGGCCTCACGCGCATCGTGGGCACCAAGATCTTCGTGTACTACGAAGGCGATCATGCCCTGCTCGATCAGCAGATCCGCTCGGGGATCGCCCACGTGATCATCGACCAGATGATGTTCGGCGGCAACTGGCGTGAGATCCTGCGCAGCAGCACGTTCCTCACCCTGCCCGACTGGTACACGCAGGGCATCATCAGCTACCACGGCCGTGCCTGGGACGCCGCCACGGCCAACCGCGTGCGCGATGCGGTGCTGAGCGGGCGCTACGACAAGTTCAACCGACTGGAGGGCGAGGACGCGCGACTGGCCGGGCACATGCTGTGGCGTTACGTGGCCGAGGTGTACGGCCCGGCCGTGATCCCCAACATCCTCTACATGACGCGCGTGAGCCGCAACGCGGAAAGCGGCTTCCTGTACGTGCTCGGCGTCTCGCTGAAGACGCTGCTCGCTGAGTGCCTCGAGCATTACCGCGGGCGCTTCGGCGAGGAGGACCGTTACCGGCAGGCGATCGGATTGGAGCCTTTGCCCATCAAGACCAAGAAGCAGCGCCAGTACGCGCAGTTCCAACAGAGCCCGGACGGGCGCTGGCTAGCCTGGACCAGCAACGAGCTGGGGCAGTACAAGGTCTGGATCCGCGAGGTGGCGACCGGGAAGACGCGCCGCATCGTGAAGGGCGAGAAGAAGATCGACCGCATCGTGGACCGCAGCTACCCCATCCTGGCCTGGCACCCGAGCAGCAAGGCGCTGAGCTACGTGGTGGAGCGAAAGGGCGAATTGCGCTTCCGGACCTACACCTTGGACGACCGCAAGACCTCGGAGCGCGACATGCTCCTGCTGGAGAAAGTGCTGAGCATGGATTACGCGCCCGACGGACGCACGATGGTGCTGAGCGGCGTGCGCGAGGGCCGCACCGATCTGTACCTGTTCAATGTGCTCGCCAATCGCAGCGATCCGCTCACCGATGATCCGTGGGACGACCTGGAGCCGCGCTTCGTGGATGGCGGGCGCCGCGTGATCTTCAGCAGCGACCGCTTGGACGACACGCTGCGCACGGAGAAGGACGTGATTCCGCGCCGCGGCCCGAAGGACATCTTCCTGCTCGATCTGGACCGTCGCGGACGCGTGCTCACGCGCCTCACGGCCACCGAGTCCATCAGCGAATCGCAGCCGCACCAGCTCGATAGCGCCAGCTACACCTACCTGAGCGATCTGGATGGTGTGGCCAACCGGTTCCGCGTGCGTTACGACAGCGCGATCAGCTACATCGACACGGCGGTTCACTACCGCTACTTCACCGTGGAGCAGCGCCTCACCGACCTGAAGCGCGGGCTGCTGGAGCAGCATGTGCGCAGCGATCGCGGCTGGTACACCGTTTTACAGCTCGATGGCGGACGCTACCGGTTCTACCAGGGACGGATCGGCGAGGAAGCCTCCACGGGCATGCTGAGCGATCCATCTGCCGCACCTGCGCCGGCCGACGGCGAACCCGGAGCGGCACCGGCCGAAGGCAGCAGCCAGGCGATCAAGATCATGCCGCAGCATCCGCGCGCCACGGGCAAGGATGCCGTGGATGTCCGGAAGTACGTCTTCTCCGACGAAGCGCCCGGCGCATCAGTGACCGGTAAGCCGGCACCTGCCGCGAAGCCGAAGCCGTTGATCGCGCCGGCGGACACCACGCTCAAGGCATTCGTTTACCCCGAGCAGCGCAATTACAACCTCAACTTCACCGTGGACCGTGTGGTGACGCAGGTGGACAACAGCTACAGCAACCAGTTCTACCAGCCCTTCAGCGGGCAGGCCGGCATCAACCCCGGCCTCAGCGGCCTCACGCGCATGGCCGCCAGCGATCTGTTCGAGGACCACCGCGTACTGGGCGGGTTCCGCCTCGCGCTCGACCTCAACAACAACGATTACCTCCTGGCCTACGAGAACCTCAAGCACCGGCTCGACCGCCGCATCACCTTCCAGCGGCAGGCCTTTCAAGGAATCAACGGCTTGGGCATCGTGAAGGTGCATTCGCACAACATCACCTACCAGCTGAGTTGGCCGTTCAGCGAACTGGCCAGCGTGCGCGGTTCGCTCATGTACCGGTACGACCGCTACGTGCAGCAGAGCATCGACCCGTTGAGCCTTTCCACCCCCAACGACAACGACCACATGGCCGGCGCCAAGCTCGAGTGGGTCTACGACAGCTCCATGCCGCGCGGGCTCAACCTCTGGACCGGATGGAAGATGAAGGTCTTCGGCGAGTACTACCAGCACCCCGAGAAGAAGGGCGACATGCAGGTGCTCGGCGCCGATCTGAGGCACGCCATGAAGGTGCACCGCGACCTGATCTGGGTGACACGGCTGGCCGGGGCCACATCCCTCGGCAGCCGGCGCATCGTGCATTTCCTCGGTGGCGTGGACAACTGGATGTTCGCCAAGTACGACAACAGCATCCCGATTGATTTCACCCAGAACTACCAGTACCAGGCGTTGAGCACGCCCATGCGCGGCTTCTTCTACAATGCGCGCAACGGCACCAGCTTCGGCGTGCTCAACACCGAATTGCGCCTGCCGATCTTCCGGTACCTCCTGAACCGGCCCATCCGCTCCGACTTCATCAACCACATGCAGGTGGTGGGCTTCGGCGATGTGGGCGCGGCCTGGACCGGCACCGACCCCTATTCCGAGGACAACACGTTCAACCGCGTGGTGATCAACCGCAATCCGGTCACCATCACCCTCGACAGCAAGCGTGAGCCCATCCTGGCGAGCTACGGCTTCGGCCTGCGCACCCGGCTGCTGGGCTACTTCGTGCGCGCCGATTGGGCCTGGGGCGTCGATGATGGCGTGACGCTGCCGCGCGTGTTCCACTTCTCGCTCAGCCTCGACATCTGATGCTCGGCCTCTCGTTCCAGACCATCGGCATGCTCGTGATCGTGGGGCTCCTCGCCGGGGTCCTTAGCGGCTTCGTGGGCGTGGGCGGTGGCATCATCATGGTGCCCGCGCTGATCTGGCTGCTGCACTATGATCAGCATCAGGCCCAAGGCACCAGCCTCGCCGTGCTCATGCTGCCGGTGGTCTTCCTGGCCGTGCGCAATTATTGGAAGGAAGGCCTGATCGATTGGCGCGTGGTGGGCGTGATCGCTGTTGCCTTCGTCCTGGGAGGCTACCTGGGCAGCAAGGGCGCACTGAGCCTCCCGGCCGATGCCGTGAAGCGCGTCTTCGGCGTGGTGATGCTGGTGGTGGCGATCAAGTTGATCCTGGGCAAGTGATGTCGCGCATCCCGGACGCCATCGCCGCGATCCATCCGCGCATGGTCGAATGGCGGCGCCACTTGCACCGGCATCCGGAGCTTTCATTCAACGAGCACGGCACAGTGGCTTTCGTTGCCGATCTATTGAAGAAGGAGGGTATCGAGGTGCGCGACGGCGTGGCGAAGCTGACGCCTGATTCAAAGGGCACCGGACTCATCGCCATGGTGCGCGGTACGAAGAGCGCGAGCCAGAAGTGCATCGCCTTGCGCGCGGACCTGGACGCGTTGCCGATCGCGGAGACCGGAAAACCGGATTACTGTTCGATGAATCCCGGCGTGATGCACGCTTGCGGGCACGATGCGCACACGGCCATGTTGCTCGGCGCGGGCATCGCGCTGCATCGCATGCGGAAGGAGTGGAGCGGCAACGTGATGCTCGTGTTCCAGCCCGGCGAGGAGAAGGAGCCGGGCGGCGCATCGCTCCTGGTGAAGGAAGGCGTGCTCACCGATCCGAAGCCGCAAGGCATCATCGGGCAACACGTGACACCGGAACTCTCCGTGGGCAAGCTCGGCTTCCGCAGTGGTCCCTTCATGGCCGCCGCCGATGAGATCTACCTCAACGTGAAAGGCCGGGGAGGGCATGCCGCGCAGCGCGACCAGCTCGTGGATCCGATCCTCATCGCGGCTGCTTTGCTGCCAAGGCTCTATGAGGAGGCCCGTGCCATCGTGCCCAAGGGCGAACCCATGGTGATCAGCTTCGGCAAGCTCATCGCCAACGGCGCCACGAACATCGTCCCCGATGTGGTGACGATCGATGGCACCTTGCGCACTTTCAATGAGGACCTGCGCGAGCGCCTGCACCAATTGCTGCCGCGCGTGGCTGCAGAGGTCTCTCGTGGCATGAATGGAGAATGCGAGTTCCGGCTGGTGAAGGGATCACCGGTGGTGAAGAACGACCCCGAGTTGACCGCACGCTTGCGCGCCGTGGCCGTGGATCTCGTGGGGGCGGATAACGTAGTGGACATGGACATCCGCATGGGCGCGGAGGACTTCGCCTACTACACGCATGTGATGCCCGGCTGCTTCTACCGCCTGGGCACGGGCAACGCCAACAAGCCCGGAACGCAGAGCGGATTGCACACCGCGGCCTTCGACATCGATGAGGAAGCGCTGATCATAGGAGCGGGGATGATGATGGCTGGGGCCTTGTCCGAGCTAGGTGCCTAGCTCACGATGATATCATCCACCTCGATCACCGGTTTGCCGCCTTCTGATCGAACAGTGATCTCAACGGTATGCTTGGTGCGGCCGTTCTTCGTCCAGAGCGCCATGCGAACGTTGTACGCGCCGGGCCAGCTGCGCACGGCGGCCACGTCAAGATCGCGCCAGGTGTTCTCGGGCGGCATCACCAGCGCGGCGCCCACATCATCAACCGCGCCCTCCATATCCTCGGCGCTGAGGCGCTGGCCGCTGGTGGCTTCTTCGAGTTCCACGAAGCGCCGCTCGACCAGGAGCTTCATCACATGCCTGGCGACGAGAGAGAGTTCGTTAGGGCTCATGGCGATCAAGTCGAAGCCTCATCGATCGTGCGCTCATCTGCTGCGCAAGCAACTGCCAACTGCCGTTCGCCGACTTGCCTGATCCCCTAGTTCGCCACCTCGCTCATGAACTTCAGGCGCATCATCCGCAGCTCCTCCTCGCTGAAGTCGCCGCCGAATTCCTTGTGCGCGGCCTCGATGTCGTCGCTCTCAGCGCTGCGGAAGTAGTCCATGATGTCCTGTTGGGCATCGGCCTCCAGGATGTCGTTGAGCTGGTAGTTGATGTCCAGCTTGGTGCCGCTCATCACGATGCTCTCGAGCTCGGTGAGGAAGGCCGTCATGTTGAGGTTCTTGCTGCGCGCGATGGCCTCAAGCGGGATTCGCTTATCGATGTTCTGGATGATGTGCACCTTGTTGCTGCTCTTGTTCACCACGTTGCGCACGGTGACCTCGGCTTCGCGCTCAATGTCGTTCTCCTCCACGTACTTGGCGATGAGTTCGATGAAGGGCTTGCCGAACTTCTGCGCCTTGCCCGGCCCCACGCCGGTGATCTGCGTGAGCTCATCGATGGTGATGGGGTAGCGCATGGTCATCTCCTCCAGTGAGGGGTCCTGGAAGAGCACCCACGGCTGCAGCTTGAGTTTCTGTCCTTGCTGACGGCGCAGGTCCTTCAGCATGGCCATGAGCTTCTCATCCGCCGCGGCGCCCGCGCGCACGATCGGCTCATCGTCGCTATCGCCTTCGTAGTCGCTGTAGTCGCGCTCCTTGACGAACTTGATGGAGACCGGCTTGGCCATGAATTTCTTGCCGGCATCGGTGAGGCTGAGGTTGCCGTAGGTCTCGATGTCCTTGTGCAGGAAGCCTCCCACCACGGCCTGGCGCACGATCGCCATCCAGTAGTGGTTGTCCTTCTCGTCGCCTTCTCCGTACACCTTGAGCTTGTCGCCCTTGTAGTTCTTGATCTCGCTGGTCTCGGTGCCCGTGAGCAGGTCGCAGATGAACTTGGCGCGGTGGCGCTCCTTGCTCTCCTTCACGGCGCGCAGCACCAGGGCCAGGTCGTCCTTGCCCTCGAAGGTCTCGCGCGGGGTGAGGCAATTGTCGCAGGCCTTGCAGTTGTCCTTGTCGTAAACCTCGCCGAAGTAGTAGAGCAGGTAGCGGCGGCGGCACATGCTGGTCTCGGCGAAGCTCACGGTGTCGGCCAAGAGCTGGCGGCCGATCTCCTGCTCGGCCACGGGCTTGCCCTGCAGGAACTTCTCCAGCTTCTCGATGTCCTTGTAGGCGTAGAAGGCCACGCACTTGCCTTCGCCGCCATCGCGACCGGCGCGACCGGTCTCCTGATAGTAGCTCTCCAGGCTCTTGGGGATGTCGTGGTGGATGACGAAGCGCACATCAGGCTTGTCGATGCCCATGCCGAAGGCGATGGTGGCGCAGATCACATCCACATCCTCCATGAGGAAGCGGTCCTGGTGGTCGGCGCGCTGGGCGGCGTCCATGCCGGCGTGGTAGGGCAGGGCCTTGATGCCGTTCACGTTGAGCATCTGGGCGGTCTCTTCCACCTTCTTCCGGCTGAGGCAGTACACGATGCCGCTCTTGCCGCTGTGCTGCTTGATGAAGCGGATGATCTCGCGCTGGACGTCCTTCTTCGGGCGGATCTCGTAGTTGAGGTTGGGCCGATTGAAGCTGGCCTTGTACACCTCGGCGTTGGGGATGTCGAGGTTCTTGAGGATGTCCTCCTGCACCTTCTCGGTGGCCGTGGCGGTGAGCGCGATCACCGGCACGCCCTTGATCTCGTTGAAGATGGCGCGCAGTCGGCGGTACTCAGGGCGGAAGTCGTGGCCCCACTCGCTGATGCAGTGGGCCTCGTCGATGGCGAAGAAGCTGATCTTGATGTTCCGGAGGAACTCCGTGTTCTCCTTCTTGGTCAGGCTCTCGGGGGCCACGTACAGGATCTTCGTGCGGCCGTCGGTGATGTCCTTGCGCACCTGCAGCGTCTCGTTGCGGGTGAGGGAGCTGTTTAGGAAGTGCGCCACGCCTTCCTCCTCGCTGAAGCCGCGCAGCGCATCCACCTGGTTCTTCATCAGGGCGATCAACGGGCTCACCACGATCGCGGTTCCTTCCATCATGAGGGCCGGCAACTGGTAGCAGAGGCTCTTGCCGCCGCCCGTGGGCATGATCACGAAGGTGTTGCGGCCCTTGAGCACGCTTTGAATGATGGCTTCCTGCTCGCCTTTGAACTTCTTGAAGCCGAAGAACTGCTCAAGCGCCTCTTTGGGCGTCAGAACTACTTTGATCATCGAATAGGGTTGGCCGGGACTAGCGGCGCTTCTGATTGAACGCTCGAATGTATGGCAACGCTCGCACACCTGCGGCACCCTCCCGCTAAGGTTCGTTAATCGCTCGACGCTCATCGGGGCGCAGGTCGTTGAGCGCGTTGGAAGCGCTTTGTGCGCCGTGATGCCGGTCTATCTTTGGCCGGGGCCCTGTGCCCATTCCCCTTTGTCGAGGCCTGGTGAAGAAATGACCTTCCTGGAGCATCTGGAAGTGCTCCGTTGGACCTTGGTGCGCTCGGCCATCGCCGTGGCCTTCGGGTTCGTTCTGGCCTTCGTCTTCAAGACCTTCCTGTTCGAGGAAGTGGTGCTGGCCGCGCGCGATCCGCAGTTCGTCACCTACCGCGGCTTCTGCAAGCTGAGTGAGTGGCTGGGCATGCCGGAGATCTGCATCACGGACCTGGGCTTCACCTTGCAGAACCTGCCGGTGAGCGGCCAGTTCATGACGCACCTCACGGTGGCCTTCGTCGGGGGCTTCATCCTGGCGTTCCCGTACATCCTTTGGGAGCTCTGGCGCTTCATCAGCCCCGGCCTGCGCGATCGCGAACGGAGGGCCATGCGCTCTTTCGTCGTAGCCGGCTCGTTCCTCTTCATCATCGGGGTGCTCTTCGGGTACTACTTGCTGGCGCCGCTCACGGTGCAGTTCTTCGGCACCTATCAGGTGAGTCCTACCGTGGCCAACAATTTCGCGCTGGAGAGCTTCATCGGCATCGTGACGCAAGTGACGGTTTGGACCGGTCTCGTCTTCGAGATGCCGCTGGTGATGCACGTGCTGAGCCGGCTCGGCATCGTGGGACCCGGAATGCTGCGCACCTACCGCCGACATGCCTTCGTCGCCATCCTGGTGATCGCGGCCATCCTCACGCCGCCCGACATCATCAGCCAGATCATCGTAGCGGGACCGCTCATGCTGCTCTACGAGATCGGCATCCTGATCAGCGCGCGCAACGAGCGGATGCGGTTGCGTGAATCAACATCGGCAAGGCTGGCAGGCGCATGAACCGGAGCGCGAGGCGTACGATCCTGCAGTTGGCCGCCATGGCGGGCGTCACCATCGCCGCGGCGCAGAGCACGCGCGTGAGCGGCGTGGTCACGGATGCCGTTACCGGCGAGACGCTGCCCAGCGTCAACATCCTCTACCGCGACAGCCGCGTGGGCACCACCACCGACATCGATGGCAATTATGTGATCGACACGTACTACGCCACCGACAGCCTGATCTTCTCCTTCATCGGCTATGTGCCGCGCAAGGTGGCGGTGCGCAAGGACAAGGAGCAGGTGATCGATGTGAAGCTCGATCCCAGCGCCACCGCGCTCGACGAGGTGGTGATCAAGCCGTCCGGCGTGAACCCGGCCTTCGAGATCCTGCGCCGCGTGGTGCGGAGCAAGCCTGCCAACAACCGTGAGAAGCTCGAGGCATACAGCTACGAAGCCTACAACAAGGTGGAGTTCGACCTGAACAACATCAGCAAGGAGTTCACCGAGCGCAAGCTCTTCAAGCCCTTCGCCTTCATCTTCGACTACATGGACAGCACCGGCGCCAAGCCCTACCTGCCCATCTTCATGACCGAGAGCCTGAGCGAGGTGCTTTACCGGCAGAAGCCGCGCGCCCGCAAGGAGTACATACACGGCACCAAGGTGAGCGGCGTGGAGAACGAGAGCATTTCGCAGTTCATGGGCGACATGTACCAGAACGTGAACATCTACGACAACTTCCTGGTCATCTTCGGGAGGAACTTCATCAGTCCGATCGCCGATGGTGGCAAGGGCTACTATGACTACTACCTCACCGACAGCGCCTTCGTGGGGAAGTTCTGGTGCTACCGCCTCGACTTCAAGCCGAAGCGCCCGCAAGAGCTCGCCTTCGCCGGCACCATGTGGATCAACGACACCACGTACGCCGTGCGAAGCATCGAGGCCGGCATTCCGGAGAAGGCCAACCTCAACTTCGTGCAGGGCTTCTGGGTGAGGCAGGAATACGACCAGGTGCGCCCCGAAGTGTGGATGCTCACGCGCGATGAGCTCGTCGTGGACCTCAACCCGGTGAAGGACGTGGGCAGGCCGAACCGCAGGCAGCTGCAAGGCCTCTACGGCCGGCGCACGGCCATGTACCGCGACTTCAGCATCAACGAATTGAAGGAGGCCGCGCTGTACGAAGGCGCCGAGGAGGTGGTCATGTCCATCGATCCCCTGAGCCTCGGCGCGGACTATTGGGTGAGCAACCGCCACGAGCAGCTCACCAAGAAGGAGAGCGACATCTACCACATGGTGGATACGATGAAGACCATCCCGCGCTTCCGGACGTACATCGACATCGTGAACACGGCCATCACCGGCTACTATCCGCTGGGCAAGGTGGAGCTGGGGCCCTATTTCACCACCTACAGCTTCAACCCGGTGGAAGGGAACCGATTCCGCATGGGCCTGCGGACCAGCAGCCAGTGGAGCCGTCGCCTGGAGCTGGAGGGCTACGCCGCTTACGGCACCACCGATGGCGTGGTGAAGTACGGCTTCGGGGGGAAAGGCTTCATCACCAAGGAGCCGCGGCTCATCGGCGGCGTTTATTACCGCTACGACATGGAGCAGCTCGGCCAGAGCACCGATGCGTTCCGACAGGACAACATCCTCTCCAGCACCTTCCGCCGCACGCCCAACAACAAGCTCACCATGGTCGACGAGTGGCGCGCGTACCTGGATCGCGAGTGGTTCATGGGATTCAGCAGCATGCTCATGTTCCGCCGGCGCGAGCTATTCCCGCGCGGCACCTTGGAGTATCCCGTCATCGGCGAAGGGCAGACGAAGCAGCTGCTGCCCAGCATCACCACCACGGAAGCCATCTTCAGCACCCGCTTCGCCTACAAGGAGAAATTCGTGGCCGGCGACTTCACACGGGTGAGCCTCGGCACCCGCTATCCCGCGCTCGAGGTGATGGTGGCCAAGGGCCTGCAAGGCGTGCTCGGCGGCGATTATGATTACACCCGGCTCAGCGCCCGTGTGTATCATCGCGTGCCGATGGGCACCTTCGGCTTCATGCGTTACTGGGCGCATGCGGGCCAGGTCTTTGGTGAGCCGCTGGCCTATCCGCTCCTCATCCTGCACGCCGGCAACGAGACCTTCTACTTCGATGAGCTCGCGTTCAACACGATGAACTATTTCGAGTTCGTGAGTGACAAGTACGCGAGCCTCTACATCGATCACCATTTCGATGGGTTGTTCCTGAATCGCATCCCCCTCTTCCGCCGGCTGAAGTGGCGTGAGGTGGTGGGCGGCAAGGCCGTGATCGGATCCCTGACGCGCAAGCACCTGGGCGAGATGGAGCTCCTGCCCTTCACCTACGACCTCAGCGGCGGGCCTTTCGCCGAAGTGAGCCTTGGCGTGGAGAACATCCTGAAGATGCTGCGCGTCGACATGGTGCGTCGCCTCACTTACATGGACCACGCGAACACCAAGCCTTGGGCCTTCCGGGTGCGCATGAACGTGACCTTCTGATGCTGCGAGCCGAGAACGTGATCAAGCGCTACAAGGGCCGCACCGTGGTGGGAGGCGTGAGCGTGCAGGTGGGCCAGGGCGAGATCGTGGGGCTGCTGGGCCCCAACGGCGCGGGCAAGACCACCACCTTCTACATGATCACGGGCCTCATCAAGCCCAACGCCGGCCGTGTGCTGCTGGACGACACCGACATCACGGGCCTGGCCATGTACAAGCGCGCCAAGCTGGGCATCGGTTACCTGCCGCAGGAGGCCAGCGTATTCCGGAAGCTCAGCGTGGAGGACAACATCCGCGCGATCCTGGAGATGACGGGCAAGACCCGTCGTGAGCAGGACATGAAGGTGGAGCAGTTGCTCGAGGAGTTCAGCCTGACGCACGTGCGCAAGAACATGGGCGACGTGCTCAGCGGCGGCGAGCGGCGGCGCACCGAGATCGCGCGCGCGCTCGCGAACGAGCCCCGATTCATCCTGCTCGATGAGCCCTTCGCGGGCGTGGACCCGATCGCGGTCGAGGACATCCAGAGCATCGTGTGGCAGCTGAAGGAGCGCAACATCGGCGTGCTCATCACCGATCACAACGTGAATGAGACCCTGAGCATCACGGACCGCGCGTACCTGCTGATCGAGGGCAACATCTTCCGGCAGGGAACCGCCGAGGAGCTCGCCGGTGACGAGCAGGTGCGGCTGCGCTACCTGGGCAAGAACTTCGAGCTGAAGCGCAAGCGCTGAGCTGTCAGGCCGCGCGATTGCGTGATGCGATCAGGCTTGCCGCGATGACGATCGCTTGCGCGATCAGCAACTCGTGGAAGAGGTTGTCCTCCTGACCTGTGGCAGTGAGCGCGAAGCCTGCATGGGCCCCAACCACGATGATCGCAGTGGCGGCGATGAGCAGCAGCGCGTTCAATGGCGATCGGAACGCTCTCAGCAAGCCGCGCCATCCGCCGTGCCGGTCGATTTCTGCGATCAACGCCGTGCCGAGCCACGGCCAGGCGATCAGGAGCGGCAGCGCGAAAAGCCTTGCCTCACGGGCATACGCGCCCACAAGGACGAGCGGCGTGTTCAGGACCAGGACGATGACGAAAGCACGGGACAGGCCTGGAGAGATGAGCGCGCGGTGACGAAGCAAGAGAAAGATCGGCAGCGCCAGCACCAGCAGCATGAAGCCGACGCTCTCGCCGATCCGGACGGAGCTGAAGTTGAGGGCGAAGTATCCCGAGCGTCGGGAAAGGTCTGCGGCGATATCCGAAACGCTGGCGCCATGCGGGGCCATCATGATCCACGCCGTGAAGAGCGACGCCGACACCAGAGTAGCGACAAGGGCAAGGTGACGCCGTGGAGCAACAAGGAAGAAGGCAGGCATGAGCAATAACGTGGTCTCGCGCGCCATGAGTGCGAGCAGGAGCGCTGGCACGTAGATGACCCAGCGTTGATGAAGCAACGCGAGCAATGCTCCAAGAGCCGCTGCGTACTGGATCGGCTCGTCGTAGGTGTACAGTGGATCGAACCACGCGCATAGCACCGTGGGCGAGAGATGAAAGAGGGCTTGCGACCACAACGCGTTCCGATCGCCGAAGCCGAGGCGCATCGCGATCAGGTACACGAGCACGCCAGCGAAGAAGAAGCCGCAAAGACCGACGGTGATGAAGGCTTGCTTCGGGGCGAGGCCAACGGAGGTGAGCATCCCGATGCCGGTCGTGGTCCACGGCCGGCGCGCGAACGCCGGATCGCTGCCATCGCTGTGCGCGGCGATCACCGACTCGATGTAGTCGCGCGGCGCGGGTTGTTCATCCCAGGACTCCGCGCCCCGGTTGAGCATGTTCTCCCAGATGGGCAGGAAGTGAAGGGCGAGGCTGAGCGCCGTGAAAGCGATTCCGAGGAGCAGACTGCGCTTCACCGGGTCGAAGGTTGCTGACTCGGCATGAGCCCCATCCTCCGGTTGAGGATCGCAGGTTGCTCAACCCTCAACATTCAACTCCCGACCTCTTCGACTTGGAATTGATAGTTCTCCATGATCTGGTTGGCCAGCAGCTTTTTGCACGCCTCGTCCACCTTGGCTTCGGCGGCCTTCTTGTCGGCGGCCTCGACGTGCAGGGTGATGTGCTTGCCGATGCGCACGCCGCTGATCTCCGGCAGGCCCAGATTGCCCATGGCACCGGTAACTGCCTTGCCTTGCGGGTCGAGCAGATTGTCGTGGGGCATCACATCGATGGAGGCTCGGAAGTTCTTCATGGTCTGTTGGATTCACCACAGAGGCACGGAGGGCACAGAGGAATGCTGACCGTCCATGTGGTGCTATAGCTTGATTTTCTCCGTGTTCTCTGTGCCTCTGTGGTGAAATATTCTTCCCCAGATCGGGCTGAGCAGGTACACGATCAGGATCAAAGGAACGGCGAGGATGCCATACAGCAGCACCAGCACCGCGCCGATGCCCAGGAGCAGGTAGATGACCTCGTTGCCCTTCCACTTGAAGTGCTTGAATTTGAGGGAGGGGAGGGGGAGCTCGGAAAGCATCAGGATGCCAAGGACAATGGCGCCGATGAGTTTCTGAATCGGATTTTCCATGAAGAGGCTGAGGTGATTCTGGAGCTCATTCGCCATTGGGCCGTCGTTCACACCGATGCCCCAGGTGATGAAACCCGCCGAAGCCCAGAAAAGCGCATTGGCCGGTGTGGCCAGGCCAAGGAAGCCGGTGCTCTGCCGGGTATCCGTGTTGAACTTCGCCAAACGCCACATGGACGCGATCGCGATAACAAGCGCACAGCATACCGACGCCCAGAGAGGCTCACCGAATAACTCGCCCAACGGCGAAGAAGGCATCACATATTCGCGATGAAGGCTGGTGACCAACTGAAGGGATTCAAGCGGGCTGATGGCGGCGATGAAGGCAGGCGCCACGCCGAAGGTCACCATGTCCGCCAGGCTGTCCAATTGAGCGCCAAGCGGGGAACCGCCACCAAGTGCCCTCGCTGCAAGCCCATCGAGCACATCGAAGAGCGCTCCTGCGAACACCAGCCCACATGCCAGTGTTAGCTGTCCTTGAGAGGCCAGGAGGATGCTGGCGACCCCGCAGGATAGGTTCGCCGTGGTGAGCAAATCGGGGATCCGGGGCAGCCGCATGTCAATCGAGGCCGAAGGAAGGATAATTTCGGGGCAATGATCGGGGCCACCCCCCGTTGGAGGCTGCGTCAATACCAAGCTGAATGAACACCGTGAAGATGAAGGGGATGCGCAGCGCTCTGGCGATGCTTTCCATCGCATGCGCCGTTGCGGCCCATGCGCAGACCGACGCGCCGAAGTACAGCAACGAGTTCCTGGCCGTGGGCGTGGGCGCCCGCGCCTTGGGCATGGGCGGCGCGTACGTGAGCGCGGTGAACGACGTGACCAGCGGCTACTGGAACCCCGCCGGTTTGCTGGGCGTGCGCGGCGACCTGCAGGTGGGCGCCATGCACAGCGAATATTTCGCCGGCATCGCCAAGTACGATTACATCGGCCTGGCCAAGCCCATCGATTCCGCCAGCACCATCGGCTTCAGCTTCATCCGCTTCGGCATCGACAACATCCCGAACACGATCGACCTGATCGATCCTAGCGGCAACATCGACTACGACCGCATCACCACCTTCAGCAGCGCTGACCATGCCTTCATCCTCAGCTACGCGCGCAAGACAAGGATCACCGGCCTGAAGCTGGGAGGCAATGCCAAGATCATCTACCGGCGCGTTGGCGAGTTCGGCAAGGCGTGGGGCTTCGGCCTCGACGCCGCGGCGCGACTGGACCGCGATGCCTGGCGTCTCAGCGCCGTGCTGCGTGATGTGACCGGCACCTTCAACGCCTGGAGCTACTCGCTGGATGAGCGCACCATCGATGTCTTTGAACAGACCGGCAACGAGATTCCGGTGAACAGCGTGGAGGTGACCCTGCCGCGATTGGTGCTCGGCGGCGCGCGCCAGTTCAATTTCGGGAAGAAGTTCGGCCTGGTGGCCGCCTTGGACCTCGAGAACACCTTCGATGGCAAGCGCAACACACTGATCAAGAGCAAGGCCATCAGCACCGATCCGCGCGTGGGCCTCGAGCTCGGATACGCCGGTGTGCTCTTCGTGCGCCTGGGCGTGGGCAACATCCAGCAGGTCACCGACATCGACGACAAGAAACGCTACAGCATACAGCCCAACCTGGGCGTGGGCCTGAAGATCAAGAGCGTCTCCATCGATTACGCCCTCACCGATATCGGTGACAGCAGCGTGGCGCTCTACAGCAACGTCTTCTCGCTGCGCTTCGATCTGTTCAAGCGACCATCGTCATGAGAAGACCTCTACTGTTCTCGGTCCTCTTCCTGCATGCCGCATTCGCCATCGGGCAGGCGCATGGCAACGAATGGATCGATTACGGCAGGAGGCACTGGCGGTTCGACATCTGGGCCGATGGCGTCTACCGCATCGATTCGGCCACCCTCGCGCAGAGCGGCTTCCCCGTGGGCACGGTCGATGCGCGTGACCTCATGCTCTTCGGCCACGAGCAGCAGGTGCCCTTGTATGTGCACGGCGAGGCCGATGGCGTGCTGAACAGCGGTGACTACATCGAGTTCTGGGCGGAGAAGGCCACAGGCGACATCGACAAGCGGATGTACCCGTACCCGGAGGCCAACCCCAATCCATACTACAGCCTGTACAACGACACCGCGCGCTACTTCCTCACGTGGGATGCCAGCGCCGATGCGAAGCACATCCAGGCGTATGCGAACGCGGATTACGATGCGCACATGCCGCAGCCCTGGGGCTGGAACGAGGCCGTGCAGACTTACAGCCTCTTCTATTGGGCGGGGCTGCCGCCCTACGAGCTCCAGCTGGCAGGCGTGGTGACCGGCTACAGCCCGATGCTGGAGGCGGAAGGCTTCGGCGGGCTGCCGCTCTATGTGAATGGCGTGGATGCCAACGTCACGGTGCAGGATGTGCCCGTGAGCACGCCTTCGCCGTACACCGCTGGCGATGCGCCCGACGCGCAGGTGGTCGCCACCGTATCCGCGCAGAACAACGCGGGCAACAGCAATTACCTCAATCACCACACGCGATGGCTCTACGGCCCGGCGCTGACGACCGTTGGAGGGGATACGATCTACTCCGGGTCGCGCACCATGCGCGGCGTCTTCGATATGCCCGCGAGCAACCTGGGGCCGGTCACCACGATACGCTACAACGCGCCGCACGACCTCAATGCCACGGGCACCAACCAGATCGGGACAGTGGTCCCGGATTACCTCGATTGGCAGGCGGTGAACAACGTGCGGATCCGCTACCCGCGCACCTTCGCCATCAACGGCCCGGGCCCCGTGCTCTTCGAGGTGCCGACCGGCGCCGACCCGCTCTTGCGAGCCGATTTCGGCGGATTCGCGGGAACGCCCATCGTTTACGCTTATGGGGATAGCGTTCGTCGTGTGCTGCCGGCCTTGAACGGCCCCGATTGGCGCTCGCTCTTCCCCCGCGCTCCAGGAAGCGCCGATACGAAGGTGCGCGTATTCGCGCAGGAGGGCATCCAGGCCATCACCGCGCTGCGCAAAGCCGGCACCGATGGCTACTTCACCGATTTCGAGGCGCTCGACGTGGACAGCGCCATGCTGATCGTGACCCACGCCAGCCTCATGAGCGGCGCGCAGGCCTATGGCGCGTTCCGCGAGGGCAGCACGGTGAATCACTACAACACCCTCGTGGTGGATGTGGATGAGCTGTACGACCAGTTCGGCGGCGGCGTTCCGAAGCATGCGTACGCCATCCGTGGTTTCTGCAAGCACTTGCTGGACACTTGGAGCACGCAGCCGCGCGCGCTCTTCCTCATCGGGAAATCCATCAACACCTGGGAGGCCTTCTTCAGTTTCCTGCCGAGCATCCGCCCCAACGTGGG
This sequence comes from Flavobacteriales bacterium, assembly GCA_016788405.1. Taxonomy (GTDB): domain Bacteria; phylum Bacteroidota; class Bacteroidia; order Flavobacteriales_F; family PHOS-HE28; genus PHOS-HE28. The sequence continues at coordinate 23,852 of JAEUSX010000174.1, forward strand.
CACCAACTACCAGAATTGCCTGGTGCCCACCTACGGCTACCCCAGCAGTGATCAGCATTTCACCACGGGCCTGCTCTTCGATCAGCGCCGCATGGACATCCCCGTGGGCCGCCTCAGCGCGAGGAACAACGACGATGTGATGGCCTACCTGGCGAAGGTGCAGGCCACCGAAGCGCAGGACGTGGGCATCTGGCAGAAGAACGTGCTGCACTTCGCAGGTGGCTTCACGCCCGGCGAGGTGCAGAACCTGGCCAACAACCTCAGGGTCCTTGGCGATGTCGCTGCCGATTCGCTCATGGGCGCCAACGTGGTGCCCTTCAAGAAGCAGAGCTCGCAGGTGATCAGCCAGGCAAGCGCCGACTCGGTGCGGCATTTCATCGAGGATGAGGGCGTATCGCTGCTCACCTTCCTCGCGCACGCGTACAGCGCCAGCTTCGACATCACCATTGACCAGCCGGAAAATTACAACTGGAACGGCAAGCACCCGATGGTGCTGGGCCTTTCGTGCTACATCGGGAACATGCACGGGCTCGGGCAGGCCGCCTCCGAGGATTGGGTGATGACGCCCAATGCGGGCCCCATCGCCTTCCTTGCTGCTTCGGAGCAGGGCTACGTGAGCTACCTCTCGGCCTATGCGAACCCTTGGTACCAGAGCCTGTCGCGATTGAACCAAGGCGGGCCCATCGGGGAGCACATGAAGCACGCGGGCCTGTATTCGCAGCAGCAGAACCCCACCGGGTTGATGGCCTGGAACACGCAGAACTTCGCCTTGCAGGGCGACCCTACGCTCACCTTGGGCCAGCACAAGCTGCCGGACTACACCGTGGCACCGGCGCGCATCCTCATCGAGCCGGCGAACATCACGGCCGACCTGGATAGCTTCACGGTGCGCGTGGTGGTGGAGAACCAGGGCCGTGCCGTGAACGAGACGATCAACGTGGAGCTCACCCGGCAGCGCACCGATGGCTCGAGCTCCTTGCACTATACCACGCTGACGAACGTGTACTTGCGCGATACGGCCATGTTCCGGCTCCCGGTGCAAGGCTTCTCCGGCGGACAAGGCCCCAATGCGATCACGGTGCGCGTGGACCTGAGCCCGGACGAGGTGCCGGAGATCGAGGACAACACGAACAATGTCGCGGGCTCAACGGTCTTCGTGAGCAGCGGAGACCTCGTGCCGATCTGGCCCTACGACTATGGCGTGGTGCCCGACCCCACCGTGACGCTGAAGGCGAGCACCGGCAATCCGCTGGCGCCCGTCAGGCCGTATGTCTTCCAGATCGACACCACGGACCTCTATAACAGCCCATTGCTGCAAACGGCCATGGTGCAGGCGCCCGGCGGTGTGGTGAGCTGGAACCCCACGGCCATCTTCAACATCAACACCATCCAGGACAGCACGGTGTTCTTCTGGCGCTGCAGCGTGGACAGCAGCGCATCGGGCAATGGACAGTTCAACTGGTACGAGCGCTCGTTCCAGTACATCCCGAATCGGTGGGGCTGGGGGCAGGATCATTTCTTCCAGTTCAAGAATGACGCGTTCTCGGGGATCCGTTATGACAGGCCTGAGCGCGACTTCGATTTCGAGGAGGGCGTGCGCACCATCAGCGCGAGCGTGATCGGCAACTTGCCGAGCCCGGGGACCGGCTGGAGCATGGAGCTATCGCCCGTTGACTATGGCGGTTGCTCGCCCACAGCGGCGTGGCATGTCGCCGTGGTCGACCCCACCACCATGGAGCCGTGGAACACGCACTACGTGAATCCGATCACCGGAGAGGTCTTCAACGAGGATCATCAGTTCGGCAACGCCAATGCCAGTGGCGTGTGCCGGAATCGCCCGGAGGGATTCTTCATCTTCCAGACCAGTCAGTCCTTGCAACTGGCTGGAATGCAGAACATGCTGACGAATGCGGTCCCGGACGGGCATCACGTGCTGCTGTACACCTGGCGCCACTTGGACAAGGATGGCACGGAGGCCAACGGATCGAGCATTGTGAGCACGCTCGAGTCGGCAGGGCTTCCATCGTTCGACGCGCTGCAGGACAGCGTGCCATACATCTGCTACTACAGGAAGGGCGATCCGACCTCGTTCAGGGACACCATCGCCGCCTCACTCACCAGCGAACTGCACTTCAGTGTGGAGGTGAGCACGGCCTTCGCTCAGGGCGTCATCACCAGCGTTGACATCGGTCCGGTGGCTTCCTGGCAGAGCCTGCTGTGGGATGAACTGCCCATCACGGCCACTGACAGCACGCGGATCAAGGTGTTCGGGGTGCCTGCGGGAACCAGTTTGAGCGTGCCGCTCCTGGATCTCGAGAGCAGCCTGGACGCGCTCCCCGGCTTGGGCGTCCTGGTGAACGCCGATCAGTACCCGGTGATCCGGTTGCGCGCCGACCTGCGCGATAACCTGCCCAACGAGGATGCGCGACCAGCCCAGCTGCAGCGCTGGCACGTGCTCTACGACCCGGAGCCGGAATGCGCGATCCACCCGCCGCTCGGCCTCTTCGAAGATCTCTCGGGCCATGCCGAATCGCAACCTGCTAATGTTGCCGTGGCCGTGCAGAACATCAGCGCCTTCGACATGGACAGCCTGGTGATCGAGGCGGTGGTGATCGATGAGGCGAACAACCGCAGGCTGGTGCATCGGCGCACCAACCCGCCGCTGCCCGCTGGCGCATGGGTGCTGGATACGGTGAGCTTCAGCACGCTGGGCATGGGCGGATGGAACACGCTGGTGATCGAGGCCAATCCGATCGACTCCGCGACCAACCAGTACCATCAACGCGAGCAGTACCACTTCAACAACATCGCTTTCTGGCGCTTCGAGGTGGAGCGCGACATCGAGAACCCCATCCTCGACATCACCTTCGACGGACGCCACATCCTCGATGGCGACATCGTCTCAGCGAGGCCGGAGGTCCGCATCACGCTGGATGATGAGAACGTGGTGCGGCTGCTGGAATCGCCGGCGGATACGGCCCAATTCAAGGTCTTCCTGAGCAAGCCCGACGGCACGCAGGAGCAGATCCGTTTCTGCGACGGGGCGGGCAATGAGATCATGCGCTTCACGCCGGCGAACGGTTCGGACAACATCGCACGGATCGACTATGCGCCGGAATTCCCCTTGGACGGCCGTTACCAGCTCACGGTGTTCGCCAGCGACCTCAGCGGCAACCAGAGCGGCGATGAGGATTACAAGGTGGGCTTCGAGGTGATCAACCGGCCCACCATCACCGAAGTGCTCAACTATCCGAACCCGTTCACCACCAGCACGCGCTTCGTGTTCACCGTCACCGGCCAGCAGCCGCCAACGCAACTGCGCATCCAGATCATGACGGTGACCGGGAAGGTGGTGCGCGAGGTGAGCATGGCTGAATTGGGACCCGTGTACGTGGGCCGCAACATCACCGAGTTCGCCTGGGATGGCACGGATCAGTTCGGCGACCGGCTGGCGCGTGGCGTGTACCTCTACCGGGTGATGGCCCGCTTGAACGGCGCCGACATCGAAGTGCGCGAGACGCAGGCTTCGCAATTCTTCACCAAGGGCTTCGGCAAGATGTACCTGTTGCGCTAGCGCGCCGGATACATTCGCCGCATGCCCGCTCGCGCGCGAATCCTCCTTATGTCCGCCTTAAGCGGGCTGCTCTGGGCGCTGGCTTGGCCCGCGATCGGGGGCTTC
>JAEUSX010000181.1 GCA_016788405.1 Flavobacteriales bacterium
TCATCGCCCGGCGCGTACTCGCGCACCTCGCTGAAGGTCATGCCGCGCCCCTTGAACGCGCTGTGGTACTCGCCGCTGAAGATGTGCTCGCTCAGGCCGCGCGTCTTCAGCTCGATCAGCCGCACCTTCTTCAGGAGCTCCTTGGTGTGTTGGGCGGAAGAGGTCATGTGGTCAAGGGACCATGTGGTCATGTGATCATGATGGACGGCCGATGGGCACATGCCTCATGCCCATAGGGTCACATGCGCTCAGGGTACTTCCACCGTGTTCAGCACGCGATCGATGATCTCGCGCACGGTGATGTTCTCGGCCTCCGCCTCGTAGGTGAGCCCGATGCGGTGCCGCAGCACATCGGGGCAGACGGCGCGCACATCCTCCGGGATCACATAGCCGCGGCGCTTGGTGAACGCCAGCGCTTTGGCCGCGAGCGCGAGGTTGATGCTGGCGCGCGGGCTGCCGCCGAAGGCGATCATGCTCGTGAGGTCGCTGAGGCGATGCTGGTCAGGCTTGCGCGTGGCGTGTACGATGTCGACGATGTACTGCTCGATCTTCTCATCCATGTACACCTCGCGCACCAGCTTGCGCGCGGCGAGGATCTCGGCGGGCGTGACCACGCGCTGCGGCATGGGCTGCTGCTCCGCGCGGGTGTTCTGGCGGATGATCAATTTCTCCTCCTCCTGGCGCGGATAATCGAGCACGACCTTCAGCATGAAACGGTCGGTCTGCGCCTCCGGGAGCGGGTAGGTGCCCTCCTGCTCGATGGGGTTCATGGTGGCGAGCACCAGGAAGGGCTCCGGAAGCGGATACGTCGTGGAGCCGATGGTGACCTGGCGCTCCTGCATGGCCTCGAGCAGCGCGCTCTGCACCTTGGCCGGCGCGCGGTTGATCTCGTCAGCGAGGATGAAGTTGCTGAAAATGGGACCCTTCTTCACGCTGAACTCCTCGTTGCGCTGGCTGTAGATCAAGGTGCCGATGAGGTCGGCGGGGAGCAGGTCAGGCGTGAACTGAATGCGGCTGAAGCCGGCCTCGATGGTGCGCGCGAGCGATTTGATGGCGAGCGTCTTCGCCAGGCCGGGCACGCCTTCCAGCAGCACGTGGCCGTCCGCGAGGAGCGCCACCATGAGCTTGTGCACCATGTCCTTCTGGCCCACGATGGCCTTCTCCATCTCGTGGTCGATCAGGTCCACGAACGCGCTGGCCTGCTGGATGCGGTCGTTCAGCGCACGGATGCTCTCTGAAGTGACGGTGGAAGGCGATTGCGACAAGGTGGTTTCCATTGCGAGGTTGAGCTGAAGGCAAAGGTGCCGGGGCCTCATTTCCAGCACCCTTCTCACGCCGTTAAAGCGTGTTAACCAGCATGATATGATCGATGCTCCTCAGGCGATCGGGTAGCGCGCTTCGCTCGTCGTGCGGTGCACGCAGGGGCCGCTAACTTCGGCGCATGCAAACCACCTTGAAGCCGCTGTCGCTTGATGAAGCCACCAAGCATGTGCGCGACTTCCACGATGCCTTCGGCATTCCGAACGCTACGTCGCCCGTCGGCGACATCGGCGACCGCGAGGCCCTGCTGCGCTACAAGCTGATCCGAGAGGAGAACGAGGAGTACCTCGATGCCGCGCTCCGCGGCGATCTGTTGGAGGTGGCCGACGCGCTGGGCGATATCCTCTACATCCTCTGCGGCACCTTGCTGAAGCATGGCCTGGAGCACAAGATCCACGAAGTGTTCCGCGAGATCCAGCGCAGCAACATGAGCAAGCTAGGCGCCGACGGCAAGCCGATCTACCGCGAGGACGGAAAGGTGATGAAGGGGCCCGGCTACTTCAAGCCGGATATCGCTGCGGCGATGCAGCGCTGATCGACTTAGAGATCCTTGCGGTCCAGGTCCTCGAAATTCACATCGCTGAAGGGAGGCGCTTCGCCAGCAGCATCCTTCGGGCCTTGTTCCGGTGGATGGTTGTACTCCTCGGTGCCCCGCAGTCGATCGATCTCAGCGATGGCATCGTGCAGCCCATCCAGGAATTTGTCGAAGTCCTCCTTGTAAAGGAAGATTTTGTGCTTGTCGTAATGGGCGGTGCCGTCCTCGTGGGTGTGCTTCTTGCTCTCGGTGATGGTGAGGAAGAGGTCTCGACCGCGAGTGCTCTTCACATCGAAGAAATAGGTCCGTTTTCCGGCACGGACAGCCTTGGAGAACACATCCTCGCGATCGTCGCGCATGGGGGAGAGGGCTTGGGCGAATCCAAAAGTAGCAGGGCAGGCGGAATGGCCAAAT
>JAEUSX010000191.1 GCA_016788405.1 Flavobacteriales bacterium
TCGAGCAGGTCGTAGGTGCCGGAGTTCTTGCAGAGCGTCACAATGCCATCGGGTCCGGCGTATGGCGCGGCGTTGATGGTGAGGTCGATTCCATTGTCGCTTCCGATCACGACCGGCGCGGTGCTCACCACGCGGATGCGATAGCCGGTTCCGGGAGCGGCTGCCACGGGAATCGCAGCGGTGATGGAGCCCCCTGTCGTGCTGATCACGCTACCGATGTCCGTCGGAGATGCGAAGCTGCCTGTCGCATCGCTCAGCTGCGCGGTGAACACGTTGCCTGGCGTGTAAGCACCTGTGATGTTGTAGGGCACCGAAAGCTGCACGCCCTGGCAGAATGCGGCGCCGGAGAGGTTGCTCGTGGTGATGGAAGGTGGGGCTGCCACATTGCTGATGATGCGCACGTCGTCGATTCCGAAGCCCGGGTCCAATGCGGTGGTTCCGGTGCTGTTGACGAAGCGGAATCCGAAGCGCAGCGTGGCCTGATTGGCGAATGCAGGCAAGGAGACGGTCTGCTCGGTCCAAGAGCCCTGACTGTTGTACTGTCCGCCTGCGTTCGTCCAGGATCCTCCTCCATTGGTGCTGTAATAGACCTGCCCATAATAGGATGGCCCGCCCTCGCAAAGCCACCAGAACTTGAGGTCCACGCTGGAACTGCCGAGTGTGCTCACGTCCACGTTCATCCGACTGAAGATGTTATCCGCAGAGATGCAGAAACCATCGGCCGCACCGAAGGAGCAGCAGGTGATCCCATCCGCGATGCCTTCCACGCTGGCCGTATGCAAGTAATTCCCGTTCGGGTTGGTGATGCCCACCGGCTGGGCGGGCGTATTCACGATCGAATAGGTGAACGGGAATCCGAAACAGACGACGTCGCCATCGCCGCCCGTGTAGCTATCATTGATCAGCCAGGTATTCCACGTGCCAACGGCCGAGCCCGCATCCGTGGTGTTCAAGGTGAAATCGGGAGTGCTCTCGAAATCCTCGCTGAAGAGCACGGTCTGGGCCGCGGTGAGCGAAGCGATCGCGATGAAGATGGCGAGTACGGCTGTACGCATGGTTGAGGGTTTGGGCACGGGCAAGATAGAGGACTCGGAAGGACTACGGACTGTCATCGCGAACGAGAAAAAGCCCGCACAGGGCCACGTTCAGGGAACCCATGGAATCACATGGGCGGGACCGCGATGATGGCTTCCGTAATCCTCGTTGTCCCCGAAGAGAGCCACCCGAAGATGGCCGAGGCCCGCCGTAGGCCGCTCAGGGTGCGGTCCCTGATGTTAATTGTTGGTTCCGATGAACTGCTGGCCTGTGCGGGCTTCGCGTTGTCGGCCTCACGGCCGGAGGATGCTCGAACAGGTTCGGTGTGAAAGAACTGGGACGAAAATAGCCCTCCCGGGCTGCATTGCATCACATGGTGGAAAACTCGCAGTGTGTTGATAATGACACCGCCATTCATTCGTGCTCGCGCCCGTAACCCTCACGCCGCTCCTTCCACAACTCCTCCTCGGCCGCCAGCACTGCTTTCAGCGAATCGCTCACGTCCTTCTGTTCGAACCGATCCAGGTCCGGCTGTCCGGCGTTCACCCACGCGCTGTACCAGAAGCTGGCCAGGGTGATGATGCTCGCGTTCATGCGGCGCTCCACCATGCCGAGCATCGCATCCTCATACGCCTTGGCGTACTCGCGCGAAGGGAGCCTCATGGCGCCGCGGCCACGGTCCTCGAACACGTACCGTTGATCCTCCGGGTACTGCTGACTCAACCGCTTCTCGATGCCGAGCACGCTATCGACCATCAGATGGCTCGCTTGCACCGCATCCCACGCGGCATCGAGCGGATCATCGATGTACTCGGCGCGGCCCACCAGATGATCGTAGCCTTCAGCGCTCAGCTCCGGGATGCGGCTCTCCCAGAACGCATGGATCCCATGCTGATCGGTGAGCTGACCATTGTAATTCTCCGTGGTGTGCAGGGGCACATGCGCATCGCCCACGTAATGGCCCAGGTCCGAAGCGCTCCGAAGGATGCGATCCACGTCACCGCGCTGGAATGCGCGAACGAGCTGGCCGTGCGCGACGCGGATGTGCCAGGGCACGATGCCATAAGCCTTCAGCGTGTCTTCACTGTACTTCGCCACCGCATCCTCCCACTTGCGCGGCATGACCGCGAACGGATCCTGACCGCCTTTGGCGTAATGGTCGATGTCGATGTAGTGCCGCTCGGCCTCCCCCGCTACCGCGTAGCGCCGGCGATCGGGATCAACGGCGTGGTCGCTGATGAAGTCGATGTGACGCTTGAAGAAGGGGAACATCTCCGGTGGCAGCGCATAGCAGGCCATGCGGTTGATGCGCTTGTGGCCGTAGAAGCCCCAGGCCTCAGCACGGGGCGCTGCTGAAGGCGCCAAGAGCACCATGAGCGCCACGAGCGCAAGGAAGCACAACGCGACTCGTTTGATCATGCGGTCACCATCTCCATCCGGACAAGCTCTCCCTCGCGCAGCACGGGGATGATCCGGCTCTGATCCGGCGTCAAGCAGTACTTGGCATCGGGCAGGAGGTGCAACTGCTCGATGCGGCGACGGCGCGGTGCGGCTTTCAGGATGCTCAGGAAATTGTCGCGCGCGGCCATGAACATGTACTTGGCGGCGATGCTGCTGTCCTCCTCGACGCCGAACTTGCCGCTGGCCAGCAAGCGCTCCATGACCGCCCCGGCGTACACGCTGTCCTCTAGATTGAACTTGTCCTTCCAGCCCGAGCACAGCAACAGGATGTTATCGTTCTGCTGCACCAGCCAATCACTGAGCGCGGTCAGGTTGAGGAACGAGCCCACGACCAGCTTGCGCGCATTCTTCGCCAGATTGATGGCCTTGGTGCCGTTGGTCGTGGTCATCACGATGGTCTGTCCGCGAAGGTCGCGCCCCACATAGGCCAGGGGTGAATTGCCGTAGCTGAAGCCCTCCACCACCTCGCCGTTGCGTTCCGCAGCAGCGATGTAGCCGGGGCGGCCGATGTACTGCCGCGCCTCTTCGATCGTGCCCACCGGAATGATGCGATCCACCCCGTGCTCGAAAGCCGCCACCATGGCGCTCGTGGCGCGGAGGATGTCGATGACCACCACGATGCCCATGTCCTGCGCATAGAGCGGGTACTGCCCCGGAACGAAGCAGACTTCCACGCGGTACCGGTAATCGTCATTACGGATCACCTCCTCCATGCCACAGAGATAAGGAAACAGTCCCGGAAACCGATTGATTGGCCTCCCCTGCCTCAGCCCTGGCTCAAGAAGGGCACCTTCACCACCCGCGCCCGGAGGGCCTTGCCGCGCGCATCGATGAGCACCTCCGAGCCCGGAGCGCTCAATGCCGTGGGCACGTATGCCATGCCGATGGGCTTGTTGAGGGTCGGGCTCATGGTACCGCTGGTGACCACTCCGATGACGCCGCCTTGAGCATCGATCACGTTCATGCCATGGCGCGGAATGCCTCGATCGAGAAGCTCGAAGCCGACGAGCCGCCGGCCAGTGCCATTCTCCTTGTGCGCTCTGATCGCCGCGCTGTTGGTGAATTCCTTCGTGAACTTGGTGATCCAACCAAGCCCCGCCTCGATGGGCGATGTCGTGTCGTCGATGTCGTTGCCGTAAAGGCAGAAGCCCATCTCCAATCGCAAGGTGTCACGCGCGGCCAGTCCGGTAGGCTTGATGCCGAATGGCCTTCCAGCCTCCATGACCGCGTTCCAGGCCTTCTCGGCGAGCGGGTTGGGCACGTACACCTCATAGCCGCCTGCGCCCGTGTAGCCCGTGGTGCTGATGAGCACCAAGCCGACGCCCCTCATCTCAGCGTAGATCGCGGTGTAATAGGGCATGCTGGAGATATCCTCGGCGAAGAAGCCCTTCAACGTGTCCACCGCCTTCGGGCCTTGCACGGCCAACAGGCTCATTCGGTCGCTGATGTTCTCCAGCTGGGCATCGAAGGTGTTCAGCGATTTGATCCAGTTCCAGTCCTTCTCGATGTTGCTTGCATTCACCACCAGCACGTAGTGATGGTCATCCTTGTTCTGCATGCGGTAAACCAGCAGGTCATCGACGATCCCTCCGGTGGCGTTGGGCAGGCAGCTGTACTGTACTTTGCCCACCGTGAGCTTGCTGGCATCGTTGCTCGTCACTTTCTGGATGAGGTCGAGCGCGCCCGGCCCCCGCACCAGGAATTCGCCCATATGGCTCACATCGAAAACACCTACGCTGTTGCGCACGGCGTTGTGCTCGTCGATGACGCCGCTGTACTGGACAGGCATCAGGTAGCCTGCGAAAGGGACCATCTTGGCGCCCAGTGATTCGTGGATGTGCGTGAGCGCGGTGCGCTTCAGATCAGTTGCGGTGTCGTTCATCGGGGTTGTGTGAGTTCGGCGAAGAGCTCAAGGTATCGGTCGCGCCAGGCGAGCGTGGAATAGTGCCGCTCCACGGTCCGCCGCGCCTCCGCTCCCAAGCGGTGGCGAAGGTCGGCATTGGTGATGAGCTGGCGCAGCCGGTCCGTCCATTCAGCATCGTTACGGGCAAGCATGCCGTTCACGCCATCCTGGATGATGGCCCTGTTCACCCCCACATCGGCCAGCACCACGGCCTTGGCCATGGCCATGCACTGCAGCCCCTTGAAGCCGCACTTCCCACGGCTCCATTCCGTATCCGGAAGCGGCATGATGCCGATGTCGATGGGCGCGATGTCCTCCGGTTCCGACGCGGAGCTCCAGCGCACGTTCTCGACATCCAATCCGGGAACTTCAATCGCGCGGTCGCTGATGAAGCGGAAGCCGATGCGGTCGCCGAACTCGCGCTGAAGGCCGAGCAGCACGGGGATGGCAAGGCGCAGGTGCCCCGCGCTGGTATAGCTCCCGGTCCAGCCGATGATGACCTTGCCATCCGGTCTTGCCGCAGGTGCAAGCGGCACGTAGCGCTCCGTGTCGATCACCGTGGGGATCACCTCCACGCGGAGGTTGTGCGCGCGCGCGAATCCGGCCAGGTATTCGTTGCCCGCGATCACATGCGTGGCCAGCGCCATGATGCGCGGCGTCTTCCCCGGATCCTTGAGCCATTTCAGGCGACGGTTGGCATCGCTCACGTCCATGTGCCAGATGGCATCGTCGAAATCGTAGATCATGGGCACGCCGGTGGCGGCGAACGCGCGCTCGAACCGGATGCTCCCGATCATGAGGGCTTCACGCTGCAGGAAGATCAGATCGAACGACCGGGCGCGGCGCACATGCGCTGCTCGACGACGGATGCTCTTCAGAAGGATGCGCGCCTTGTCGATCAAGCGGCCTTGGGTGTAGAACGCCTCATCGTCCTCCTCATCGATGAGCCAGGCGTACTCCACCCGGACGCCGTGGCGCTCCCAGTAGGGAACGAACTGCTCGATCCGGTAGCGCTGGCTGGGATTGCGGCCTGGCCTGTGGCTGGCGACGACCAGGATCGACGGCATGCTTCGAGGAGGGGTTATTCTGTGCTGCCGGCGGCGGCCGAATATAGAAGCGACGTTCTCGTGCGGCCGTTACATTCGGCGCCATGCGGCATCTCGCTCTCGCCGGCCTGTTGATCTCGGCTTCCTGCATCGCGGGGGGGGATCCGCTCACCGTGGGCGCGCGCTTCGCGGGCATGGGTGGCACCGGACTCACGCTCGCCGATCCTTGGAGCCTCAGGTCGAACCCCGCTGGCATCGCCGGCTTGAAGGCTCCTGTGGCCGGCCTTCTTTATCAGCGGCATTTCCTCAGCGAGGATCTGGCGCAGCAAGGCCTGGCGGTGGCGATCCCGGTCGGCAAAGGTTGCATCGGCCTCGGAGCCGACCGTTTCGGTTACTCGCTCTACAATGAGACGCGCGCCAGCCTGGCCTACGCCATGCGCTTCGGCGAAGGGCTGCGCGCCGCCGTGCAATTCAATTACCTGGGCGTGAACCTCGGCGGCAACTATGGGAGCACGGCGGCATTCGTGGGCGAGCTGGGCGTGCAAGCCCGCATCAGCGAGCAGTTCTGGCTCGGTGCGCACATCTTCAACCCTTCGCGCACCAAACTCGGTGCGGTCACGGAGAGCAACGTCGTGCTCGATGAGCGCGTGCCCACCTTGCTCCGGGCCGGTCTCGGCTGGGTGGTGAGCAGCAAGCTCACCCTGACCGGTGAGGCAGAGAAGGACATCGACCGGCCGGAACGCTTCCGTTTCGGCGTGGAATACATGCCGAGCAAGGCCTTGTACCTGCGGACGGGCATCAGCAGCGGTCCTGTTCAAGGGCACTTCGGCGCCGGCATCCGTGTGAGCAGATTGGAGATGGATCTGTCGGTGTCCATGCGCTCGAAGCTCGGCGCCACGCCCATGATCAACCTGAACTACCGATTCAAGTGAGGCGAATCGCAGTCGTTCTATCCGCCGCGCTGCCCATGCTGGCCTTGGCGCAAGTGGATGGCGTGCCGCGCGATGTGATCGAGCAGCGCATCGAAGCAGCCGTGGAGCAGCTCGGCGGCGACAACGATGTGGACCTCAGCAACCTGTTCCAAGTGCTCGTGGACCATTACAATGATCCGCTGGACCTGAACCGGGCCGATGCGCAGGACCTCAGCGCCTTGATGCTCCTGAACGACGTGCAGGTGAGTTCCTTGCTGAGCCATATCCAACGCAACGGCAGGCTGCTCAGCATCTACGAGCTCCAGACCATCAATGGCTGGGACGCGGCCACGATCAACCTGATCCGGCCTTTCGTGACCGTTCGTGAGAGCCAGCTGGGCGCGCGGGCCTCGTTCAAGGAGATCATGAAGCAGGCCACCAACGAGATCATGCTGCGCAGCACCATGAACATCGAAGAGCGCAAGGGCTTCATGGATCGAAGCAATCCCTTCGGCAGGGAGTACACGGATCCCGGCGGGGAACCGCTGCCCGACTTCGGCAACACAGGTGCGCGTGATTCCCTTCGGGCCAACAGCAAAGTCTATCTCGGCAGCCCGTTCCGCGTGTACACCCGTTACCGCTTCCGCTACCGGCAGAACATCAGCTTTGGCTTCACGGCAGAGAAGGACGAAGGCGAGGAGTTCTTCAAGGGCTCCCAGAGCAGCTACGACTTCCTCAGCGCCCACCTCTTCGTGCGGGACCTGGGCCGGTTGAAAGCGGTGGCCATCGGCGACTACAGCGCGCAGTTCGGCCAGGGGCTCACCTTCTGGAACGGACTCGCCTTCGCGGCCAAGAGCAGCTTCTCGCTGAACGTGAAGCGCAATGCCGTGGGACTCGCGCCATACACCAGCGTGAACGAGAACCTCTTCATGCGCGGCGCGGCAGCCACGTTCGCACTGTCCAGGAAGCTCGAGCTCACGGGCTTCTTCTCGAACAAGCGCATCGATGCGAACGTGAGCACCATTCCCACGGCCAATGATTCGCTGGACACCAACATCCAGGACGCGGTCTTCAGCAGCTTCATCGAGGATGGCTTCCATCGGACGGCGAGCGAGCTGAACAAGAAGGACGCCATCGGGGAGCAGGTCATCGGTGGTCACCTGCGTTGGAAAGAGCGCGCCTGGAGCATCGGCGCCACGGCCGCGCGCGTGGATTACGACGCCACCCTCACCCGGGACTTGAAGCCGTACAACCAGTTCGAGTTCCAAGGCGCCGGCAACACCACGATGGGCGCCGATTGGAATGTGATCTGGCGCAGCATCACCTGGTTCGGAGAGGCCGCGCGCAGCTCGAATGGCGGCATGGCCATGAACACGGGCCTGCTGGCCGCTCTGGACAAGCGCGTGAGCATGAGCCTGCTCTTCCGCGACTACGGGCGCGACTTCCATGGCCTGTACAGCGTGGCCTTCGCGGAGAGCACCAACCCATGGAACGAGCGCGGGCTCTTCACCGGACTCGAGATCCGGCCCAACCGCAAATGGCAGATCAATGCCTACGTGGACCAATTCCGCTTCCCATGGCTCCGCTACTTGACCAACGCCCCCAGCGGCGGCACCGACTGGCTGGCACAAGTGAACTGGAGGCCGAACCGGCAGGTGGAGATCTATGCCCGTGTGCGCCAGCAGGTCCGTTCGCGCAATACGGCCTTCGACGTGAGCGGCATTGATCCGCTCGTGCCCTTGCAGCAGACCAACTACCGTGTGAACGTGAGCGCCAAGGTGAGCAAGAGCCTGAGCCTCCGCACGCGCATCGAAACGGTGGACTTCCAGCGCGGTTCGGCCCCGCTGCAGCATGGGTTCCTCATGTATCAGGACCTGGTGCACCGCCCGCTGCGCAGCCCGCTTGAGCTCACCGCCCGATTCGCGCTCTTCGAATCTGGCGGCTATGATGCCCGCGTGTACGCGTACGAGAACGACCTCATCGGCGTGTTCAGCATCCCGGCGTATTACGGCCGCGGCATCCGCTGGTACGGCATGGCGCGCCTCACGCCGCTGCGGCGCGTGGATGTCTGGATCCGCTACGGGGCATGGATCTACCGCGACCAAACGGTGATCAGCAGCGGATTGCAGGAGGTGAACGGACCTGTGCGCAGCGATCTGAAGGTGCAGCTGCGTTACCAATTCTGACTTGGAGGCATGAAGGTTGAAACCAAAGCCGGCTGAAAGTCGGACGCACCGAGCCGCGATCCGCAGCCCTCGAACGAATACGACCTTCCAACCGCTCCCTTCGCGAATGGCCCTTCAGCACATCCGCCTGACACGTGATCAACCCATCGCGCAGTTCGCCGGTGGCACCATGCCCCGGCTGGAATTCCGGCAGGCGCTATTCCATACCCCGATTCCAGGTTGGCAGCAGCGACTTTACCGTGCTGCGCTCGTGGTGACCACCACGGCCAATGGGCTCGATGGGCGAAAGCTCGTCGTGGACCATCAGGCCCTTCGATTCGCTCTACTGTACAACAGCACCTGGCCGGACCCGGTCTTCCTCAAGATCAACGCATGGCCTTACAAGCCCGTTGAGCTCCGCGAGGACGCGCCCGTGACCTCGTGGTCCGTGGAGATGCGATTGCGCGAGCTGCGCCTTGGCCCCGACGAATGGGTGGAGGTCATCTTCATAGGCTGAGGCCCGCCTACCTTGCGCACGCGATGCGCGCATTCCTCTTCGCTCTCCTGCTCCCACTGGGCTGCGCTGCCCAACTGAACAATTGGGACCCGCGCTGGTACGCCACGGACAGCGCGCTCACCTTCCACGATGACCTGGACTACTACCTGAACGCCTACAGCGAGAAGGAGATCAGGGCCATGCGCCAGCAGGTGAGCATCTGGCGCATGAATTTCGACAAGCTGATGCGCGGGACCATCCGCGAACTGCGCGCGTATAGCGAAGGCCACGGCATGGACGGCCGGACCCACGATTTCGACCTGCCCATCGCGCAGCGCGAGGGCCGTTACCGCCTCTCGGCGAATCCGGGGAAGATCCGCGCCTTCATGTTCGGCAGCATCAGCAACCCGCCCGCGCGCGTGCAGATGGAGCGCTGGAGCCGCCTGATGAAGAAGTACGAGAACGAGCCCGACGTGCAGCTCTTCGTGGTGTACGGCCGCGAGCTTCATCCCGGCGACCGGAAGAAATTCAAGATGTACCCGATGCCGAAGAGCGAGTCCGAGAAGATGGCCTACGCCAAGGAATTCGC
Source organism: Flavobacteriales bacterium (assembly GCA_016788405.1). Lineage (GTDB taxonomy): Bacteria > Bacteroidota > Bacteroidia > Flavobacteriales_F > PHOS-HE28 > PHOS-HE28. Next base: position 9,607 of record JAEUSX010000191.1, read on the forward strand.
GCAGCTCGGCAGCTTGCCGGTCCTCGTGGATGGGCTGGACGAGGCGGTGTACACCGCTTACGGCCGGGTGCCGAACGGCGCCTACCTCGTGGATGCGGACGGCCGCTTGGTCTTCCGCGCCACGTGGGCCGATGCGCGCAAGATCGAGCACATGATCGATACGCTGCTGCGGTGGTACAAGGCAGGCAGGCCCGCCGGCTTCGAGGCGAAGTAGCTCACACCTTCACGGTCTTCCACTTCCCCCGCTGGAAGATGATGGCGCACAGCACGGCGAGGATGCTCTCGCTTATGGCCACGGAGGTGAAGACGCCGACAGGCCCCATGCCAAGCGGCTTCGCCAGCGCCCAGGCGAGCGGTATCTCGATGAGCCAGAAGCAGATCACGTTGAGCCAGGTCGGCGTGAGGCTGTCCCCTGCCCCATTCAGCGCCTGCGCGAGCACCATGCCGTAGCCATAGAAGAAGTAGCCCAGACTGATCACGCGCAGGGCTGAGATGCTGTACGCATCGGCCTCGGCTCCCTGGCTGAAGAACGAGACCACCCAAGGCGCGGCGAGCCAAAAGAATAGCGTGATGAGCACCATGAAGAACATGTTGTAATGCCCGCATAGCCATACGCTACTCTGGGCGCGCCCGGGCTGCTCGGCTCCCAGATTCTGGCCCACCAGCGTGGCGGCCGCGTTGGCCATGCCCCACGCTGGGAGCAGCGCCACGATGATGATGCGCACCGCTACGCCGTATCCACCCACGGCATCGGTGCCGAACTCGGCCACTACGCGCACCAGGAACACCCAGCTCAGGCTGGCGATGAGGAACTGGCCGATGCCGCCCATGCTCACCTTCACGATGTTCTGAACAACGCTTCCGATGGGTCGCAGGTCGGAGAGGCGCACCGCGAGCAATCCGTCCGCGCGGAAAAGGTTCCATAGGAGAAACAGGACCCCGATGCTTCGTCCGATCGTGGTGGCCACCGCCGCGCCCTGAACGCCCATCGCCGGGAAAGGCCCGATGCCGAAGATGAAGAGTGGATCGAGCACGCAGTTGATCAGGTTGGCGATCACCAGGGTGCGCAAGGCGATGTTGGCATTGCCGGCCCCACGGAACACCGCATTCATGGCGAAGAGCAGGGTGACAATGAGGTTGCTGGCGAACATCAGTCGCGCATAAGGCACGGCCGATACCAGCACGGCGGGCTCTGCGCCCATGACTTGCAGCAGCCAAGGCGCGGCGATGACCGCAGGGACCGCGAGCATGACTCCGGTGATCACAGCGATCATCAGGCTCTGCCCTGCTGCGATGCGCCCTGCGTTCTTGTCCTTCTCACCGGTGCGCCTGGCCACCACGGCCGTGATGCCCATGCCGAGGCCCCATGCGATCGAGTACACCGGCACCATCCAGGTCTCTGTGAGCGTGATGGTGGCCGTGGCGACGGTGCCCAATTTGCTCACGAAGAAGGTGTCCACCAGAGCGAAGAGGGCCTCCATGCCCATCTCCAGGATCATCGGGATGCTCAGCAGCACGATGGCGCGCCGGATCCCCATCGCGGTGTAGTCGCGCTCTTCGCCGCGAAGGCTCTCCAAAATAATATCGTACAGGCGTCGAAGCATGGCGGCGGGAGGGCGATTGACGGTGACGGCGAATCCGTCGTTGCCCGGCTGACAAGATGCACAGCAAATAGCGATGCTGCCCTCGATCGCGCGAAGCGCCAGCACGGTGGCTGCTAGTGAACGGGCCGGGCCGCCTACTGCTTGAGCAATACCTGGCTGAGGACCACCTCACCGTCGCGCAACGCGAGCACGTACGGGCCCGGGGCGAGCATCGATACGTCCGCACAACCACCGGACCACGACAACGGAACCACGCGGCCGAGGGCATCGCTCAGCGTGGGCATGCTCGTCGTCACGCCTGCCGGAAGAGTCACCCACAAGGTCTCCTCCATCGGGTTCGGCCATGCCTTGATACCGGATCGCTCCCGCTCCGCGATGCCAATGGTGGTGCAATCCAGCGCACCGGTGAGGTACTGGCGGCGCGCGTTGATGAAGGACTTCAGGCCATAAATGGTCTGGCCACCGCCCGGACCGCCACCACCGGTGATGTTGCTGGCGATGTTGGTGGTGAACTGCGTGTTCGTGTACTGCTTGTTCGGATCGGCGAAGACGTGCGGCTGCACCAGTGCGACGAGCGCGTCGATCCGCGGGTCGAGCTGGGCATTGTCGAACGCATCGTGCACGGCACAGTACTCAACGGTGTACAGCTGCCGCAACCAGGGCACGTTCATGATGCGCGTCATCAGCGGCCGGTTGTTGGCGAGGTAGTAGGGCGAGAGGCTCGTGAGGTTCTGCTGGCCGCCACTGTATCGTCCGAAGGCTTCGTTCGCATCCCATTTGATCCATTGCCAGAGGCCCGTGGTGTCGTTGTGATAGAGATACCAGTTGCGCGCGCTGTTGATGTAGCTGTCGAGGTTGGCGAAGAGGTTGTCGATGGCCAGCGAACGGAGCAAGGGCTGCAAGTCCATCAGGGCCGGAAGGAAGGTCTGCAGCTGCGCATCGCTGGTGTTGTTGATCGCGTCGACCAGCTCGATCAGATCAGTCCAGTCATTGGCCGCCTCGTTCGTCTTCAGCTCATAGCGCGGTTCATAGCTGCTCTGCGCGAGCCCGTACCAAGCCAGGTCGGCCGCCGCCGTGCCGCCCGTACCGAAATTATCGCCGGCCTTGAAGAGGTTGCCGTTCGTGTCATCCACCCAGCGGTCCAGGAAATCCGTGTCCACCTGCTCCACCACGCCATAGAAACCG
>JAEUSX010000249.1 GCA_016788405.1 Flavobacteriales bacterium
AGCACCAGGCTCGCCACGGCAGTGTTGCTCCCCAGCTCGCTCAACAACGTCACGCTGGTGGCGATGGCGCCCACCTGCAGAGTCTCTGAGCCCGCGCGCCAGGTCGCCAGCGCCTCGCCGATCGTCGCGCTCAGCCCGCTCGCGTCGATGCCGCCCGCGATAGCGAAGCCGCTGCCGATGAGCAGCACCACGCCCCACGGGATGCGGGCCTGCGCGAAGTCCCAATCCAAGAGCGAGCGGCAAGCGGGTGCCGCGGCGAGGGGCGAGCCGTTGAGGGTGGAGCCACCTGCGGGCCGGTCCGATGAGGGGATGAGGAACAAGAGGATGCCGCCCACCATCGCCACCGCAGGGTCGCCGAAGCCCTTCAGGTCCACCCACTCGTTGTTGCGCCAGCCGCTGAACACCACATCGTCGCTGAAGGCGATGCGATCGCCGGTGATCCACAGCAGCGCGGTGATGCCGAAGACGATGGCCGAGAGCACCTCATCGCGCGAGGCGGGACCTAGGGCGCGGATCTGATCGCGCAGCGCGTGCTTGTCGACGCTGGCCGGACCGGGCATCCTGAAGAGCACCTTCGTCATCAGCAGCCAGGTGAGCAGCATGTACAGGATCGCATAGGGCACGCCGAAGAGCATCCATTGGCCGAAGCCGATGGCATCGCGCTCGGGGAAGAACTGCTTCCACTGCTCCATGAAGACCAGGTTGGGCGGGGTGCCCACCGGCGTGGCCATGCCGCCGATGGTGGCGCCGTAGCCCACCGCCAGCGCGAGCGCCGCGCCCAACCGCGCGTGGCCCGGTGCCGCGCTGAGCAGACTCATGCCGATGGGCAGCATCACCAGTACTGCCGCCGTGCTGTTGATCCACATGCTGAGGAGTCCGGTGGCGAGCAATGAGCCGAGGATCAAACGCGAGGGCGATGCGCCCACACGATGCACGATATGCAGGGCGATGCGCTTGTGCAGGCCGCTGCGCTCGATGCCCAAGGCCAGCAGGAATCCGCCGATGAAGAGGAAGATCACATCCTTGCCGTAGAAGCCCGCCGCCTTCGGCAGGTCGCAGATGCCCAGCAACGGGAAGAGCACCACCGGCAACAAGGAGGTCACCGCCAGCGGCACGGCCTCGCTGATCCACCACACGGCCATCCAGGCCACGATGCCGGCCATCGCGGCTTGCGCTTCGCCCACGTGCTTCAACAGCGCGTAGAGCAGCACGGCGCAGGCGGGACCGGCCAAGGTGAAGAGGAGGCGCTTCATGCGATGCGGCTTGTCCGCGGCGGCAAGTTGCGCATCGGCAGCCGTTGCACACGGGTAACATGACCACTGCACCGCAATGCGTACACTAGCGACCGATGCCGTCGTCCATCCCCATCGCCCTCATCGACGATCACGAACTGTTCCGCAGCGCGCTCTGCGACATGATCGAGCGCTTGGGCGGCTACGACGTGGTGGTGCAAGCGGGGAACGGCAAGGAGTACCAGGAGGCCATCGCCGACGGCACACGCGTGGCCGTGGCCATCGTGGACCTGCACATGCCCGTGATGGACGGCTTCGAGACCATTTCCTGGATCAGGGCCGACCACCCGGAGACGCGCGCCCTGGCGCTCACCTTCGACAAGGATGAGCAGACCATGGCCCGCGCGTTGCGCGCCGGTGCCTGCGGCTTCCTGCCGAAGGACGTGAGCAAGGGGCTCTTCCGCGAGGCGCTCGAGCAGGTGGCCACCATCGGACAGTACATCAATGAGGAACTGGTGGAGCGTGGTCTGCCCACCACCTCAGAGCAATACGAGGCCCAACGGCAGGCCATCCTCGCCGACCTCAAGGACCGTGACATCGACTTCATCCGCCACGTGTGCGATGAACGCGAGCCCACCTACGACATGGTGGCGAATCTCATGGGCGTGAGCGTGAGCGCCATCCACGGATACCGGGAGCGCATCTTCGTGAAGCACGGCATCAAGAGCAAATCGGGCCTGGTGATCTTCGCGTACAAGTGGGGCATTCTGGGGAGGGGGTGGCGGAAAAGACACCCCTGAGGGCTTGCTGGTGCGCCGTGCGCCATTGACCTTCGTATCGCTGCGGTGATGGTGCCCAGCGTAACAGTCCTCAATCCTGCTTCCATGCCCCTCGATTCGGAGAGCATCCTTCTTGCCCAGAGCGCTATGCGGCGCGCCCATCAGTACAACGGCCCGCTCGATGGGCTGATCCATGACGAAATGGTCTTGGTAGCGGAATCCCTCCCGCAAGTGAAGCGCTCATGGCCGCGCGAGCGAAAGATGGTGGCCATGGTCCAGCAGATCTCAGGGCTGCGCGGCGATGCCATTGACGGTCTCTGGGGCGATGAGACGCAGCGCGCGTACGACGCGCTGGTGCACCGCCGGCTCTTCGGCAGCGCGGAGCCCAGTTGGCGTCCGGAGGACCGGGCTGAGCGCAATCCGAACAACTGGCCCTCTCAGGGCAGCACCGACGCGGCGATCACCGCCTACTACGGCCTACCCGGCACGCGCCTCGTCCCGCTCACGCCGCCTTACCCGCATTACCTCGCTTGGTCACCCGAGCAGCAGGCGCGAACCATCCGCTGCCACGCGCTGGTGCGCGACAGCCTGGAGCGCGTGCTGCGCAACGTGCTGCGCATCTATGGCCCGAACGAGATCCGCCGGCTCCGCCTCGATCAGTTCGGCGGCTGCTTCAATGACCGGCCCATGCGGGGCGGCACGCGACGTTCCACGCATAGCTGGGGCATCGCGCTCGATTACGACCCTTCGAACAACCAGCTCCGCTGGGGCGCTGACCGCGCCACCTTCGCACGGCCCGAGTACACCGCCTGGTGGGAGTGCTGGGAAGAGGAAGGCTGGCTCAGCCTGGGCCGCACGCGCAACTTCGACTGGATGCATGTGCAGGCGACGAGGATATGAAGAAGGTACGCGCCCCGCGTTGCAACTCAACCATCGAGCTCGGCGAACCCCACAACCTCGCAGGACCCTGGTGTCCAGGTACAGGTGTTCTTTCTCCATTGCTCCATCGAGCGCCCCTCGGTGGTCGCGCCGATTGAGCGGATGTTGAACGGGGAGTGCGCTGACTGACCCCGTGCGCTGCATGCAGCGCATGCGCATTGAGCTCCAGGCCATGAAGGAACGGGCCGGACGCCACACGGAGCGCGCCCCGACACGGAGCATGGGCCTTCGACCCGGCAATCAACACGATCGGGCTCAGCCGGCCCTTGCTTCATGCCCTCGCCATGCAGCAGAAAGACGAACCATCCGGCCTATTCAACGACAAGGCGCTGCCGGATCGTGAACGATGCCGAGCGTGAAGCTCGGCTGGTCTTCCCCCACCAAAAGGGGGGTATTCCCCTGCGGCTCCTTCCGCGTACTTTGCCAGAGCATGATTCGCGTACTGCTCTTTGAAGACAACACCGACCTCGCTGAAAGCCTCGGCGAGCTGATGAAGGGCACCGATGATATCCGGCTCATCGGACACTACACCAACGCGGAGCGGGCCGAACGCCATGTGGCCTACCACCACCCGGACGTTGTGCTCATGGACATCGACATGCCGGTGGAGAACGGGTTGCAGGGCTTGCGCGCCATCCGTGCGGCGGGCAGCGGGGTGATGGTGCTCATGTTCACCGTGATGGAGGACAACGAGAACGTGTTCCAGGCCATCTGCCACGGCGCCAGCGGCTACCTGCTGAAGCAGACCGCGCCCGAGAAGATCCTGGAGGGCATCCGCGAGGCCATGGGTGGCGGCGCACCCATGACCCCGAGCATCGCGCGCAAGGTGCTCACGCTCTTCGCGCAGCCCTTCAAGAAGAGCGACGACCTGCAGAAGCTCACCGCGCGGGAGCATGATGTACTCTCGCTGCTGGTGCG